>JAWOHY010000261.1:0-3513 GCA_046484945.1 Bacteroidales bacterium
GGTATCGGTGGTGGCTGCTGACGGGGAAATGTGGTACTGGCTCACTGGCGAAGGCGGTGATGGCTGCGTATACAACAATTATATCGGGGAATGGTGTGATTTAGGGGACCTGGCTTTCTGCCTTGTAGGTGGGCTGGGTGCACCAGGTGTCCCTGTGGCAATTTGGGCGCTGGCATTAGGGATTGCTTTAATTGGAATCACCACAATTCTTCGTCATAGGAGAATGATTTAGCGACTCCGTCACCGGGAATTTTTTCTCCCGGTCACCTTCAGCGCTGCTTCTGCAATATTCACCGCTTTCATTCCATATTTTTCAAGCAACTCATCGGGGGTTCCCGATTCGCCGAAACAATCGGGCATGCCGATCATCTCCAGCGGAACGGGGTGTCCGGAACACAGCAGTTCAGCCACCGCCCCGCCGAGGCCCCCTGTTACCTGGTGCTCTTCGGCTGTGACGCAGGCTCCCGTTTTTCTGACGGAAGCAAGGACTCCATCCCTGTCCATCGGCTTGACGGTGTGAATGTTGATGACCTCTGCATCCACAGATTTTTCTGCCAGCAACCTGGCTGCCTCGAGCGCTTCCCAGACCATGTGGCCGGTAGCAAACAGCGTCACGTCCCTGCCGGTCCGTAAAACCTGCACCCGGCCAATGGTCAGTGGCTCTTCGGGGCTGGTGAAATCGGGCACCGGCTCCCTGCCAAACCGGATATACACCGGGCCGTTCAGCTCATGGATGGCTTTCTGTGTCAGGATCTTTACCTGCGTAGCGTCACAGGGTGAGATCACGGTCATGCCGGGCATCACCCTCATCACGGCGATATCCTCCAGCGCCTGGTGGGTGGCCCCGTCAGGCCCCACGGAGATTCCGGCATGGGCCCCGCCGATGACCACATGCAGGTTGTTGTAGCAAACGGATACCCGGATAAAGTCGGTGGTCCGCAATGCGGAAAACACTCCATAAGTGGCGATGACAGGTACCTTGCCTGCAAGGGCCAGGCCGGCCGAAATACCCATGCCGTTCTGCTCGGCGATCCCGATAGAAAAAAACCTTTCCGGGAAGCGTTCGGCAAACAGGTTCATCCCGACAGACCCTGTTATGTCCAGGCCAATCCCTACGACGTTACCGTTTTCCATTGCAGCCGCAAGAACGCCCTCCCCAAACCCGGTCTTGGTGGCTTTCAATCCCCTGTTTATGTATTTATCCTTTTCCATCCTTCCGGTTTTATTTTCCGGGGTCTCTGTCAATGGCTAAAATCTTTCTGTTAATTCTTTGATGAATTCTGCCGCCTGTTCCTTCGACGGCGCTTTCCCGTGCCAGCGAAAGTCATTTTCTATGGAAGCAACGCCCTTTCCCATCACTGTATGCGCTATGATCACAGAGGGTTTTTCCCGGACCGCAACTGCCTGGTCGATGCGCCGGAGAATATCTTCGTGGTCATGCCCGTCACATTCATCGACATGCCAGCCAAAAGCTTTCCATTTGCCGGCGAGCGGTTCGATTTCCATCACCCCGGCGGTCGGCCCGTCGATTTGCAGCCTGTTGCGGTCGATAATCACGATCAAGTTGCCCAGCTTATGATGCGCTGCGCACATGGCGGCTTCCCAGACAGAGCCTTCCTGCATTTCACCGTCGCCCATCAGGCAGAAAACGCGCCAGTCCCTGCCGTCCGTTCCGGCAGCCAGCGCCAGTCCTGTAGCCACGCAGATGCCCTGGCCCAGCGATCCGGCCGACAGTTCGATTCCCGGCAGCCCCATGTCGCGCCCCGGATGCCCCTGCAGCCTTGACCCCAGCTTCCGCAGGGTCGCCAGCTCATCCACGCTGAAATAACCGGCATGCGCCAGGGTGGTGTATAAGACCGGCGCAATATGCCCGTTCGACAGGATCAGGCGGTCCCTCTCCTCCCACAACGGGTTGGAGGGGTCATGACGCATGGCATGGAAATAGAGCGATACGAATACATCGGTCATTCCCAGCGAACCGCCCAGGTGACCTGAGCCGGCTTCCGCCAGGCTCCTGACCACGCTGATCCTGACATCCCGTGAGATGGATTTCAGCCGGTTAATGTCAATCTTTGAATTCATGTCTGCCATTACGGGAAATAATCATGCGTTCATTCCCTCTTCAAATGCACATCCATTTGCGGGAAGGGAAAGGAAAGTCCCTGGTCCGGGAAGGTTTTGTAGATCTTATCATTCATATCGAAGTAAACATCCCAGTAATTCTCCGCATTTACCCAGAGCCGTGTGACCACATTTATACTGCTGTCAGCCAGTTTGTGAAGCCCGATGAAAGGGGCGGGTTCCGGAAGTATGCGTTCGTCTTCCCTGATTAGCGCTGAAACCACTTCCCTGGCTTTTTCGTAGGAGCTACCGTATGAGATGCCAATCGTAAGATCCACCCTGCGAAGAGGCTCCCTTGAAAAATTGGTGAGAGATCCGGAGGATAACGGACCATTGGGGATAATGATCGTCTTATTATCTACGGTTAGCATGAATGTATGAAATATCTGGATTTCCTTTACAGTGCCCATATATCCTTGTGCCTCAACAAAATCCCCCACTTTGAAAGGCTTTAATAACAGGATGATCACCCCACCGGCAAAGTTTTGCAATGTGCCTGATAAAGCTAACCCGACAGCCAGCCCGGCAGCCGCCAGAATGGCCACAAAAGAAGTCATCGGGACGCCTACCATGGTGGCGATGCTGACTGCCAGTAAGACTTTTAATGTTATGTGCAAACCGGTTTTGAGAAAGGATCGGAGTGAAACACTTACATCTTTCTTATCCATCAACCGGGCAAATCCTTTTGTAATGATTTTGATGATCCAGAGGCCAACAATAAGGGCAACTACTGCTCCTATCAGTTTCAGGCCATATGATACAGCAAACTCCTTTAATAACTCGATAATGCTTCCCAGGTCAGTGAATTCCATGGTTGTTGATTTTTGTTATTATTCATCAGTATTTCACAATATGTTTCATAATTGAATGATTATCAATAAGATAGACAAGGGTAGTGTATATTCCTGCCGGCAGGTGACCGATGTTAATGCTGATATTCTTTTGGTCATATTGATGTGAAAAAACAAGCTTGCCGTTTTCTGAGTACAGGTCAGCCTTCCTGATATTAAGAGTGGAAGAGGCGATGTAAACCATATTTTCCGCTGGATTCGGGTAAATATGAATTTCTTTTTCCGGTTGAGGATCATATGTACCCACCTTCAAACCTGTGGTGAAAAAGGAGAAATCGGAATAATGGATCAGGTTCCCGGTATAATTTTCTAAAAGGTTGGCTTTTTGCCTGATGAAATATCGCTGCAGTTCATCGAGCTCCTGATCCGGAATGATCGTAATGGTTGTTTTGTCTTCATTATCGAAGTTCAGTATCAGGACATCCTTGAATTGACCTTCTTCATTTGACTTGAAAAATAGTGAGATTTCGGTCGAACTGCCCGGAGAAATATAAACGGGCAGATCTTCTGAATAAAATTTAGAAGTTTGATGATTATGGGA
>JAWOHY010000126.1:0-11917 GCA_046484945.1 Bacteroidales bacterium
GTCTGGGTACAGAATGGAGGTTATTGGTCATTGCCGATATCCCAGGAATTATATAACATTGGTGATTTCCATTGCTCGGGTATATATCCGACACCCATGTATTTCAATGGGGATGATGCCCTTACCCTGGAAACGGTTACCGGAGGAGTCATTGATATATTCGGTAAAATTGGCGAGCAGCCACAGAATGGGTGGAACAACATTCCGCCCAGTTATACGGCCGGATCCCAGTATTGGACATCCTGGACCGTGGATCAGACGCTGATCCGGAAACCATCCGTCAAACAGGGCGTGAAATCAAATCCTGCACTTTTCATGGTTCACATGGAATGGGATTCACTACCCAGGAATACATTCGACAGCCTTGGATTTCACCGTTGCGATTGTGAATCCAGCAATATCCGGGAGAAACAAAATAATCAGCATTCATTTATTGCCTATCCGAATCCGGTCGTTGGCAATACGCTGAAAATGAATGCAAGCGCTCCCTGGATAACCATCGAAATCCAGAATGTTGTCGGACAAACGATGGCTACTTATCATTTCGATGGCCCTGTCAGGGAAACATCTCTTTATGTTCCGGATTTGATAGCGGGTGTGTTCTTCGTTAAGATATTATTTACAGACAGGACCATAGCCGTGCAGAAAATCATTAAAAGATAAAGTTTATTGGCATTAATACACTCGTTTAATGAGAAAATTCAGGTACTATCTTATTGCAATGGTCCTGCCGTTGCAAATCTTTTCCCAGGGGGTGCTGGAAGGTGTGGTAAGGGATGCCATGACGGGCGAATCGCTGATTGGTGTCAATATCCTTTACAGTGCCGGTAAAGGAACCGTTACGGATCATGAGGGCCGCTATTACCTGGAGCTGGATAAAGGGTCTTATCAGGTTACCGCTTCTTATGTAGGGTATGAAACGCAGACTGTCAGTGTTGAAATTATACAAGGCACTATAGTTCAGGATTTTGATATGAAAACGATCATATTAAGCGAAGTGGAGGTGGTTGGCGACATGGCCCGGATGAGGGAAACCCCCGTTGCTTTCAGTACCATTACCCCGGTGAAGATAGAAGAGATGCTGGCTTCGCAGGATATTCCGATGATCCTGAACACCACGCCGGGGGTCTATGCCACGCAGCAGGGTGGTGGCGACGGCGATGCCAGGATCAATATCCGCGGGTTCAGCCAGCGCAATGTGGCCGTGATGATCGACGGTATCCCGGTGAATGACATGGAGAATGGCTGGGTCTATTGGTCGAACTGGTTTGGCCTGGATATCGT
Source organism: Bacteroidales bacterium (assembly GCA_046484945.1). Lineage (GTDB taxonomy): Bacteria > Bacteroidota > Bacteroidia > Bacteroidales > JAGOPY01 > JAGOPY01. The sequence continues at coordinate 1,285 of JAWOHY010000126.1, forward strand.
GACCCAGCGAATCCAGGTGCAGCGTGGCCTGGGAGCCAGTAAGCTGGCCCTGCCTTCCGTCGGCGGGACCCTGAACATCATCACCGCCGGGATAAACCAGAACAGGCAGATCAAACTCAAGCAGGAGGTGGCCAACGACGGCTATTTCAGGACCTCGCTCGGATACACCTCCGGGCAGCTTCCCAAAGGATGGGCCGTCACGGCAGCGGGCTCTTACAAAACTGGCGACGGCTGGGTCGACCAGACCTATACCGAAGGCTGGTTTTATTACCTGAAGATCGATAAAAAACTGGGCAATCATATCCTGTCCCTCTCGGCCATGGGCGCACCCCAGGAGCACGGACAGCGCCGGTTTAAAAAACCACTGGCAACGTATGATCTCGATTATGCAGAACAACAGGGCGTGGACGTTTCCCCGGGATCATATTTCAGCGCTACCTACATCGATACCAATTATATGGTTGATAAAGGGCTTCGCTACAACCCGGACTGGGGAAAATATGTCGATAAGGACGGGAATGAGATCATCCTGAATGAAAAGGTGAATTATTACCACAAGCCCCAGTTTACCCTGCGCGATTTCTGGAATATCAATGATAAGCTATACCTTTCCAATATTGTTTACCTCTCTCTTGGGAATGGGGGAGGAACGGCTTTGAAAAGATCGGTCAGGGCCGACCAGGGCTTTATCACCCCTGAAGGCCAGATCGATATGCAGCGGTATTATGATATCAATATCGAGAATTTCGACAACCAGTATCCCGATGAACCGAAATCCTACCAGTTTGTCCGCAGCCAGATTAATAACCACCAGTGGTACGGCTTTTTATCCACCCTCAACTATACCATTAACGATAAATTCACCTTTTCCGGCGGGATTGACCTCAGGAGATACACCGGAAAACATTATGAGCAAGTGTACAACCTCCTGGGTGGTGAATATGCCATCGACCAGAGTGATGCCAACAAAAATCCAAACACCCAGCTCAGGGTTGGGGATAAATTGAATTACCATAATGACGGAATTGTGCAATGGGGCGGTTTTTTCAGCCAGCTTGAATACCAGACGGGCAGCCTTTCGGCATTTGTCAACCTGACCGGAGCCTATAGCGGGTATAAAAAGATTGATTATTTTCTTCCCAGGGTTCTTCACCTGGAAGATACAACCCTTGAAATCTCATGGGGCAAACCGGTTACCTACGATGGTGTGATGTATGATGAAAATTCCCCGGGACTGGAATACCAGGAAACCGACTGGTACTGGCAACCGGGATTTACCATCAAAGCCGGCGCCAATTACAACCTTTCCGAAAGATCAAATGTTTTCCTGAATACCGGTTATCTCTCCAGGGCGCCCCGTTTCAGGAATATCTACAATTTATATGACCTGACGCTGAGCACCAACATTGAAAATGAGAAAATATCTGCGATTGAATTCGGTTATACCTATGGAAGCAAATATTTCTCCCTGAATGCCAATGCGTATTTTACCGATTGGCGAAATGCGCCTGGAAGGCTTGTCTCTTATCCGATCAACCAGGATGAAACAGGTTACTTTAATATCCAGGGTATGGATGCCCGGCATATGGGGATTGAAGTGGATTTTGCCTGGAAAATGCTGCAGAACCTCGTTCTGGAAGGCCTGGTTTCTTTGGGCGACTGGCGATGGCTCTCGCAGGATACGGTTGTTTTGTACGATCAGAATAACCAGTTTGTGCGCAGCGAGTATTTCAATGCAAAAGGTATCCATGTGGGAGATGCCGCCCAGACACAACTGGCCGGAAGCCTCCGCTGGGAGATTATTAAATACCTCTATATAAAAGGCCAGGCAACCTATTTTAACCGGTATTACGCTGATTTCAATCCCTTTGATCTGAATGAGGAAAAAAATCCCACTGGTTTTGACGAAGATGGAAACCCGCTGGATCCCTGGATACTTCCGGCTTACACATTGCTGGATTTTCATGCCGGATATTCTCTCTTCCTGAAAAAGATCAGGCTGGATTTCCGTGCCAGTGTGCTCAATGCCTTAAACACAACCTATATATCGGATGCTACCAATAATGACACTTTTTCTGTTATAACCAAAGACAACGACGCCAAATCCGCCGGTGTTTTTTACGGCCTGGGCCGAAGATTCAACATTTCATTAACTTTATCATTCTGATTCATGAAAACGATCAAAATTTTCGCACTTATTATTGCTGTTTTTTATTCTTCAATTCTTTTGGCGCAGCCAACCGGCTATTACAACGGTACGGAAGGGAAAAGCGGTGAAGAACTCAAATCGGCGCTGAATGAGATTATCAGCGGACACACGGTGTATTCCTATTTTTTCTCAAAAGAGATATTTAAGCTTTCGGATGCCGATCCCAATAACCCGAACAATGTGATCATGGTCTATACCGGCCGGTCGCATCCCAACAACGATTATGGCAATGGGCCCGACCAGTTGAACCGTGAACACGTCTGGGCCAAATCCCATGGCAATTTCGATGGCGTTCAGCCCATGAATGGAGATGTTCATAACCTCAAACCGTCGGATGCTTCCGTCAATATCGACAGGAGCAACAAGGATTTTGACAACGGGGGCACACAGCACCCGGAAGCCACCGGCTGTTATTTCACCGATGCTACCTGGGAGCCGCGTGATGAGGTGAAGGGTGATATTGCCCGGATAATTCTTTATATGGATGTGAGGTATGAAGGAAAAAACGGTGAACTTGACCTCATGGCTGTGGATGAAGTAAATACATACCCGTTTCCAAAGCATGGCAGGCTGTCGACACTGCTGGAGTGGAACCTGATGGATCCCCCGGATGATTTTGAAAGAAACCGCAACAATGTCATTTATTCTTTCCAGAATAACAGGAACCCCTTTATCGACAATCCCCATTTTGCGGAACTGATCTGGTCAGGCGCTGAACCATCATCCATATCTATCGCAAACGTACGCCAGGAGCCGGTCGTGGCACAGGCCAGTGCTCCCGTCACGATTTTCGCGGATATCTCCAGCACAGCCGGAAATATCACGGATGCGACACTATATTATGGTTACTCCTTTAACAACCTGACCGAAGAACTGGATATGGAAGGCAGTGGCACATCCCTCTATGCCACCATTCCCGGCCAGAACCAGGATACCCGCATCTATTTCCGGATGGAGGCCCAGGATGGATCAAGCACCTTCAGCACGGTAACCTATAATTTCTATGTACCCAAAACATTCTCCGGAACCATCACGTCTATTTATGATATACAGGGACAGGCGGAAAGCAGCCCTTATGCAGAACAGGTTGTCAGTACTACCGGTGTCGTAACGGCTAATTTTGGCACAAATTATTTCCTGCAGGATGGCGAAGGGGCATGGAACGGCCTGTTTATCTATGATCCGGGCCGGAACCCCAGTGTGGGTGATAGCCTTGTGCTGACCGGAACCATCACCGAGTATTATGGAAAGACGGAAATGAAGACCATTACGGGATATTATTTTATTTCAGCGAATAATGCTTTACCTGCACCGGTCAATATTTCGTGTGCGGAGGCAACGGAACCCTACGAAGGGGTTTTGATCCGGGTCGATAATGCGACATGTACCGATCCGAATTACTGGGCGAATTATTTTATGTGGACCGTGAACGATGGCACCGGTGATTTGCTGATCCATAACACCAATGTTTTTGAATACGAACCGAATGAAGGGGACGTGTATGTTGTCACGGGTCCGCTGGATTTTGACTTTGATGAATGGAAAATTCAACTTCGCTTTGAAACGGATGTGCAGTCCGGTGTCGATATCACCCCTCCCCAGGTGAACGCCCTGGAAGTCATCACCTCTACCGTCCTGAAATTGCAGTTTTCTGAAGAGGTGGACCCCGTCTCAGCTGAAACGCTCTCCAATTACAGCATCAATGAAGATGTTCAAGTACAGGAGGCTAATGTTCACTCTATTGTGAAGACACAGGTCTTCTTAACGATCAGCCCCCTCGAGGGAGGTGATTATGAGCTGACCGTTCAAAATATATCCGACCTGGCCGGAAACATCATGCCGCAAACAGTTATCCCTTTCAGTTCCACCGGCATTGATCACCCATTGTGGGATTCCGGGATAGACATCTTCCCCAACCCCGCTGTTGGATTGTTTTATGTCAGGTTTGCACCGGAACATACCGGGAATGTCACCCTTACTTTATATAATATTAACGGGAAAGTTGTGTTTTCAAAGGATGTCAGTGTAAATGAAGAGGGACAACTGCCGGTCGATGTGAGCCATCTCCGCAGTGGCATGTATTTCCTTGAAATATCAGGCAGACTTTTCACGGGGCATTCCAAAGTGGTGATCTATTAGAACTTCTATTCAAATAAATTATCTAACTTGCACTGTTTTTCTGACATCATCATTTTATAAGACGTGTCTGACAGCCTGGTGATCATACCGACCTTCAACGAAAAGGAGAATATCGAAAAGATATTGCGGTTTGTCTTTTCACTGAAAAAGGATTTTCACATCCTGGTGGTGGAGGATAATTCTCCCGACGGAACGGCCGGAATCGTAAGAAATGTGATGAATGACTTTCCCGGAAGGTTGTTTATGGAGGAGCGAAAGGGAAAGCTTGGGCTGGGTACGGCTTATATTCATGGATTCAAATGGGGGCTGGCGAAAGGATATGACTATATATTCGAGATGGATGCCGATTTTTCCCATAATCCCGAAGATTTGCTGAGGCTGTATGATGCCTGTGCCAAACAGGGCGCTGACGTGGCCGTCGGCTCCCGGTATATCCGGGGCGTGAATGTTGTCAACTGGCCGATGGGCAGGATCCTCATGTCGTATTATGCTTCGGCTTACGTCAGGCTCATTACCCGCATGAAGGTGCGGGATACGACAGCCGGTTTTGTTTGCTACCGGCGGAAAGTACTCGAAGCCATCAATCTTGACCGGATCCGGTTCATCGGGTATGCTTTCCAGATCGAAATGAAATATACCGCCTGGAAACTGGGGTTCAGGATCATCGAGGTGCCCATCATTTTTACCGACAGAACAGAGGGACAGTCGAAAATGAGCTCGGGCATTTTCAAGGAGGCCGTGCTGGGGGTCATCAGTCTCCGCTGCCGGAATATTCATAAAATTCACTCCCAATAAGGTCACTCCTTACAAGCTTGACATTCAATTAGTTGAAAACTTCAATGTATGCCGGGAAATCACTACATCTATAATGCGAAGATCGTCAATGAGGGAGAGGTTTTCCAGGGGGGAGTCATTATCCGGGATGGTTTGATCGGAAAAATTATTCGGCAGGATGATCCTTTGGATCCACAGGAGGTCCGCGGGATGCCCGGCCTGGATGCGGCAGGAAAGTTTCTAATTCCCGGCGTGATCGACGACCAGGTCCATTTCCGGCAGCCGGGCCTGACCCATAAGGCGGATATTTTTACCGAAAGCCGGGCCGCCGTCGCCGGGGGGGTGACTTCTTTCATGGAAATGCCCAATACGCAGCCCCAGACACTCACGCAGGAACTGCTGGCAGAAAAATACCGGATCGCCGCCGACCATTCGATGGCCAACTACTCTTTTTATATGGGGGCATCGAACGATAACCTGGCGGAAATATTAAAAACAGATCCATCAGCAGTCTGCGGCCTGAAGGTTTTTATGGGCGCCTCTACCGGCAATATGCTGGTCGATGATCCCCTGACACTGGAGCGGATATTCAGAGAGGTAAAGCTCCTGGTAGCTGTGCATTGCGAGGATGAAGAGACCATCCGGCACAATGCCGCTACTTTCAGGGAAAAATATGGCGATGAGGTGCCAGTCACAGCCCATCCGCTCATCCGAAGCGAGGAGGCCTGTTACCGCTCGTCTGCCCTGGCTGTGCAACTGGCCCATACCTACAATACCCGGCTGCACGTGCTGCACCTGTCCACCGCCCATGAAATGGTGCTGTTTTCCAACAATATACCGCTGCAGGAGAAAAAAATCACGGCAGAAGTGTGTGTCCATCACTTGTGGTTTTCCGATGAAGATTATGCGGCGCTGGGCAACCGGATCAAGTGGAATCCCGCCATCAAATCGGTCAGCAACCGGGACGCTCTCTGGAAGGCCCTGCTGGAAGACAGGCTCGACGTTATTGCCACCGACCATGCCCCGCATACCATGCAGGAAAAATCTAATGCATATTTCAAAGCCCCGTCAGGAGGCCCACTGGTGCAACATTCCCTTCCCGCTATGATGGAATTTTACCATAAGGGACTCATCAGCATTGAAAAAATCGTGGAGAAGATGTGCCATGCGCCAGCGATCTGTTTCCGGGTCGACCGGCGTGGCTTTATCAGGGAAAATTACTGGGCTGACCTCGCCCTGATCGCTCCGGAACAACCCTGGCAGGTAGACGCTTCCAATATCTTGTACAAATGCGGCTGGTCGCCTTTTGAAGGGTATACTTTTCATTCCAGAATTAGCCATACCTTTGTCAATGGAAATCTGGTATATGAAGCCAGGCCGTTGCCCGGGGAAAGCCCCTTCAATGAGGCTTTCAAGGGTATGCGACTCAGGTTCAACTCGTAAATACTACTGACATGAGAAATCTTGTTTATCTGTTCATCATCATTTTTCTGGCCTCATGCGGACAAAAGCTGCAGGAAAGGGTCATTGAATCCTATCCCGACGGCACCCCCAAACGGGTGCAATATTATACACCGGAACCGGAGAACAGCTACCTGGCCAAAGAGATCTTCTACTATGAAAATGGAAATAAAAAGCTCATTGGGTATTATAACCAGGACGGAAAAAAACATGGTAAATGGATCTATTGGCGCGAGGACGGGAAAAAATGGAGCGAAGGTTATTTTTATGAAGGGAAGGATGACAAAATGCGCCGGACCTGGCATGAAAACGGGGGGAAGCATTACCGGGGCAGGTATGATAAAGGGAACCGTGTCGGGATCTGGCGGTTCTATGATGAGAATGGTAAGATGGTCAAAGAGATCGATTACAATACGGAAAACCGGTAGTCACCATCTTATTTTTTAAGGATCAGGTCAATATATACCGGGAGGTGATCGCTGAATCCTCCGTAATATTCCCTGGCGGATGTCCGGTTGGGGCGTAATATGCCTTCCGGTGTTGTGAACATCAGCCACTCTTCGGAAAATATACCCGCTTCTTCATCCCTGTAGCCAATACCTTTCTTTTTGTTCCAGAACCACCCGTTCAGGATGATCTGATCGAACATATCCCAGTCTCTCCAGTAAATGGTGCCTTCTCCCCGTTTGTGAGCCGGGAACATGAGGTTATACAGCTTGTGGTTTGCCGGATCCTCTTCTAATGGCAGCGCCTGCAGCACTTCCAGCATCGATTGGTCATCCGGCTCGTCGTTGAAATCACCCATGACCAGCAACAGTGTTTCAGAATTGATGGCCAGTAGCGAATCAACATGATGGCGCAGCACCCTTGCCGCTTGCATGCGTTTTGGTTCGCTGGTTTCTGCTCCACCCCATCGCGACGGCCAGTGATTGACGTACAGGTGCAGGGTGTCCTTTTTACGTTTTGGATGGATCCCCTTGATGTAAAGGATGTCACGGGTCTTATCCTCCGGATCGAAAGGAAATATGACCGGTACGACAGTGTGGTAAACAGGCTGGAATTGCAACGGATCATAGAGCAGGGCATTGTCGATTCCCCGTTCGTCAGGACTATCGTAATGAATGATCTGATACCGGTATTGTAAAATCCTGGGCGATCGCACCAGATCCTCCAGCACCTTCTGGTTTTCTACTTCGCATAACCCGACAATGCCGGCCGGGGCTTTATTCCCGAGCGCTTCGATCACCTCCGAAATACGGTCCAGCTTTAGCTCATATCGCTCGCCGGTCCAGGGGATCCTCGCATCGGGCAGAAAATCGGCATCATTGATCAACGGATCGTCGATCGTATCAAAGAGGTTTTCGACATTGTAAAAAACCACCCGAAGGTATTGTGATTTATCACGCTTTTCTTTGACCTGGCCATATCCATGAAAAGTGGACAGGAACAGGAGGATTGCAATCGTAAGGTTTAGTGTTCTCATGGGTAAGATCATTTGTTGAAGTCTTTGGTTTTCTTGATCCTTTCAATCAACCGGCGTTGTTTTTTCGTGGGTCGTCCAAGCCCTCTGGGCCTGTATTCCGGTTTCATATCCTGTTGAATTTTCAATTTATCATATTCTGCGGCAGGCGTCAGATCTTCCAGGTAAGTGGGAACCAGCGCGGCCGATACCCGCAGGTGCAAGGGCATGATGACCCTGACCGTCCTGGAATAGATTCCCAGGTGAATGCTGATCTCATCGCCGGCATGGATCTCCCGGGAGGGCTTGACCGCCTGCCCTGCGATCTTCACCCTGCCCGATCTGCACGCTTCGGTGGCCAGGCTGCGGGTCTTGTAGATCCGGACCGCCCATAACCATTTGTCGATGCGGATGCTGTCAGGGAGATGTGATGGGGCCGTGGGCATGGCGGTTCATTTTTTCCGGAAGAACAACTGGATCGGAACCCCGGTAAAGTCGAAGTTCTCCCTGAGTTTGTTCTCAATAAAGCGTTCGTAGGGCTCTTTGATGTACTGGGGGCTGTTACAAAAAAAGGCAAAAGTGGGGTAATGCATTTTAAGCTGGGTGATGTATTTTATCTTCACAAATCTGCCTTTTATCTGAGGCGGAGGTGTGGCTTCAATGATGGGTAACAACAGCTCGTTCAGCTTAGAGGTGGATATTTGCCGGCTTTTATTTTCATACACCTTCCTGGCCCATTCCATCGCCTTGAAAACCCGTTGTTTATTGATCACAGAGGTGAATACGACGGGAATATCGGTGAATGGCGCGGTGCGCGATTTGATCATCTCTTCGTAATCACGCATGGTATTATTTTCTTTTTCAACAAGGTCCCATTTATTGATCAGTATCACCACCCCTTTGTGGTTTTTCTGGATCAACCGAAGGATATTGAGGTCCTGGCCCTCCAGCCCTTCCTGCGCGTCGATGAGCAGCAGGCAGACATCGCTGTGCTCTATGGCACGGATGGCCCGCATGACCGAGTAGAATTCTATGTTTTCGGTGACTTTGGTCTTTTTCCGCAAACCGGCCGTGTCGACCAGCAGGAAGTCGAAACCGAAGGAGTTGTACCGGGTGTAAATGGTATCGCGGGTAGTACCTGCGACAGGTGTGACGATATGCCGTTCCTGGCCGATCAGGGCGTTGATCAGGGAGGATTTACCGACATTCGGGCGGCCCACCACGGCAATCTTCGGCAGATCCGGAATATCAATACCGGTGGTGTCGGTGAATTCTGCCACGATGGCATCGAGCAATTCGCCGGTTCCGCTGCCGTTGATGGAGGAGATCCCGTAAACCTCGCCCAACCCCAGTGAATGAAACTCGTGAATGTCGAAAGTGCGTTGGGTGTTATCCACCTTATTGACAGTCAGAAATACTGTCTTGCCGCTTCTCCGCAACAGCGCCGCCACATCCTTGTCCATATCGGTCAGGCCATCCTTCACATCGACCATGAAGACGATCACATCCGATTCATCGATGGCCAGATCGACCTGCTTGCGGATCTCCTCTTCGAAAACGTCATCGGAGCCATGGACATAGCCGCCGGTGTCGATCACCGAGAACTCGACCCCGTTCCAGTCAGATTTGCCGTAATGACGGTCGCGCGTGACGCCGGCCGTCTCCTCGACGATTGCCTGGCGCTGCTGGATGAGGCGGTTGAAAAATGTTGATTTGCCGACATTCGGCCGGCCTACGATGGCAATTACATTGGGCATGCTGCAAAGGTAGTGATCTTCCGGGTATCAGAGATCATATCCGAACTTCTTCAGCTCTTTTTCGCTGTTGCGCCAGTCTTTCACCACTTTCACGCTCAGCTCCAGGAATATTTTTTTGCCCAGCCATGCTTCCAGGTCTTTCCGGGCCTGTGTCCCAACCCGCTTGATGGCTTTGCCCTGGTGCCCAAGGATAATGGCTTTCTGCGATTCGCGGGCCACGAAAATGTACGCGATGATATGGATGAGATTATCGCGCTCTTTAAATTGATCTACCGCAATTTCCACTGAATAGGGGACCTCTTTCTTGAAATTCAGTAATATTTTCTCGCGGATCTTTTCTGCTACAAAAAACCGCTCCGACTTATCCGTCAGCGCATCCTTCTCATAATAAGGCGGACTCTCGGGCAGTTTCTCCAGGATCCGCTCAAAGAGGCTACGGGTATTGACATTCAGCAGGGCTGAAACCGGGATGATGTCCGCATCGGGAAATATCTGCTGCCATGCATTGATCTTCAATTCCAGCGAAGCCTGGTCGCTCTTGTCTATCTTATTGATGACTACGATAACCGGGATGCCGGTGTTTTTTATCTTAGTGATGACTTCGTTCTGATCTGTGCGCTCACCGGCTTCTACCAGGTACAGCAGGATATCGGCATCTTCAAAGGCCGTTTCCACCTCCCGCATCATCGCCTCCTGCAATTTGTAATTCGGCTCCATGATCCCCGGCGTATCTGAAAAGACCACCTGGTAGTCCTCATCATTCACGATCCCGAGGATGCGTTGCCGGGTTGTTTGCGCTTTCGGGGTGATAATGGCCAGTTTTTCACCAACCAA
>JAWOHY010000055.1:0-15796 GCA_046484945.1 Bacteroidales bacterium
GGCGCTACAACGTTAAACGGGTTCTCTTTCTCATCCAGCACGAAACTCTGCATCCGCTGGCTCATGCCAATGCCGGTATTGCCTGCGATGCACGCCGGGATCCATCCTCCGCTGGGCGTTACCGACACCACCCAACCCTCCTGGTCGGCAGCAACGATCGATGTGGTGCCGGTAGAAAAATCGCGGAAAAATTCTTCATCGCCTGAGCCGGTATGATAGCTCTCCTCAATACCCCAGGAATCCAGAAAATGGATGTACGGGTTTGTTTTTCCCTCAAAAGGATAGGGATCGCCCGGCCGGATATCCGGATCATTATGGTCAGGGTTGATGTGTTTGCTGCGTTCCAGGGCATATTCCCTGGAAAGCAGTCCCCTTATTGGTTCTTCAGGGGGGAAAGCCGGATCGCCGTAGTAGAAATCACGGTCGGCAAAAGCCAGGTTCATCGCCTGGTATACAGTATGGATATACCGCGAAGAATTGTACCCCATGCCCTTCAGATCAAAATTCTCCAGGATGTTCAGCGCCTGCAGCATCACCGGTCCCTGCGACCATTGCTGCAGCTTGAAAACGTCAATCCCCTTATATGTCGTCACCAGCGGCTCCTCGATCAGTACCTTCCAGCCGGCCAGGTCCTCCATGGTGATGAGCCCGCCCTGCTCCCGGCAACCGCGGGTGAATTCCAGGGCGATGTCACCGGTGTAAAAACGGTCATACGCCACGTAGATCGCTTCTTTTCTCGATTTGCCGCTTTCCAGGGCCTGCCGTTCGACATCCACTAGTTTTTGCAATGTTGACAGAAGGTCGGGCTGCGAAAAAATTTCCCCCGGGTAAGGGGCTTCCCGTTCTTCGCCCGGATTTGTAAGGAAAACTTTCTGTGAATAGGGCCATTCTTTGATGCGTTCCTTTTCCCGTTCGATGGCTTTGGCCGTTTGCGCTTCGATGGGATAGCCTTCTGCCATTTGCATGGCAGGCGCCAGCACCTCTTTCAGGCTCATGGTGCCATATTCGGCCAGCATGACCAGGAGCCCTCCTGGTGTGCCGGGCGTTACGGCTGCAAGGGCGCCATACTGCGGTGGGTATTTCATCCCCTGTTCCCGGAAGAATTCAGGCGTAGCGCCGGCGGGGGCCACTCCCAGGGCGTTGATCGCGATCACCTTCCCGGTATGGGGATTAAAAATCAAAGCCTGCGTTTCCCCGCCCCAGCTCAGCACATCCCACATCGTGCAGGTCGCCGCCAGCATCGCGCACGATGCATCCATGGCATTCCCCCCCTGTATGAACATCATGGCGCCCGCCGTGACCGCCAGCGGCTTGCCGGTAATCGCCATCCAGTGCCTGCCGTGAAGCGGGGGCTTCTGGGTAGTCACCGGGAATGTGTTGAAGGATTGGCCAATGGAAGATATGGCCAACATGGTGAGCCAGACGATGATGATGGATGTTTTTATCATTTTCAGATTCATAATCGAATAAACACTCTTACCTGGATATAAAATAAATAAAACAATACTACTTCAACTTAGAAGGATCAAACTCCCACAGTTCATTTAAATAAGAAAGATCAGGTTTTTTCAGGGCAAAAGCATATCCCTTCCCATTTATCATGATACTGATAATATTAACCATTCTCTTTGGGGCGTTGATCAGGCCAGACCACTGATTATTAAACAGGTCAAGTTCCCAAACACTCCGCCAGCTTTGCTGGCCCAGTCCAACATATAATTTATTGCCTGAGAAAAACTCAAATCCATATCCCCTGGTTATATAAGGAAATGCAGAGACTAATTGCCATGTATCGGCAGAAGGGTCATATTTGTAAATGTGCGAGCCTTCATGTGTGAAACTGCTTGATTGAAGAAAGTATCCGATATCATTATGTGAGTAATAATTCCGGTAATAGTGATCGTAGCCTGAAAACAACGGATTGCTTGCGTTTTTATCTGTCCAAACCTTGAGGCCTGTATCAAACATCAATAATTTCTTTAAAGCTGTTGAACCTATGTAAATCATATCATGCAACAGGAACATGAAGTCACTTTTGTTCCGTGCCAAAGGGTACTCCGAAATCAGGCTGAAATCAAAAGTATCGGGATTAAAGCTGAATAGGGAATTCTCTAACAGTAAATATATGCTGCCTTCAATTGAGGCAGCCAATGGCATTGATCCTGAGTTAACAGGAAGCATATTATGATGGAGAATGGTGTTTGTCCCGGCATCATACTCCAATAGTACGTTGGTGTTGCTAAAAATAATGTACCCTTTACCATTATGCGAAAAGGACGCATAGGCATAATTATCCACGGTAAAATCCAAATCTCTCAGTTTTACCCAGGGATACCACATATTAAAAGTACCCTGGGATACAGTAATCATCTTTGCGGTTTCGACTGAAACAGGCACATCCAGTGAAATCAATGTTTCAGGAGTTGTAACGACTATTTTATCTGATGCTGCCGATTCAATACCAGCTATTAACTTATCAAATCTGACAACATTGCCATTGATCACAGGCGAAAAATTCTTCCCGTGAATCTCCACCCTGGTTCCTTTAGGACCATGAACCGGAGTGAAGAAGTCGATCTCAGGAGGCATGCTCCCCTTGCTGATAAAAGAAACCTCGTTCCCATAAACCATATGCTCCAGGGTTTTTGCATACGCCCTCACAAAATAAATTACGTCTTTTTCCAGAGCAGCTTTCACCCTCGAGGAGAAATTCTGAGTAGATCCCATGAAACTGATGACATGATCATTGTAGTTGGGGCTTATATGTGAAGCCAGCACAAATCCATACTCCACCACCTCAGAAACCCCTTCAATTACCCTGGCATGTAAGGTAGCTCCGTCCAGAGCAATATCAGAAATTCCGCCAGTAATAACATAAGGATAGCTTTTCTTCTGTATTTCAGCATCTTTCATGCATCCGGGCAAAAAGCTTATGATGATAATAATGGCTATAATCCATCTCATACTTCAAAAATTTATACCGGTGAAAAAGTGAAAACCCATTCTGTCAAAATAGATTAAATCCTCATCCTTTTTCCCCAGGGAGTATTGCTTTTTATGACGAAATTCGATAAATACGGCGTTGCGTTGATTCAGTTTGAACTCTGCGCCCAGACCTATCACATAGCCCATATCGATGTTAAAACCTTTGGGAGAACCGGATATTTTATCAATGATGATTGTTTCCTGGCTGATAACAGCGCTGTATAATGATGCCCTGTTCTCCAGGTCATAACCCAAAACACATCCTGCATTTATATATGGTTTCAATCGATGGCCCGGGAACAAGTATCTCATCTGAACCGGGATTTCTAAAGATGTCATATTAATTACCAGATCAAAGTCGCAAGTATCATAACTTGTGTTATATGATTCAGTCAGCCGTGTAATGATCAATGACAGGTCGAATGAAAAATCACTGGGTAAAACCGGTTTATTCATGAATAATCCCAGGTACCATTCAGGAAAATAGGGATAGGTAAACTGGTTTAAGTATTTATTTTCGCTGAAACCGGAAGGGATGAGCCTGCCGGGACCAAGCCCAAAAGTAATGCCACACCTGGTATAACGAAAATGGTCTGAACTGCAATCGTTATAAGTCCTGATAAACTCTTTAAGTGATCTCCTGTTGTAAGATAAAAGTTTCGTCATTCCTGAACTATACTGACAATCCCCTGTCAAAGTTTGCAGAGAGTCTTTATATGAAAGTCCATGACTTTCTAAGTCCTGCTTGTTCAAAGTGACAAACTGCGCACTGTCTTTTTCAACGAAAAACAACCTGATCCCCTTTTCATTGTAAAAGTAAAGAGAGGTATTTGCATTAATCAGTCGCTCCAGGAAAACCTGTTTTTTATGGTCATCAATTTGTATTTCTTTCGAAACATAATCTCTCCCTCCCACTCCATATCCGATAATATCATAGGGAGTGTATTCAACTATATTTGCACCTGCCAGTACCCTGCAAACTTTTGAATTGCTTATAGCGCCTCCGTCAACAATTTTAATTCCAACAACATATGAACTATCGGTTATGATGTAATCAATTTGCCCAGGAAGCATAATAGGGTTCAACAGGGCCAGAAAAATAAGAAACCGGCAGGCCATAGTTATTTATTAATCCGCTATCTAAATGTCTACGGACCGATGAACCTGAATTCATCCTCCGCTGTTACCCATTTGCTATATATTTTTAGTTTGATATTCAATGACTGGTCATTCCCGCAATCCGGAACCCTGACAACTATTAAGGTATCGGAACACGAAACTGTTTCTGATCTGATCTCACCAAAAGCAATTTCAATGTATAGGATCAGGAAGGTGAAATACTTACCTTTTATCGCAACAACATCTCCAAATCTTCCTTCTTTTGGATTGAAGTCAAGGATTACAGGAGGAGGGGAATTATATTGAGAAGTGAATACGATCTCCCTGCTGTAAACCAGATAATCCGTTGTTTGAACATAGGCTGATACAGCATAGGACCTATTTCTGAGAAAATCTACTGAAGCTAAACCCGAGAATCTACCGGTATCCTGATGTTTTCCCAATGATATTTGTGAATACCGGATGAATGGCATATTATTATTTCTCCAAACAAATCCCTTGTCAATAATTTCAGAGATTCCCTCAGATAGGATCTCTGCAGTAAATGTACATCCCATCTCACTTTGCAGGATTTCATCAAAAATATCAACCCTGGGATAATCCCTTGGGCTGTTGACATCCTTGCCACATGATAAGAATAGTAATATAATTATAAAGATAACATTTAATAATTGTAAACGGTATGGCCTTATTATGACGGGATTATACTTCATTTCTTGATAATAACCAGTGAAACGGAGATCCTGTGTAAAGCTGCCTTCAGGAATACCGACCTTGCCAATGGAGTTACATCATAATTTACGGCGATACACAGATTAAAGGCTTTGAAGGGCTTGCGAAACCCAGCACCTCCGAAATACCCAAAAGAATTTTTAAACATTTCGAATGCTTCTGATTCGTAGATCCTAACGGTTTTATTATCAACGATATCTGAAACACGATTCGTATAACGATTGAAATTATGTGAAAAACCATTTCCGGAATAGAAAAATAAATAATTTTCTCTTACCGGTAATGAATATCTGAGCAATAGCGGAACAGAAATCGTTGAAAAACCAATATAAGAATCATGATACGCCGCTGAATTTTCGTGTTCAATTTCAATTAACGATGTAAGGACGTTATAATTAAAATTGATGCCCGACTGAAATGAAAAATGCATATGAGGGTTTGAAGAAAATAATGCGAGAATAATCCCTCCTGATGGATAAACCGAATAATAAATGTTATCCATATAGCTGAAACGGTCACTTCTTATAGAATTATCCAGTATCGATTGGGTCAGGCCGACATATCCGCCGTATTCAATTTTATTCAGGCGTTTTGGTGTTTTATGTATTGTATATTCATAGCCTTTGCAGGTATTATACTCTTTGACAAGTCTTTTTAAATTGCTTTCAGCATACCTGGCTTGTTCGGCTTTTCTTTTAACTTTCTTACAATCAGCAACCTGGTATATTAAGATCCCTTTCCATTTGTGACCCTGCCTGATATACTTCTTGCTTCCAATTTCGATCAAGGTGTCGATTTTATCCAGCACATAAACCTCATCACCTTCCTTCTGCAAATAATACCGGGAATTGTACTTGTACAAACTTAAAACTCCATCGACAATGACTTCTATAAAGTTATCTTCCATAACCTGGGACGTAAAGAATTTATCCCCTTCGAATCCATATCCAAGAATCTGGGAAGGTGTGTATTCAATTATTACTCCATCTTTCAGGAACATGCATGTTTGCTGATCTTTATTATTAAAAAAATAATCCACCAATCCGTACACGGTATCATAGGTATTCGAAATGATAAATCCGTCAATATATCTGGATTGGGAGAAAACATTTGACAAACATGAAAGAATAATCAATAATCCGAGGATTGGTGCTGATTTCATCAAAAGTATTCTGGTATTCGGTTAAGCTCCCGTAAAATTAAAAAAATAATAGGCTTTATCAAAAAAAAAATAAGGCATTTTAAAAGGCTGCACTTTCCAATACGTCAGGCTGCGCCAGAGCCATTCAAAGGGCCCGAATGGCAATCCCGCGCAGAACGTCAATGATTTCAATGCGTTCTGATAGTTTTAATGGTGAATACTCCATATTCTTAGGCTAATGATACTATTTTTTATAAATATCCAAACTCTTGAAAATTCCTTGTCGGATGCAGGCTACTAATCCAGGTACCTCCCGAACCAGTCGTGCAGCTCCTTGTACCAGTAGATAGAATTCTGGGGCCTCAGGATCCAGTGGTTTTCATCGGGGTAGTAAACCAGGCGTGCATCCAGTCCCATGCCCTTGTAAATGCCGTAAACCAGGAAGGCGTGCGCCACGGGTACCCGGTAATCCAGTTCGCCATGGATGATCAGCATGGGACTTTTAAAATTATGGGCAAATTGCGACGGGTTGTTCCTGTTGAGAATATCAAATTTATCCCAGGGCGTGCCGCCGTATTGGTAATACCTGTTCCCGGCATAATCGGAGGCGAACTGCAGGTGCAGGTCGTACACCCCGGCGTGGTTCACCAGCGCCGCGAAGCGGTCGGTATGGCCGGCGATCCAGCTCACCATGTAACCGCCATAGCTTCCGCCGGCCGCCGCCATGCGGTTTTCGTCAATAAAGCCCTGCGCGATCATATAATCGGTAGCCTTCATGATATCCTCAAAAGGTTTCGGGGCATGTTCGCCGTGGATGGAGATGGCAAAATCCTGCCCGAAGCTGGTGGAGCCATGGAAATTGGGGGCGATGACCACATAACCGGGTGCGGCGAAGAGGTGGGCATTCCACCGGTAATGCCAGAAATCGCCAAAGGTTCCGTGCGGCCCGCCGTGGATCATCACCACCAGGGGGTATTTCTTGCTTTTGTCAAAATCGGGAGGATAAACGATGAACATCTGCACATCGGTGTCATTGGCGCCCTTATAAGTGACATTTTCCACCTGGCCAAGGTTTAAGCCCGAAAGGATATCCTCATTCAGGCGGGTGAGCCGGCGCAGGTTCCTGCCATTGGTTTCGATGGTGTATATGTCGGTTGGCTGGCTGAGGTTATGATGAGTGAAGATGAGCGTTTTGCCATCCAGCACCTTCAGGTTGCCATTAGTCCCCGGATCAAATATTTTCACGTGATGGCCCCCGACGGACGGGATGGAAAATAAAGCATTCCCGGCCAGGTACTCCGCATCGAAATAGATGGTTTTCCCGTCGGCTGACCACTGCCAGCCGTTGCAGGAAAGGTCGATGTCGCCGGTGATGTTCTTATGCCCGCCGCCGGCCATGTCATAGACCACCATTTCCACGCGGTCGGCATAAAAATGAAAGATCGATTGCCTGCCGTACAGCAGCTTCCTGCCATCCGGATTGAAAACAGGGTTGAGGTCATTGGCTTCGTTGTCCGGGGTGATGTTGGTGAGCGCACCGCTGCCATCCGCCGGGAGGAGAAAGATGTCAGAATTGGCCCTTTCAAACGGAGGGGGCGTGTTGTTCATACTGACGGCCAGCGTTTTGCCGTCAGGCGAGATATCGTATGAAACACCACCCATCAGGTTGAAATAGTTGTTCGTATGGGGCATCAGGTCGGTCACCTGGCGGGATGAGAGATCCACAGAGAACAGCCTGGGATAATAACCATCGGTCAGCCACCGGTCCCAGTAACGGTACATCACATTCTCGGTCACCTTCGCCGTCACTTTGGATTCTTTCTTCTCGTCGATCATGCTTTTCAGCTGGCCGAAATCGCCTTCATAAGCAGGAAGGATATTCGCTGCAAACGCGATCTTTTGACCGTCGGGGAACCATTTCAGGCCATACACGCCAACGGGCAGGTCGGTGACCTTTTCGGCTTCGCCGCCGGTCAGCGGTAAAACATATAGCTGCCCGGGCCCGTCATGACGACGGGAGATGAACGCGATCTTCCGGCCATCGGGGCTCCACACCGGGCTTCCCTCCTTGCCGGTATAGGTAAGCTGCCGTTGCTGCCCCGTCTGTATGTCGAGCAGAAAAATATCGGTCGAACCTTTGTCCTGGTCAATATCATAGGAAGTTATCGTTAAAACGGCTTGCTGGCCGTCAGGTGAAACTTCCGGCGCCGAGACCCGCTCCATCTGCCACATTTGGGTGGCGGTAAAGACCTCCTGCTGCGCAAAGGATTGGTAAACAAAACCTTGTAGTAAAAAGAGCAAAATAATGTAAAATGAACGGTTCATTGTGTGAAAATTGTTGGTGAGTAATTATTTTTCAGGCAAAAATAGGGCATAAAGTAAAAATATTTGTGCATTATTAATATATTTGTGATATCATAATATATTAATTTTAACAGAAAATGTCATGAAAAGAATTTTGTTATTGATTTTTTGTGTATTCATGATCCTTGTTTTTCACATCAGCGGTTCATCACAGGTTGCGGATCCTTTCAGAAAAGCGGCAAGAAAAAGCGAGCAGCAGGTCAGCAAGCAGGTAAATAAAGAAATTGACAGAGAGTTGAATAAAGCGTCAACGGAGCAGGAAGACAAAAATACCTCAGAAACCCAAAGCACATCGGAGGAGGATAAACAGGCGACACAGCAGGATGAAACAAAAAATAAGCCACAACAGGAGAGTGCCCCGGAATTAAATTGGGCGAAATACGATTTTGTGCCCGGCGACAGGGTCATTTTTGAGGACAACCTGGTAAACGAAGAGAATGGTGAATTTCCATCGCGCTGGGACCTTAACAATGGTAATATTGAAATAGCCGTTTTCGGCGGAGAGAATGTTATTATGTTCCGGCAATATGGCTCAGAAATTATCCCTTATTTAACAAATCCAAAATCTGATTATCTGCCAGAAATATTTACAGTGGAATTTGATCTGTATCTACCGAACAATTCATTTTCAGTATATTTTTTTGACCGCAAGAATCAAAGCTCACCCCGTGGCAGGACATACCTGGATATCTGGAAAGACAAGATGGAATTCAGCCCCTCACAAGGTGTTCTGCCCGACGGTGAGCGCATAGACAATCGCTGGGCTCACATTGCCATCGCTTATACCAAAGGGAAAATGAAAGCCTATATCAATGAAACAAGATTGATAAACATTCCACGCCTTGATTTTGATCCGACCGGAATATCCATGCGTGCACTACAATCAAGCGATAAAAATCATTTTTATATTAAAAACATCAGGATAGCCGAGGGAGGGGTAAAATATTATGATCGTCTTCTGCAGGATGGCAAGATCATCGCCAGCGGCATCCGTTTCGATGTGAACAAGGCAACGCTTCGTCCCGAATCTATGGGCATTATTAACGAAATCGCCGGATTGATGAGAAGCAATACCGATATCAGTTTTAGCGTGGAGGGCCATACCGACAGCGACGGCGATGATTCTTTCAACCAGAAGCTGTCGGGGGAAAGAGCGCAGAGTGTAGTTAAAACCCTGGTGAAAATGGGCATCGATCCCGGGAGGCTCACATCCAAAGGATGGGGTGAGAACAAGCCTCTCGACAGCAACGACACCCCTGAAGGAAAAGCCAATAACCGGCGGGTAGAGTTTGTGAAAATGTAAGCGAAAACTTATAATCACCATGATAAAATTCAACCTGATCGCAGTCCCGGCATATACATTTCCGGTACTGATAATATGTTGCCTGTTTTTTTATGGCTGCAAAAAAGACAAAACCCCTGTAATGGATGATGATGTACTGGAAAATAATTACCAGGGGACCTTGAATGTGCATTTCACCAATCAAATGCCGCAATTTTCCGCGATTGAAACGATGGAAGTCCAGGTATTGAAGGAAGGGTTCGTTGATATTTCCAGCGGGATATTGCAATATTATGGAGAAACCCTTGTTAGCGATGACTCTAAAATTGAAAGAAAAGGCGAGTGGGAATTGGTTCCGACCGGTCATTTGATCAAGGAAGGAGGCGTTATGTATGTAAAGATTGATGCCAATGTTCTTGTAAATTATGACTATACAAAAGTGTATGCTAAGGATAATAATGGCAATTGGGTGCTGGTATCGGAATTTTATTTTTCTGATAAACCTAATTCCGATCTTTCATTTGAATTTATGGAGGCCGTGCTGCAAGGAGCTACATGCAGTACCTCGGATCAGTTTGGCTCCATTGCCTGGACATTACAACTTGTTTGCATACCTTGAGAATCTTACTGATAGCAGCCTAATAATATCCAGGGATTGTTCCCTGCAAAGTCAATGAAAAAATGACTTTTTTTGCAGGGAGAAAATAATCACATTATCTTTTTTCCGTTAACAGGGTATCAGCGAAACGTTGTTGAGTGAAGAAATTTATTTTATTGGCATTGATCCTCTCGGGTTGCAGCGTTCTGTCGCCCCTGAAAAAAAGCAGGGTCGTTTCGGTCAATCATCTGGTGCAGGCAGGCAAGTTTGCCGAAGCCAAAGGGGTGGCGGAGGACATGGTCAGTGATAAAACCCTGGCTGAATGGGCAAGAACGTGGTATTCGAGAGGATATTTATGCCAGGCGGCCTATAAGGAAGGGCAAAGAAAAAATGATAAAAACCTGCTGGAGCTTTATCCCGATCAGTTATATGTGGCTTATGAATCTTATTCCAAAGCCGCCTCGCTGGACAAAAAGGGGAAACTGGATAAAAAACTGGCCGTGGACTATGTATGGCTGGCCAATGAACTGGTGAAGCTGGGAGAGAAGCAATATGGCAGCCGGAACTATGCAGATGCCCTGAAGGCATTTGAGCATGCAATTCTCATCATGCAGGGACCTGTCGTTTCAAGTCGTCCCGACGACAACCTTGTGTATAATACCGCCCTGTCTGCCTATGAAAGCAAAGACTGGGACAAGGCCATCCGTTACCTCGGTCATTTACAGGAAGCGAATTACTCGGTCAATGTCGCCTACCTGATTTACAATGCCTACCTGGCGATTGGCGACATGGCCAAAGCCGAGAAGGTTCTGAAAGAAAGCATCGATAAATATGAAGACCGGGAGAAACTGGTGTTGTTGCTGGCCGATTTGCAGGAAAGCCGGGAGGATAAGGAAAGTGCATTGAAAACGCTGGATAAAGCGATTGCCAGGGATCCTTCCAATTACAAATATCAACTGGCAAAAGGGTTGATCTACCAGAAGGCAGAGGATTACGAAAACGCCATTTCTGCTTACGAAGAGGCGGTCAGGCTGGCCCCCGATGAACTGATGATCTATATCAACATTGCTACCTGCTACTACAACATCGGTGTGGGGATCGAGGAAAACACGTGGTCTATCCGGAATATCAGCGAAGTGAAGAGAGAAAAGGAGAAGTCTGCGGCTGCCTTTGCGTCGGCCGTTTCCTGGCTTGACAGAGCGTATGAAAAGGAACCGGAAGATAAAGCCCTCCTTGAAAAAATGTATGACCTTTACAGGTTGCTTCGGGTCACCGAAAAGGTAAACGGCCTGGAGGAAAAGGTCAACGGACCATAAAATTATATCCTGAAAGCAAAGGTCAACCCCAGGAACTGGTTATACTGGGTTTTGGGCACCATTTTCTGGCTTCCATCCGTTAAAAGGATGGGTTCCCCGCTTTCATCCGTGGCCGGAAAACGGATATCATCGTCATAGATCAGGTGAATGTTCAGGCGGATATACAGGAACCAGGTGATCTGCCTTTCCAGGTTCATTTCCCAGTCGACATCAATATTCTGGGGTTTGTTCAGATAATTGGAGAACAGCCTGAGAGTATTGGAAATGCTCAACCCATCGAGGATATTCACTTTGTTCCTGATCACCAGCTGCCCGCCCATCTCCTGCCTCGCGCGCTTATTATCGTCAATTCCGTGCGTTTTCTGGTTGATATGGGCTGTGTCCAGAACAAATGTGTTCTTGTAGGATAACACTGAGAAGTTGAGCTGGGTGTCCTTGAAGGGTTTGTATTCAATCCCGGTTCCGATCGTAAAGGTGCCCGGGTTCATGAATTTTGACACGACGGTCGAATCATTCGGATATTTATACCCTTTGGCCATCTGCGTTTTAAAATAAAAGGATGAACTGAAGTCGATCTTCTTCCAGAGTTTTTTGTTGTACTGCGAATTCAGTTCGATGATATCGGTGTTCGTCCTGAAATCATATTCTTTCGTCCGGACGGTGCCGTATCGCAGCCGTCCGCTGTTGGTCCACTGCTGGTTTTTTTCCTTATGGGTATATACGGCTCGTCCGCTGATATCAAACATCCCGGAGAAAGAACTTTCTCCTCCCTGCGCCCAGTTGACCAGGTAGTTCCAGTTCACTGAAAATGAACTGGATAATCCGAAGCTCCAGAAGACCGGTATTTCCTTCAAAGGCGTTACCCTGGCCAGTTTGGTATCGGGACTGGCAGTGATTACAGGGATCATTTCCACCGGTTTTTTCCCCATCCTTTCAATAAAAACGTCTTCTTCAAGGATCATAGTGATGTCAAATTTCGAAGGGTTACCCAGCCATAACGTCACCGAGTCGTCGTTGGCATTCGTGACCCAGTACCTGTAAAGGTCATCCTTTCCGGAGGTGAGCCAGTAGGGTGTTTTTCGCCCCCTGATATCATAAACCATCAATGGGATGGAGTCCCTTTCGAAGGTATATGCCAGGAGTGCTTCAACAGCCAGTTTCAGGGAATCAGGCATATTTTCGTTTGGGATAATAAAAAAGGGTGATTCCGGTCCGGCCATCAGAACCGGTGATGTTTCTGAAACAATGATCCGGGTCGAATCGGCTGTGAACCGGGTTGTTTTATGACCATTCTTCTGTATCAGCGGTGGAACAGTGCGTTCATTTTCAACATGATACCATTGTACTCTCCGGTCCTCGAGATATTTGAAATCGATCATAACATCTGTAAGGGTATCCCTCACCAGCAGCAGCGAATCGATCAGTTCCCGCATTTCAGGTACTGTGCCCAAAATCGGGAGGGCCAGCGTATCGATCGTCCGGATGACAATGGTTTTCTGAATGATGAAAGGCTCCCTGTCGAGGAGAATGGTGTCGATGATGAAAAGGTCGCTGCCGAGCCACCTGAGCGGCAAGGTATCGGAATGAACGATAACGGCAGGCTTCAGCTCAACCGCATCGAACGGGAACCGTTCCAGGCGGGCCCGCACGCTGTCGAATGGCTCGTTGTAATGCTCCAGCAGCCGGATCAGCGAAAGTTTCAGGCTGTCATCCTGCTCCTTCCATAGATCCTCTTTCCCGATGAGTTGCCTGATGTAACTGGATGCACAGGCAGGGGTGAATTGATCAGGATTTAGCATGATTGTATCCGTCCTGGAAGAGGCGGTATCGACCAGGTTTTGTGCGCTCAGATTACTGACTATGGTCAACACCGATATAAATAATATGTTCCGAATCTGCCTTCGAATTCCAGAATGACCTGCATAATAATCCATTGAATTAAAGCGTTTTGAATTACCGGGATAAAAGTATGCTTAATTAAAAACGGTGTGCATGACTTAATAGTATTTAACCACGAAGGCACGCAAAGGATTTCACAAAGGAACACAAAGGTATTAATTCGGTTATGATTTTTTCTACTTTTATCCCAATAATCTGCTGCACTTGAACCCGCTCAAAAAACTGGCCGGCCAGACGCTTGTTTACGGAACGGGGACCATTGTCCCGCGCCTGCTGAACTATTTCCTGCTGACCCCGTTCTACACCCGTGTTTTCATCACCGGGGAATACGGTGTGATCACGGAACTTTACGCTTACGTGGCTTTCCTGCTGGTTCTGCTCACCTATGGCATGGAAACGGCCTTTTTCCGGTTCGCTGAAAAAGAGCCCAGCCCAGTGAAAGTCTTCAGTACGTCGGTCGTCAGCCTGTTTGTCACCTCTTCGCTATTCGTGCTGCTGGTACTGCTGTTCAACCAGCCCATCGCCGACCTGATCCAATACGGCGACCACAAGGAGTATATCACCTGGTTCGCCATCATCGTCGCCCTTGACGCTTTCACCGCCATCCCCTTTGCTTACCTGCGCCAGCGGAACAAGGCGCTGCGCTTTTCTATCATCAAGATCGTGAACGTGCTGGTGAACATCGGGCTGAACTTCTTCTTCCTCTGGCTGGCGCCGAAGATGCTGGCCGGCAACCCTGAATCCTGGGTGCGGCTCATTTACGATCCCACGATCGGCGTCGGTTATGCGTTCATCGCCAACCTGGTGGCCAGCGGCATCACGCTGCTGCTGCTGCTGCCCGACTTGCTGCGCATGCGCCCGTCGATTGATACGGAACTGCTCCGGCGCATGCTCCGCTACGCCTTCCCGCTGCTGATCGTCGGGCTGGCCGGCATGGTGAACGAGGTGGCCGACAAGATCATCTTCAAATACCTGGTCATCGTGCCGGATGGAGTCCCCGACCCGGAAGCCTACGCCATGGGCCAGCTCGGTATCTACGGAGCGGCCTACAAGCTGTCGGTGCTGATGACCCTCTTCATCCAGATGTTCCGTTACGCCGCCGAACCCTTCTTCTTTGCACAGGTGAAAGAGGAAAACGCGAAAAAGGTTTACGCCGATGTGATGAAGTACTTCATCATCTTCGGGCTGGTCATCTTCCTCGGCGTAACATTGTTCATCGACATTGTCAGGTATTTTATCGGCCCCGATTACTGGGAAGGATTGTTCATCGTGCCCATCGTGCTAATGGCTAACCTGCTGCTGGGCATTACCTTCAACCTGTCGATCTGGTACAAACTGAACGATATGACCCGCTTCGGGGCCTATATCGGTCTGTCAGGCGCTGCGGTCACCATCCTCATGAACGTGCTGCTGGTCCCGGCACTCAGCTATCTCGGCGCGGCCATCGGGCACTTCTCGGCATACCTCGTCATGGTGATCCTTTCCTATATCTGGGGACAAAAATATTACCGTATCGAATACCAGCTCCGGCGGATCGGCTTTTATGGTTTGCTGGCCACAGGGCTGTTCCTGGTCAGCTATTTCCTGCCCTTTGAAAGCAAATCCATCTCCCTGGCTTTCAATTCCCTGCTTTTCATCATCTTCCTGGGGATCGTCGTTTATAAAGAAAAACGGGAATTCGTTTTATGAGGAAAGAGATCTACCTTATCCGCGGGGATAAAAATGAAAATTATAATGACTTCCGGTCGGGCGTTATGGCCCTTACAGAAGAAGTCAGGATAAAGATCAACCCGGGAAGGCTGAAAGTGACCCTGACCGAAACCGCCCCGCCTTCGATCTCCCTAATCCCCTTTAAAAAGAAAAAGATCGCCGTTATTTCGGTTTGTAAAGAAAGCACAATACCTGTTGAAATCCTGGTCCGCGCAACGGGTTTCAGCGGCGCTTTTGTCGTGGAGGAGGCGATGCCGGTGGTCTGCGAAAAAACCTGGCCTGACGGCGAGATGACGCCTGGAGTTTGTTTGCTGACGTTATTTCACCGGAAACCGGGCATTGATCACGATACTTTCATCGACCGCTGGCACAACAGCCACACTCCCTTGACGCTGAGACTCCACCCGCTGACCAGCTACAACCGGAACGTGGTGCTGGATAAGATAACGGACCACCCCGCCTGGTACGACGGCATCGTGGAAGAACAGACACGGACGCGGCCGGACCTGCTGAACCCGTTCAAGTTCTTCGGCAGGCCGCACCGGCTGATACAGAACCTGCTGGCGGTTTATCTCGATACAAAATCATTCCTGGATTATAAAATGCAGTATTACCATGTAAAGGAACAGCAACCTGTTGGAAAAGGTTTC
>JAWOHY010000061.1:0-6274 GCA_046484945.1 Bacteroidales bacterium
CAGGAAATCCTTATCACCGATGAAAAGATGTACCGGCAGGTTCGCTGCATTCCCGGCAAGCTCAAGGGTGCCTGGCGGCGGGGCGGGACAGACTGGAGCAATGGCAGCCCAGATGTCAGGACGCGTCAGGCCGAGCCAGAGAGTGCCGCCGCCACCCATGGAGAGACCCGTAAGGTAGATCCGCTCTTCATCTATCAGGAAGCGCAACTTCAGGTCATCAATCATCTCGTACACATCCTGTTCAGGGATTCCCTGGTATCCGGCTGTACCACGTGCCAGCGGAGCGGCAGCTATATAACCTACCGGCCTGAAGTCCGGCCAGTATCGTGTTGCTTCCACATCATTCTCAAATGGTACGTTTCCGGGTTTGATGAAGTCATACCCCTGGCTGTTCCCGACGCCAAAGAGGCGCCTCAGGCCAAGGCGGTGGTTTGACCACGCACCGTGAAGGAAAACGACAAGGGGATATTGCTTCGACTCATCAAAATTATCAGGGATATAGACAGAATAGGGCTGGTCAGTATCATCAACAGATGAAAAGAATGAGAGATCCTGGGGACCGGGTTTCAGGCGCTGGGCCTCCGAATTCACAACTCCTATTGCTGAGACTAATACGGCCGATAAAACAACTTTTCTGATAAAATTCACTGATTTCATTTTCACAATGTTTAGCGCTGTAAATTAATATAGTTTTTGCAAACGAAAGTCATAGGCCAGCGTATTAGAGATTAAATTTGACAATATGTGAATCCGGAGGTTCAGTCCGGGAATTATTCTTCTGACCTTAAATTTTTAAAATAGGAAAAACGGAGATGTGGTTTATCTTTGAAGCAATGCAATTGTAACAAAAAGTGACTGTCACCGACAACGAACTGGTTGGAAGGCTGAAGAAGGGAGACCTCGAGGCATTTGACATGATTTATGACATGTATGCAGGCAAGCTTCATGCTTTCGGAATGAGATACCTCAGGTCGGCGGCCGAGGCTGAAGAACTGGTCCAGTCTGTCTTCCTGAAAGTATGGGAGAATCATCGCAGGATTGATCCCGCACTTTCATTCCGCTCATATCTTTTCACCATAGCCTACAATGATATCTGCAAGCTCTTCCGCAGACAGGGCTATCTTCAGAAATATGTGCTTGAAACTTTGCACGAAAACCGACAATCAACATCCGCAACCGAGGAAGGGACAGAATATCAGTCAGTACTCACGGAGGTTCACAGGTTATTGGGCACACTCCCGGAATCGCAGAGAAAGGCTTTCATTATGAAGATATTGTCATTACCACCGGTGGGACCGGCATCGGCCCAAGAGATATCACGCCCGATATCGTTAAAAATGTTATTGAAAAGGAAATCCCGGGGATTATGGAGATGGTTCGGCTGAAATACGGCCAGGATAAGCCCAACGCCCTGATCAGCCGGAGTATTGCCGGCGTATCAGGCAAAACGCTAATCTATGCGCTTCCGGGAAGCGTGAAAGCCGTCAAAGAATACATGGACGTGATCGTTCCGACGATACGGCATAGTATTTACATGTTGCATGGATTGGACGTACACTAGCCCAATTCCCCTGATAGGCTTTATTAAAAGTCATTTATTTAACCACAAAGGCGCACAAAGTACGTCACTAAGGAACACAAAGTAATTGATTACTATATTGTTACCTTCGTGCGCCTTTGTGAAGTCCTTTGTGTTCCTTTGTGGTTAAAACTTATGAAACGTCCACAATAAATTGAGGTCAGATTTCAACAATTACCCGTTAAAAACTAAACCCCAATCCTTCATAGTATTCACCTTATTCTACCTAATTTTACCTTAATGAAAGCCCGGCGTATTATCTTCAGAATCCTATTCAACCGCTATGTAATTACTATTATCGCTTTTGCGGTGTGGATGGCATTTTTCGACGGGAACAGCCTGAAGCGACAACACATCCTGAACGACCGGATCGGTAATATCACCAGAATGAGCAATTATTACAGGTCTGAAATTGCGAAAAATGAGAAGGCGATTCAGGAACTGATGACCAACCAGGAGACCCTCGAAAAGTTTGCCCGTGAGAAATACCTGATGAAGCGGGACAACGAAGACATCTACATCATCATCAAAGATTAGAAACGAAAAACTAAATTATTGCGGGTCGACGTCAATAACGACCCGAACCTGGCGATATGCCGGTATTTTCCGGAATTCCTCAACCCGGTGATTGATTTTATCCTTAAATGCCGTCACGCCGGCACCCCTTTCCATTTTGATCAGGATCTGTTTGATAAAAAGATTCTTTATCCGTGATACAAGCGGATATTCAGGTCCCAGCACCCGTTTGCCCATCAGCGCCCGGAGATCTTTTGCCAGGCTGTCGGCGGCTTTGTTGAGCAGCCTGGCATCCCGGTGCTTCAGCCGCAGGATCACCAGCCGGTAAAAGGGAGGGTAATTGAATTTTTGCCGGTCGGCCAGCTGCGATTGAAAAAATCCATGGTAATCATGCCTGACGACATACTGGATAATGGAATGGGATGGCCGGAAACTCTGGATGATCACCTTTCCCTGCTTTGCTTTCCGTCCCGCCCGGCCGCTCACCTGCTCCATCAATTGATAGCTTCTTTCGTGCGACCGGAAATCGGGGAAGTTGATCATGTTATCGGCATTGAGGATGCCAACCAGGCTGACATTGTCAAAATCCAGTCCCTTGGTCACCATCTGGGTACCGACCAGGATCTGGATCCGCCGCTCCTCGAAATCATTGATAATGCGGTGATGGGCATATTTTGTGCGGGTGGAGTCGAGGTCCATCCGGCGGATCGTGGTATCAGGAAAGATCGTTGCCAGCTCCTCCTCCACCTTCTCCGTTCCAAAACCTTTCATCAGGATCCGGGAACTGCCGCATTGCGGGCATTGACCCGGAAGGTTTTCGGAATAGCCGCAATAGTGACATTTTATCTTGTTTTCCTTTTTATGATAAGTGAGGGAGATATCGCAGTTTTTGCACATGGGGATCCATTCACAGGCATCGCAGGCCAGGTGCAATGAAAAACCCCGCCGGTTCTGGAACAGGATCACCTGCTCCCCGTTCTGCAAAGCCTCTCTGGTGTGGCTTATCAGCAGTGATGTAAAATGCGATTGCATGGTCTTTTTGCGGCCCTCTTCGCGGATATCGGCCAGTAATATTTCAGGCTTGCTTACCCCGCCGTAACGTTCTTTCAGTTCCGTCAGGCCATACTTACCGGCTTTAGCATTGAAGTAGGTTTCAACGGCAGGGGTGGCTGAGCCGAGCAGCGTTTTCGCCCCATGGAATTTGGCCAGCATGATGGCCGCGTCGCGGGCATGGTAGCGCGGTGACGGATCAAATTGCTTAAAGGATGTGTCATGCTCCTCATCCACGATGATCAGTCCAAGGCGACTGTAAGGCAAGAAAAGGGCCGAACGGGCCCCCAGGATCACCTGATAGCCCGTGGCTTGCAGCGCCTGCTCCTGTCCCAGGCAATTATTCCAGATCTCCACCCGCTCATTGTCGTTGTAACGGGAGTGATACACCCCTACCAGTCCGCCAAAGTATCGCCGCAACCTGTTGATAATTTGAGAAGTAAGTGCAATCTCCGGCAGCAGGTACAAAACCTGCTTATTCTGCAGGATGGCTTCCTGGATCAGTTTTATGTAAAGCTCGGTCTTGCCGCTGGAAGTGATCCCGTGCAACAACACCACATCCTTTTCGGCAAATTGCGACCGGATGGATTGCCAGGCCAGTTGCTGATGTGGGCTGAGCAAAATATCATCCGGGTGAGCAACCGCTTCGGCCCGCACGAGACGGCTTGTTTCTATTTCCAATTGATTAAAAACACCCTTTTTGATTAAGGCCTGCAACGCCTGGACCGAAATCTCCCGGTTTTTGAGCAATTCGCTTTTCTTCACCATCGTCTCAACAGCCCCGGCATCACGGCTGAGGCTGATATACGCCATTAATACCTGTAACTGCTTGAAAGCACGCTTGCTCAATTTATCGAAAAGGGTTTTCAGCGCATCCTCATCATTTGCATATTTTTCGCTTAATTGTATGAACCGCTCTTTCAAAGGTTTAAATCTCTCTTCCAGTTTTTCCTCAATAAAAACAAGTCCCTTCTCCACCAGGTTATTAATGAGCGGAATGATCTTGCGCTGGTCCACCAGGTCGCCGATCGTGCTCACCGGCAGTTTTTTCTGCGCAATCAGCGCCTCCACGATCATGATCTCCCTTTCATTGATGTCGGCCGTTTCCAGGTCGGCCTCGGGGTTGAGCAGGATCATCGATTCGCTGGCGAGCTTGAACCCGGCCGGCAAAGCGGCATTCATCACTTCGCCCGGTGTGCACATATAGTATTCCGCCAGCCACTCCCAGTGCCTGAACTGGATGGGGAGTGCAACAGGCCGTTCATCGATCAGGGAAAGGATGTTTTTTGCGTCGAAAGAAGAGGGGTTGTGGTCAAACAGCTCATGCACCAGGGCCGTATATATCTTCCGTTTGCCAAAGGGTACCACCACCCTCTTGCCGGGCATGATCTCATCCCGGAGCTCTTCCGGCACCCGGTAGGTGAAATACCCGGGAAGGGGAAGCGGCAGGAGCACGTTGGCATAAGAATGATCCATTAAACCATTGAAGGTTGAAGGTTGAAGATTGAAGATTGCAAATTAAAATGGAAAATTACGAAAAAAGCAGGAATCAGATGGAAAGAATTTCTGCTATTTCGAGCAATTCCATATTGATCGTCTGGTGGTGTTTGATGGCTTTTTCAAAGGGTGTGTAATTCACTTTCCGGTTGATGGAACCAACCATGACGCCACGGACGCCATCTTTCAACGCCACCACGGCCTGGTAACCCATGGCGCTGGCCATGACCCGGTCGAAAGCGCTGGGAGAGCCGCCCCGCTGCACATGCCCCAGGATCGTCACACGGGTTTCATAGTGCGGGAAATGCTTCTTGATCTCCTCTGCCACCTCATATCCGCCGCCAAAATCATCTCCTTCGGCAACAATGATAATCCCCGATGTTTTGTTCTTGGCATAATCATTTCTGAGCTTATCGATCAGTTCTTCCATGTAGGTCACACTTTCCGGCACGAGGATCTTTTCCGCCCCGGTGGCAATGCCGCTGCGCAGGGCGATGAAGCCCGCGTCACGCCCCATCACCTCGATGATGAACAACCGGTCATGCGAGTCGGCCGTATCGCGGATCTTGTCAACCGCCTCGACCACTGTATTGACCGCCGTATCATAGCCTATGGTGTAATCGGTGCCGTAGAGGTCATTGTCGATGGTACCGGGAAGTCCTACGATAGGATAATTGAATTCGTTCTGAAAGATGCTGGCGCCGGTAAAGGTGCCGTCGCCGCCGATCACCACCAGCGCGTCGATCTGATGCTTCACCAGGTGGTCGTATGCCTTCTGCCGTCCTTCGGGGGTCTTGAACTCCTCGCTGCGGGCGGTCTTCAGAATCGTCCCTCCCCGCTGGATGATATTGGAAACCGATCGCCGCCCCATGGGCTCGATCAGCCCGTTGATCAGACCATAATAGCCTTTGTAAATGCCATAAACCTCCAGGTCATGGTAAATAGCCGTCCTTACCACAGCCCGGATAGCGGCATTCATCCCCGGCGCATCCCCCCCGGAGGTCAGAACCCCGATGCGTTTGATCTTGCTCATAATGATAAAAATTAGGGTGCAAAATTAGATAAAAAACGCCAACAGATGGCAAAAGGGGTTGGTTCCTGGTTCCTGGTTCCTGGTTCCTGGTTCTTGGTTCTTGGAACTCTGGAACCCTGGAACTCTGGAACTTTGGAACTTTGAAACCCCGATCCCGAAGGTATTTCCGATAGTAGGAGGTTGTATCAGAAGTTCTTTTATTCTTTTTACCGCAGAGGCGCAGAGGCGCAAAGTATTGATTTTCAGACATACTTTCTCTGCGCCTCCGCGCCTCCGCGGTATAAAAAACGAGTTTTGATACAACCTCTTGCAGGCGGCACCAAAATGATCAAAGTCCTGAAAGGATAAGTTTTATCGACAAACACCTTCATTAATCCAATGTCCACTTAATGTCCACTTAATGTCACAAGCGCAGCAGGCGAATTTCCATGAATATTTACTTTAGTGGTTTTCTGCTATGACTCCAAAAATAAGATGTCATATCATTGCAATGTGAAAATTAATCTTAATCAAACCTTTAAAACAAAACATCATGCCACAGAATTCATTTACAAGCGTTTCACTGGATAACTCCATTGTCCAGGAAATATTTTGGGACA
>JAWOHY010000097.1:0-8668 GCA_046484945.1 Bacteroidales bacterium
CCTTTTGGCACAGGGACTCCGTCCCTGTGCCAAAAGGGATGGAGTCCCTTTCCAAGAGGGACGGAGTCCCTGCCAAGAGGGACGGAGTCCCTGTGCCAAAAGGGATGGAGTCCCTTTCCAAGAGGGACGGAGTCCCTGCCAAGAGGGACGGAGTCCCTGTGCCAAAAGGGATGGAGTCCCTTTCCAAGAGGGACGGAGTCCCTGTGGAAATTATTAAATTTGCTGCTGCATGCAGCCAACAGATTTTCTATCGGTTCTCTCCATGGGCAGCGAAAGGGCCGTCGCCGACCTGGCCGTCACCATGCTGGAGAGTTCGCCCGGTTCATTCCCCGATATGTTGCATCTTTGCTTCCTGGAGCAATATCCCCTCTCCATGCGAGCCGCCAGGGTTGTCCAGCTCTATTGCGAAAAGCACCCTGAAAGTATCTATACTCATCTGGATGAGGCCGTTGTGAAAACCATGGCTTCAAAAATCGACGGAGTGAAACGGAATTTTCTCAAAATATTCGCCGAATTTATCGACATTAACCGGTTGCAAGACCCGGGGCCGCTGCTTAACCAATGTTTCGACTGGATGATGGACCCCCGCGAAACTCCAGGCGTGAGGATTTTCGCCATGGAGATCGTCTTTCTGATCGGCAGAAAAGAACCCGATCTGCTGAGAGAACTCACAGCCTGCCTCGAAATCCTCGAGGAAGAAAATATCCCCTCCCTGCAAGCCAGGATCAGCATTCTGAAAGCAAATCTGAGATAACCAGCGCCAGGGCTTCCGCTTTTTGATACCAAATTTAATCGCCCTTTGCCAATGTGAATATTAGAACTGGCAAATAGGACTTACTAAATTACATGTTCACATGGGGGATGGGTGATGGGTGATGGGCTATATAATGGACGCACCGCTCCCAGTCCTCCCTCGTCAGCTCCCTGATCCTTTTGAGCTCACCGGGCGGGATCAGCGGCGCATTCCCCAGCCAGGAAGCAGGGACCAGCAAACCGCTGTATAGGACCAGGTAACGGTACAGCAGGAAGGGTATCCGCTGAAAAAACTTGATTACAGGTACCCTGGTGTAACGAGGTTCATGGATGTTCAGCCGTCGGTTGACAAGCTGCATCCAGCGGATCTGCTTTTCGGCATAAGAGGTGTGCCGCCGCTGCAGCCGGATATCTTTTTTATCATAACCCGCCTGGCAATACCCCGCTATCTTATCGATAAAATCCCAGGGCGATTTCAGCAGTTCATCATAGATCAAAACCAGCGGCTCATTCGAAAAACATTCTTTCAGGATCTCTATCTTCCGGTAAAACGCCAGGCTCTCCATTCCAAACCGGCCCTCGTTCTTCTCCGGGTCAATGAATTCTTTGAACGGCCCGAAAAAACCGTTCTTGGCAAACCGCCGGTATTGCGAGGCGATCCAGTCGTCGTGCCGCCGGAGCAGCAAAATGGGATGGGCGTCGGGAAAATGCCGGGCAAATTTGCGCACCTCCTCTTCAAACTGCGTATCAAACTCACGCGAAACCAGGTAGGAGGGATGGAGTCCCTTTTGAATCTCCACTACGCTCCTGTAAAACAGCCGTGTAGGAATATAATGAATATTCCGGAAATGTGGAAATACCCCGTGCTGCAGATACTTGGAGGCCACCTTGCCCAGGCCGACGTGGAAGTAGACTTCCGGTTTGTTATTTCTGGGAATACCTGCCATTACAAATACCTTATAATTCTACAAAGATAATCATGAGAACGGGTAATTATCAATATTCGGAGGACGCTCAAAATTTAATTCACTACTTTTGCTTTTTTTTGATCAGATGAGGAAAATCCTGGCCATCCTGATGATCGTCATTCTCCTGGCCCCTGTGATAGGAACGCTGGCCGTATTTCATTTGTACCGCTACCAGATCAGAAAAGAGGTCACTGAAATCATCATTCGTGGCATGAAGGAAGAATGGGTGGATCTGGCTTTCTCATCCGCCGAAATAAAAACGAAGCTGAAATGGAAACACTCCAGGGAATTTGAATTCGAAGGGCAGATGTATGATATCGTGGAGCAGCGGATCGAGGGCGATACAGTGATCTACACCTGCTATAAAGACGACAAAGAGACCCGGCTGAACCAGCAACTGGATAAATCGGTTGCCCGGGCGCTCGGGCAGGACCCGGTGCAGAAAAACCGGAACGAACGCATCGCCAACTTCTTCAAAAACCTTTACCAGCCAGTATCGGTCATTTGGCACCCTGAATTATTCCCCAATTCAACGTTGAACTTTGGACTTTACTCTTCGAATTACCTGTCTCTTTATATCGCCCCGCCATCTCCACCGCCAAAAATAGCTTGAATTTTATTAATTCACCACAATAGACACAATAGGACACATTAGGTTATCACAATAGAGGATATGTTGATGATTTTACGGTGTTCTAATGTGCCTCCTATTGTGCCCTAATGTGCCTATTGTGTTTAATAAATCATTCATTATAAAATCCTTAAATTGATTTTCCGTGAAGAAATTCATCTCTTTATGGCTTTTGTCAGCTATTTACATGCTGACAAACGCCCAAATGGCTACGGTGCGGGACAGAGAGAATTACCAACCGCTGGAGCTGGTCACTTTTGCCAGCCAGGATCCTGCTGCATCGGCTATCACAAATGCCCGGGGGCAGGCAGACCTTTCCGCTTTCGCCGGATCAGCAGTGATAGAGATCAGGATGATGGGCTACCAGACCAGGCGGCTCAGTTTCCTTGACATTCAGAACAAAGGGTTCCAGGTGTTCATGGATCCGTCGGCCATTTCGCTCGACCAGGTGGTGGTGTCGGCCACACGCTGGGGGCAGCCCAATCGCGAGACCCCATCGAAGATCACTTCCATCTCTGCCAAGCAGGTCAGCCTGATGAACCCGCAAACGGCGGCCGACCTGCTGGGCACCAGCGGCGAAGTATATATCCAGAAGAGCCAGCTTGGCGGGGGCAGCCCCATGATCCGCGGCTTTGCCACCAACCGGCTGTTGATCGTGCTGGATGGCGTCCGGATGAACACGGCCATTTTCCGCAGCGGGAACCTGCAAAACGTGATTTCGCTGGACCCCTTCGCCATGAGCAGTACCGAAGTATTGTTCGGCCCGGGAGGCGTCATCTACGGAAGCGACGCCATCGGCGGCGTGATGAGCTTCCGGACGCTCACGCCCCTGCTCGGAGACAACGGCAGCCCGCTGGTCACCGGGAACGCCGTGATGCGCTACTCCTCCGCCGGCCGGGAGGTGACCGGGCATGTTGACGTGAACGTCGGATGGAAGAAATGGGGCATCCTGACCAGTTTCAGCCAGAACGTCTTTGGCGACCTTCGCATGGGATCACACGGGCCGGATGATTACCTCAGGCCCTTCTACGTCCAGCGCCAGGACAGTGTCGACGTGGTCGTCACCAACATCGACCCGGAAGTTCAAACACCCACCGGTTACAACCAGGTCAACCTGATGCAGAAGGTCCGCTATTCACCCAATGACAACCTCGACATCAACTACGGTTTTCATTATTCCACCACCACCAACGTATCGCGTTATGACCGTTTGCTCAGAACTCGCCAGGGCCTGCCGCGCAGCGCAGAATGGTACTACGGGCCGCAGGAATGGATGATGAATGTCCTGGATGTTCAGCACCGCAGATCGTCGGGAATATACGACCAGGCCAATGTTCGCCTGGCCTACCAGTTTTTCGAAGAGAGCCGTCACGACCGCGACTTCAACAAACCGGTCAAAAGAAACCGGACAGAGAATGTGGATGCCCTTTCGGCCAACCTGGACCTGAGCAAAGCCGTCGGGGAAAAACACCATTTCTATTACGGGATTGAGGCAGTGTATAACAATGTCGCCTCTTCCGGCACCGATGAGAACATCAGTACCGGTAAAGTGGTGCCGGGGCCCAGCCGCTATCCGCAGTCGAAATGGGGCTCTTACGGGGCCTACCTTAGCTACCAGTATAAAGTCAGTGAGAATATCTCCCTGCTGGCAGGAGGAAGGTTCAATTATTTTACTTTGGACGCCGATTTCGACACCACCTTCTACCCCTTCCCCTTCACCGAAGCCAGTGTGCGTGACGGAGGCCTGAGCGGAAGCATCGGTACGGTTTACAACCCGACCGAAAAGTGGTCGTTCAGCATGAACCTCTCGTCAGGTTTCCGTACGCCGAATGTGGATGACCTGGGCAAGGTGTTCGATTCGGAACCCGGCTCGGTGATCGTTCCAAACCCTGACCTGCAGACCGAGAACGGCTATAATGTCGATATCGGCGCGGCAAAGGTTTTCAACGATTTCATGAAGATCGATGTAGCCGCCTACTTCACCTACCTGGATAATGCCATGGTGCGACGGGCCTGGCAGCTCAATGGCATGGACAGCATCTGGTACGACGGGGAATACAGCCAGGTACAGGCCGTGCAAAATGCCGCTTTTGCCACCGTTTATGGTATCCAGGCCGGTTTGGAGCTAAAATTGCCCCTTGGGTTCGGCCTGACTTCCCGGTTCAATTACCAGAAAGGGGAAGAAGAGCTGGATGACGGCTCCAAAAGCCCGCTGCGGCATGCGGCGCCATGGTTCGGGACTACGGGGCTGACCTTTTCCGCCGAAAAGCTGAAAATGGATCTGTACGCCATTTACAGCGGAGAAGTCAGCTACGAGAACCTCCCGCCGGAAGAGCAGGCGAAAACCTATATGTATGCATTGGATAATAATGGAAACCCTTATTCTCCGGCCTGGTACACCTTGAATTTCAAGGTGATGTACCAGATTACTGACATCTTTTCGGTGAGCGGAGGGGTGGAAAACCTGACCGATGTCCGCTACCGGCCCTACAGCTCCGGGATCACGGCACCAGGCAGGAATTTCATTTTATCGCTGCGGGCGGCGTTTTAGTTTATAACGCTGTCAGGTCCTCCTTCGTCGGACGCTGACAGGTTTGTGGATATTAACCAGTTTATAACGGTCAGGTCCTCCTTCGTCGGACGCTGACAGGTTTGTGGATATTAACCTGACAGCGTCCGCCGCCAGGCGGACCTGTCAGCGTTAAATAACAAATTTTTGTATTTTTACCTTGAGAAATTCCGTGAGAATTGAAGCTATTCGTTTTTGCCTGTTTTTTTCTGGCTTATATGATGCTGCCGGGGGCCGAAGCCTTTGCTCAGCTTATCGCAGGAGGCGATACGACCATCTGCAAGGGAGGCCAGGTGCAACTGACCGCCTCGGGAGGCGGCGTGAGTTATTACTGGACCTCCTACCCGACAGATCCATCCCTGCTTATCCCTCAACAACAAAACCCTGTGGTGGCTCCGCAGGTAACGACGATGTATGTCGTTCAATCGAACATCGCCACAGGTAATCTAATCCTGAACGGCTCCTTCGAACTTGGGGTGGTCGGTTTCAGCAGCGATTATGTCAACAACCAGACCAGTATTTACAATGAAGGCACATATGCCGTTGTGAACGACGCCCATGCGGTGCATCCCAACTTCTTTTGCAACCAGGACCATACCACAGGTGCCGGCAAAATGATGTGCGTCAACGGTGCGGGGGTGCCCAATGTCAGGGTCTGGTATCATACGCTTGCAAATGTGCAGCCTGAAACAAAATACGAATTTTCAACCTGGATCACAAGCCTCTTCGAAACAAACCCCGCCCTTCTGCAATTCAGTATCAACGGACAGCTCATGGGAGAGCCTTTCCAGGCTTATACTTCAACATGCGACTGGTACCAGTTCTTTCACATCTGGGACTCAGGGCCCAACACCCAGGCTACCATCAGCATCGTCAACCAGAACACCATCCTGAGCGGCAATGATTTTGCGCTGGACGATATATCCTTTGCCACCGTGCTTGTTTATTATGACACCGTTTGGGTGGAGGTTATCCCGGTTTACACTTCTGCCTTTACAGCCGCAACAACAGCTTATATTTACGAGGCCATCGGTGTGGAATATACGGGTAATGCCCCCGTCGATGCCAATTTCAACTGGGATTTTGGCGACGCCGCCATCCTCTCCGGTACAGGCCCCGGGCCATATGAGATTATGTATACTGCACCCGGCCTGAAAGAGATCAGCCTTTGGGTGGGCCAAAATGAATGCAGCTCCGATACGACTTTCTTTTCAATTACCATAAACGACAGCCCCCTGGGTGTTTTTATTTCCGTCAGCCCCGAAGAGATTTGCCCTGGGGAGCAGGCAACGCTAACAGCCCAGGGTTATGGCGGCTCACAAAACTTCACCTATGCCTGGACTTCCGATCCTCCGGGGTTTAGTTCGCATTTGCCCGTCGTAACGGTGCAGCCGGAACAGACAACACAATACTCCGTTACAGTCAGTGACGGCTTTGATATCGTTTCCGATACGGTTGCCCTTATTGTTCACCAGCAACCGGTTGCCCATGCCGGTGACAACCAGAACATCCCGCACGGTACCACAGCATGGCTGACCGGTTCTGTCACCGGTGGAAGCGGCATCTACCTTTACCACTGGGAACCTGCCACATTGCTTGTCAATCCCTCATCGGCCATAACGCAGACAGTCAACCTGACCTCCACTACAGCTTTCTCATTGTTCGTTACTGACCAGATTTCCGGATGCATCAGTAATGTCGACGAGGTGATCGTTTTCATTGATGGCGGGCCGCTCGCCGTAACAATCATCCCGGATATCCATAACCTTTGTGAAGGCGAAACTGCCAATCTGAACGCCTATGTCAGCGGGGGAAACCCGACCGGATATACCTATGCCTGGAGCGATAATTTTGGATTTTCTTACATCGCGGAGCCATCCATTTCCGTCAGCCCTTCCACCACTACAACTTACCAGGTAACTGTCTCGGATGGATATGCATCATCATCAGACATCATCACGATAACGGTATTTCCTTCAGCCGAATTCAGCTGGAATATTCAGGGGGACCAATATCATACCTGCCCGTTCGAAACAGTGGAGCTCTTCCCGGTCCCACACCCGTCCGACTGGAGTTACCTGTGGTCCAATGGCTCGACACAAAGCCATATCACAGCCAGCAGCACCGGTATCGGATACAGTCTGCAGATGTATACATTGACTGTTACTACACCACAAGGCTGTTCCTGGAACAATACCGTGATGGTAGTATTCGACTTCAGTTATTGCTCAGGTATTATGGAGACAGGGGTTGAACAGGAAGTACTGGTCATGCCAAATCCAAACCAGGGGTATTTCAGTATTATTCGCCCCTCCAGCCTTGAAAGCGAGGAAATCCGCATCTTCCATCCCCAGCATGGATTGGTTTTTCAACAGACATTTGAAAAAGGAAAAACCGAAATCGAGGTGGACCTTTCCCGGTTCCAGGCAGGATTATTTATTGTGCAACTGATAAGCCCTGCACGGGCCGTTTCCAGAAAAGTCTTCATTCTACCTTAAAAATCAGATATTTGAATATATTATAATTTTATATATTTGTCACCCTCAACAAAGCCGGTCAATTATTTGTTTTATGTTTATTCTTAACAATATATAACATGGAAGAATCCTCAAAAATATCATTTCTGAAGAAATGGTGGATCTCCGCCAGGCCCTTCTCCTTCCCCGCTTCCACTATGCCGGTGATCTTCGGCACCGTGCTGGCCGTGGTTTATGGAGGATATGCGTTCAAACCGGTATTGTTCGTGCTGGCATTCGTTGCCATGGTCATCCTGCATTCCGGGGCGAATATCCTGAGCGATATTTTCGATTATAAGAAGGGATTGGACAAGATCCCTTCACCTGTCAGCGGCGGCATTGTGAGGGGCTATATTAATATGCGCGAGGCATGGATCGCTTCTGTCAGCATGCTGATCATCGGCACCCTCATCGGTCTTTACCTGGCCTGGGTGACAGGTCCGTGGCTGCTGGTGATCGGTTTTGTCGGCCTCTTCGTAGGCACCTTTTACACCACCGATACCCCGCTGGCCATGAAATACCACGGCCTGGGCGACCTGGCCGTGTTTTTGAATTTCGGCATCCTGGGCTCGCTCGGCGCCTACTATGTGCAGTCGTCCACCTTATCATGGATACCGGTGGTATGGGCCATTCCCATGTCGATGCTGGTGATCGCCATCCTGCACGCCAATAACTGGCGCGATATACAGTCGGACAAATCGGGCAAAATATTTACCATCGCAGCCCTCCTCGGTGATAAAAGCTCACTGTACTATTACGGATTGCTGATCTACGGTCCTTTCGTCCTGGTGCTATTGCTCATCCTCGTACCATATTTTTTCTTCCCGCAAATCCCCGCCATGCCCTTCACCTTCGTGATCACGCTGGGGGCGCTGCCCCTGGCCCTGAGGTTGTGGAAGAAAGCGTTGAACCGCCGCGAGCCTTCCCAGCCACTCGACTTCATCGCGCTCGACGGCGCCACGGCCCAGTTCAACCTCCTGTTCGGCATCCTATGCACCCTGGCGCTGATCCTTCATGCATTGATCTAGTGTAATCGCTCCATGAAACGCTGCCTCACCCTGCTGTTCACCCTCCTGGCTGTCATACTCTTCAGCCCCTTGTTCATCGTCCGCCAGGTCGGGCCATTCGACTTCTGGTACTGGATGAGCGCCAATCTG
Organism: Bacteroidales bacterium; assembly: GCA_046484945.1. Classification (GTDB taxonomy): domain Bacteria; phylum Bacteroidota; class Bacteroidia; order Bacteroidales; family JAGOPY01; genus JAGOPY01. Next base: position 8,595 of record JAWOHY010000097.1, read on the forward strand.
ATCATCGTGATAACTCTCGGCTGGCTGCTGGACCCTTCATACAGGACCAGCCTGAAAACAGAATTCAGGGATGG
>JAWOHY010000095.1:0-23166 GCA_046484945.1 Bacteroidales bacterium
GAATTGCCAATCCTGATCTCCAGCACTGCTTCCTCCACAAAAGCATCCAGCCGGATGATGGTGGCTTCAGCCGATTCATAAACGCCATGCTTCACCGAATTTTCAATCAGCGGTTGCAGGATCATGACCGGCACATCCCATGCTTTGGCATCCGGTGCGATATTTTGTTCAAATACCAACCGATCGCCGAAGCGAACTTTTTCGATATCCAGGTACAGCCCGGCATGATACAGTTCCTTTTCCAGCGTGCTCATCATGGAGTCGGGATGGTTCAGTGAATAACGCATGAATTCCGAAAGTTTGATCACCATTTCCTGCGCCTTTTCCGGGTCGGTCATGGTCAGCGAACTGATGGAATTGAGACTGTTGAATAGGAAGTGTGGACGGATCTGCGAACGCAGCATATTGAGTTCGGCTTCTTTGAGCAAGCCTGTCAGTTCCGCCTCACGCCGGCTTTTCTCTTTCAGTTCCCTGTAATTGATCAGCAGATAATAAATGGTGACCAGCAGGGAATAGAACATCACCCCGGTGATTCCCCGGATTGTCAATGTATCCAGAAGAAAGGTCTGATAGTAAATATCTGCAGTTAATATATTGCTCAGGATCAGGTACCCCAATCCGAGCCAGGCCAGGATCGTCACTACGGCCCCTGTAAGATGAAAGAAGGCCAGTTCTCCGAACCGCCGCGATTGGAGGTCGGAAAATCGAACCATGAACCACAGCCCGACCCCGATGATCATAAAAAGGCCGTTGAAGACGGCGCTGTCGGCTAAGGCGGCATTGATAACGAGTCCATAGGTATTATACAAAAGGAAAAAGTGGATGGCGCCCAGGGCCACCCACAAGATGATGTAAACAAATTCAAGGCTCTTTTTCAGGTTCCGCATAACCATCGCATCATGCTATCGATTCAGAAGCTTTTTATTTCACCGCCGCCAAATATCGCCACCCCTTTTACCGTTATGGCCTTGTTATAGTCGACATTTCCGCTGCGCACCCGCTTGTCGGAATATCCCCCAAAGATATTAAAAACCTCGATATTGACATTCCAGTCAGATGGCACGATCAGGGTTGAGCCTCCGAATATCGCCACGTTTTCGATTTCAACCTTTCCCGGGGCCAGTTGTGCACGGGTCAGGTCGATCTTGGACCCGCCAAAAATGGCAATAATTTCGCCGCCACGAAAAGCCTGGGAGTCAACGACCCTGTCACCGCCCCCAAAAATGGCCACTTCTTCAATGAAATCCTCTCCCTGGGAGAAAGAAAAATGCCTCCGGCGAAATATTTTGCTGCTGCCAAAGATCAGCACCAGACCGATCAGGATGAGCAATGCAGGCCAGAACACGCTTCTGAAAGAAGTCGGCCAGTCATAGATATCCGATAAAAGAAAAAATCCGCCGATCGAGATCAATATCCAGCCAAAAACCCGTGAAGAGTCATTGACAATATTGATCAATCCGATAGCGATGAGCAGCATCTGCCAGGAGAAGATATGGTCCCATACGTTTTCACTGATGACACCAAAATTACGCATCAGCCAGGCAAGGCCAAGGCCCAGTACGAGCAGGCCGAATACCAGTGATTTTCTTTTCAGTCCATTACGGACAGGATGTTTTTCTGTGTTTTCCATTTTGTTTTGTATTTTTTGTTTTTTGTTTCTTGTTTTTTGTTTCTTGTTTTCAGTAACTCGAAACTCGAAACTCGAAACTCGGAACACGGAACACGAAACTAACCACAAAACTACATCGTCATGCAGGTGCGGGAAAGCGAAAATCGGCGAACGGGGGGCAGGGCCCGGTAAACGGGGGAAAATATCCCGGGTTTACTCCACCTTCACCCTGATCCCCCGGGAGTGGGCGCTGAATTCCGGTGCGTAAAGGCACTGGATGGAGGTGATACCGTTGGAGAATTCTCCCTGCTGGGTAACATTCACCGGGTATTCAAAAACGTACGTCCCCTTGCGGAGATAATCGAAATAGAAATTCACAGAGGCGTCGCGGATCGATTCATAATAGCCCATCCCGCCCTGGTACCGGTATCCCGAGAGGACGTGCACCGGTTCAAAAGCGGCCGCGCGCATGTCTTTCATATGGACAAATTCCAGGTCGCGGTCAATGCGTATAATGATGCGTACTTTCAGCCTGTCGCCCGTCTGAAGGACATTATTATCGTCAACTTTCTTCAATACCGGCCCTTCCGGGGTATTTGTTTCGATATACAACTCTTTTTCAAGGCTGAGCGGGGTTTTGGCCGGGGTGATCTGATCGAGGTTTTCAAAATACTGCCAGTAAACGGCCCCCCAGGCAATGCCTTCGTCTTTCTTCACCACTTTGACATTCCCCATCTCAGGCTTTATCTCCTTCCCGTGCCAGCTGGCCTGGAAATATCCCGTTCCGGCTTCCACCTGCACCCCGTCGAGACTGAGCGGTTCGATCGTTTCATTACCCAGTGTCACTTCCACCAGCTCATCGCCGGCCAGCAGGTCAACCCCTCTCAACAGCAAAGCATAAACGGCATCGGCAGTCGCGCGGGTGCTCTTCCAGTCTTGCGTCTGTTTCTGCTTCAGCAGCCAGACCTTCATTTTCTCGACCGATTCCTGGTCGCCGGTAACCTCTGTAAACGCTTCGATCAGCATCGCCTGGCGCTCCACCGGGGCTTCCCACCAGTAAAACCCGGCCAGGTCGCGCCAGTACATCCCCATCTCTTCGGAATATAAGGCATGCTCTTTCAATGATTTCATGATCTCAGCCGGTACGCCCGCCACTTCAAATCGATGCAACGCCAATGCGATCATCGCCTGGTTGTATTTTCCCTGCTTCAACCAATAAATGGCGGCCTGCTCCCTGAAATAATCAAACGCCTCCGTGCTGGCCTGATTTATCCCGGCAAAATCCATGAAAAAGCTCCGGGCATAAAGGTATTGCACATGCACCGGGCTCAGGTGGTTATCATCCATTTTATCTCCGTGCCGCTCCCTGATCCGCTGGTAATCTTCCCGGATCCGTTCATCGAGATAGAAAGAGGCGCGCTGGATCATCCCCGGCAAAACCGGGTTTTTCAGGATATCGATCACCCCCAGGTAGTGCAGCTTGCCCAGCCCGGTCACGATCAGCTGGGTGATATACCGGTTATCGGGCATCCCCTCAAACCACGACCAGCCACCATTCGGCGATTGCATCTGCTGCAGTTTGCGCAACGACGACTGCTGCTCGTCGGCCATGCGGTTCAGGTCAAACAGCAGCGCAATCCGTCGTTTCCGTTCCGTCTCATTCCTCGCCTGTACGACCCAGGGCGTTTCCGAAAGGATCACGGCTTTCAGCTCCTGGTTCTTCTCCAGGTTCGACAGCAAGGCGTCGGGCGTGAGGTTCTTCCAGTAGTCGAATACCTGCCTGATCTTCGGGTTCGAATTGGCAATGTATGATGCCAGCGTATTGGCATAATAGCGGTTGAAGAGATTATCGGCGCTTTCCCGCTGGCTTTCCAGCAGATACGGCAGGGCCTGGACGGCATACCAGGCCGGGTTGGAGGTGAATTCCAGCGTCAGCCGGTAATTCTTTATGGTAGCTGACCTGCCCGAATTTAGAAGTTTATTGAATTGGAAGGTTTTCGTCCCCATGCCGGTGACGGGCAATGGCAGCGTTTCGGTGACCAGCATCCGGTTGGGCAAAACGGGAATGACGATCTCTTCGCCATCGCCCATACTGCCGGTGGAGGCCCTGACACGGCAAACCACCGCTTCCACCCCTTCCGGTATGACGATCTCCCATTGAAACACCCCGCTGCTGCCCTTTTCAACGGAAAAATCTTTCCGCATCATGCTGTTCCCCATCAATTCATCGATGGGCTGCATAGTGTAAGCATTGAAAAATTCAGCCATGATCTCCCCTTCGAGCCTCTCCTGCGCCAGGCTGACTACTTTGGCGCTGAAAAAGATCTTATCCCCTTCCCTGAAAAAGCGGGGTGTATTGGGCATCACCATCAGTTCCTTCTGAGTTATCACTTCTTTCTCAATGTAACCGGTTTTCAAATCTTTGGTATGCGCCAGGGCCATGAGCTTCCATGCCGTGAGCGATTCTGGAACGGTGAATTTCAGGTAAGCCTCCCCGTTCTCATCGGTCATCAGTGCAGGGAAGAAGAAGGCTGTTTCATCAAAATTCCTTCGGATGGGCACCTCCAGGGGTTGTTCTTCCTCAGGTTCAATCCCTGGCGGGACTTCCGGGGATTCCTCTGCAGTAATACCGGCCTCGTCCTCCATTACTTCGCCTTTCGCTGCCATTCCGGGCATTGCATCGAGGGTTTTCATCAGCATCGGACCGCCCAGGCGCCGGTGCGGGCCTCCGTAATAACTGAATCCAAACCAGTTGAGCTGGTCGTAACTCCTGACCATAGGCGTTATCCCGGTTGGTTCAACCCGATGGTAAAAACGGCTGCTGGCATTGCTGAAAGCAAACCGGGTATTCCATCCGGTAAAACCGCTGCGATAAGGATACAGATCCAACTGCCATTGATGGTCCCGGAACGCGTCGAGCGAAGCATCATACATCGACGCCAGCAGTTCGGCCGTCACTTTCTCCCCCATCATCCCGGAGATCCTGATCCGCCATTCCTCATCCTGCCCGGGGGTCAGCTTGTCGCGGAACGTTTCAAGACTGATCCTGAGCTGTTTATTGGTGTAAGGAACCGTTATTTTTTCCGTCAGCTGGTAGCTGCGGTTCTCTTTCACAAAAACCAGGTTGACGGAGAAGTTGCCCCGGTAATCCTCCCCGATCGGGATTTCCAGCCTCGTTTTCCCCTGGCTGAGAGCTAACCAGCGGCGGCTGACAATTTTTCCTTTGTTTTCGACTTCATATAAAAGACGAACGTTTTTTTCGGCGGTTCCAACGACCAGCACGGCCATATCGCCCGGTTCACCACTGTTTTTGATAACGGCGTGCCAGAAAGGACTGCTCACCGGCATCACCTTATTGTCCGGTTGAAAGGCCGTCAGGTATTTCTTCACTTCTACTTTTTCACCGAAAGCATCGGTCGCTTCCATAAGCAACAGGTAACTTCCGGCGGCAAGGTTTTTAAGATTATCGATAATGAAAACAGAATCATTTGCCGTATTGAAATTTCGTTTCAGGATAGCCGCTTTCCGGTTCCAGGTATCGGGATCGCTTTCGTTATCGTACAGCTCGTTCGGAAATTCTTTCAGAAATTCCTCCCGGCTCATAACAAACACATCGGGCCTGGCCCATGATCTGTCCCTGATGAGCCTTTCCGGCGCTTCCAGCGAATAAAGGGTGATCGTCCCTTCCACATTCACAGACTGGTTGTTGAGGTTGGTGGTGTGCAGTTTAAAGGAAGAAGGCCCGCTGATATCGAGCTTCCCGGGAATGTCGGCATCCATCAGCAGCGCCTGGTAACCGACCGAAACGCTGGTCTCGGCAGACCGCACCTCGCCGGTGAGGTCGGTCACGTCGGCAAAGATCTTGTAGTAAAACACCGGCTGGTATTTTGGGTCGATCTGCAGGTCGGGTATGGCGGTAAAAGAGAGGCTGAAGGCCCCTTCCGCGTCGGTCATGGTCTGCCCGGAGATGATCTCCGTTTCCGGGGTGCCGGGGAACCAGCTCCACCAATCGCGCCAGATGGGGAAACGGGCCATGCGTACCACGCGGTAGCTGACCACGGCCTGGTCGACCGCGCTGCCGGCGTAAGCCATCGCCTTCCCGGTTACGGTTACCTGCTCGTTCAGCTTATAGTTCCCTTCCAGCGGATCGATCTCCACCCTGAACCGTGGCCGCTTGTATTCCTCCACCGAAAAGGAAATGCTTCCCGACTCGCTGCGAAGGGTCATTTCCCCGGTCAAACCGCCCGAAGGCAGCGTAAAGGTTCCCTGAATGGAGCCGTATTCATTGGAGGTCAGTAAAAGTTCCGAAACTTTCTGGTAATTCACGTCATACAAGGCCACCGTGGTGGTGTGCCCGGACCGGATAGCATGCTTTTCACCGGTTTTCTCCAAAACAATCCCCTTGAAATAAACCGTCTGGCCTGGCCGGTAGATGGACCGGTCGGTAAAGAAGTGGGTGGTCACCCGGCTTTTCTCTTCCCTTCGCTGGGGATACAGGTAAAAATAATTCTCTGTAAAGAAAAGGTCGTCGTCTTTCCTGAACTCCAGGTAAAATGATTTGGAAGCGCCGGCGCCGGAGGGAATCGAAAGGTAACCCCTTTCGTCCGAAGCATATGCATCGACCGGGCGGTTCAGATAGCTCCGGCTCTGGTAATCGTATTCCCTGATATATGACTGGACCTTTACGCCCTTTAATGCCGTTCCCTTCTGCCGGTCAAGGACAAACACCTCCAGTTCGCTTCCCGGCCTGGTCCCACTGCTGATGTAACTGATGCCGGTCGACCAGAAAGAAGCATAGGCGATGCCTTCGGTATCAGACATAAAGTCAGCGCCGCCGGATACCATGGCTACATAATACCCTTTGGGCAAACCCGGCATGGCAACCTGTGTATTATGGTCCTGGTAATCCCCATCATCGGGCAGGTCGAGGTTCCACTCCCTGACAGGAGGCTGTTCCCTGTATTTCGCAATCAGCGATTCCTCCCTGTGCCGCTGGCGAAGGATCCGGTCTTCCTCCGGGTCCATCCGGATAATCCGGAAATACACCCTGTCGATATTTTTAAAATTCAGCGACGCCAGGAAGCTGTTTCCCGGCAGATTGGCATAGGGCAGGGTGAAGGATAAGGATTTATCGCTGATCCTGTTGCGGACAATAAGGCAATTTTTGGCCCCGTCCGTATCCGGATATTTCTGAATCACCTCATCGCATTTTTCAGCGGCCCGCTTCAGGTCCCAACGGTACTGGTCCGACTGGAAAGGATTGTATTGCTGCCCTCTCCGGAAGTATTCCAGGGCGATCTCATGCCCCACGTCGGCCGTGGCGGGATGGTCGGGAAAAAGTTTATCCAGATCTGAAAGGGCATTGAGGTAGAGGTCGTGCTTTTCAGCCATAACGGCATTTTGCTCCACATAGCGAAGCCGTTGCAGGTCGACGTCGACCAGGGCCGATGGTTCCGTGTCATTCAGGTGAAACCTGATAAGGTTCTGTAAAATATTTAAAGCCAATCGTTTGAATTCATCTTCTGCCGGGTTTTCAAGCTGTAAAATGGCAAATTCGGCGGCGGGACTGAAGTACTTCGGCTGATCGATGCTGAAACTGATGGCCGGCCTCGTCAGTCCCGGTTCTTCATGCATAAAGAATTCGAGCGCACGGTGTGCGAGAAAGTCGTATAAGGTCGGACGATAGATGCGGGAGTTTTTTCCCGGTTCGATGATCGGGTCAAACTTGCCGAGCTGCACCTGCTGGAGGATGATTTCTTCTTCGAGGGATGCCAGGTAATGGCGCGCAACGGCGTCCGTCAGTGTCCGTAGGTCCCAGGTTTTGATATCATCGGGATCGGGGACCGATAGCCGTGTCCGGTCCATGAACAGATAGCGGTTAGCCTGGTAGTAGCGCCATAAAAGCTCAGCCTGGATCGAATGCAGGATCTGTTTCACCGGGGCTTTTGCATCTTCTATTTCCTTCCCGATCTGAGCCAGGCTGCTCTCCATGAAATCTTCCTGGTAGTCAGACTTCAGCCGGACCTGGTATAAGGCCGCTTTCAGGAACTGCGGGGCATTGTTGTCCGTTCTGGATTCATCGTAAATCCCGTCGACGATCTTCATCGCCGACTGCGGCAAGCCCTGCCTGACAAAAGATTCAACCTCTTTCCATTCATTTTCATAATTCTTTTGACCCATGGCGGAAGAAATGGTAATTCCAGCCAGGATGATCAGTAAGATGGACTTTTGCATGATTTTAATATTTAATTTCTCGCAAAGTTACACAAAGGAGTCGCGAAATTTCGCAGAGAAAAGTTAAGTCAGTTTATTAAACCAGGGAAAACCAAATCCATGCCAAAAAAAATTTAACAAAAAACTCGGAACTCGAAACTCGGAACTCGAAACTCGGAACTCGGAACTATTTCTCTCCCAGCTTCCACCTCAGCCCCCTGTATTCCACCAGCTCGATCCTGACCGAGCCGATGATCACCGCCGAGCGGATCATGACAGGGATCTTGTTCCGGTCGTCGGTCACCCATAGCTCCATGGGATATTGCTCCTGGAAAAGCTCTCCGGTAGCCACTTTTGGTTTGAATTTCAGGCAGTCTATGCTGCCAATATCGGTTTTGAGCGTCTCTCTTCCCAGGAAAATGATCTCGCTGTGGTATAGAGAGTCATCCAGAAAGAAATCGAGGTAATACTTGTCATTGATTTTTGCATCCTCAAAATCCCAGGTGCGTACATAATAGAAAGCCGACACCATGTCCTGCACGTAGGGTGTGATATCCTTGACAGCCCTTGTACTATTTGCTTTAAGTTTCTGATGGTCAAAATACACATCATCATTCCTGACATAGCTCCCCTCCCTCGTCCGGCGAATGAACTTCAGCGACATCAGCCCTTCCCTGTCGAGATAGGATTCGAAACGGTCGCGCACCTTGTAAAAGAGATTGAACAACCCGACCGAATAACCGTGCACTATAATATGATATGCTTCCCGGCCATCGACATTTTCAAATTCTGGTGCAATTTCCATCGTTCCGTAACCCGCCGTCAGCCAGCTCGTGAACCAGGAGTCGTAGAATACACGGTACTTGAGGTACTCTCCGCGCTGGAAAGCATCATTTTCTACCTTTCTGAATGAGCCCTGGCTTGCGGCAAATAAGGGAAGCATTAACAAGACCAACAAGAAGTGTTGAGGTTTAAGGTTTAAGGTTTGAGTTCGCGAATTATATTTATATGATAAAAGATTCATGTTTCACAATTTATTAAAAAATCCCCCACTTAAACCTTAAACCTTAAACCTCAACACTTATAAAAAGCCCGCACTTAAACCTCAAACCTTAAACCTTAAACCTTCTAAATTACAATGTTGATGATCTTCTTAGGCACGAACACCACTTTCTTAGGCGGGTTGCCGGCCAGCCATTTCTGCGATTCAGTTGCGGCGAGGACGGCGGCTTCCGCTTCGGTGGCGGTAATGCCCACAGGCAGTTCCATCTGGAACCGCATCTTACCATTAAACGATACAGGATATTTAAACGTATCTTCCCTGACAAATTCTTCGTTGAATTCCGGGAATGAAACAAAAGAGATAGTGCCGGTATGCCCCAGTTGCTGCCAGATCTCTTCGGTGATATGCGGGGCAAAAGAAGCAAGGAGAATGTTAAGCGGCTCCAGGACCTCCCGCTTGTTGCATTTCAGGTCGGTCAGTTCGTTGATGCAGATCATGAATGCCGACACCGCCGTGTTGAAAGAGAAGCGCTCGATATCATTTCCGATCTTGCGAATGGCGTTATGGAGGATTTTCAGTTCCGACCGGGATGGAGTCCCTGTGGAAACGCTGAAATTTCCGTTCTCATCATAAAACAACCGCCAGTATTTTTTCAGGAAACGGAAAACCCCTTCGATCCCTTTGGTATCCCAGGGTTTGGAGAGCTCCACCGGGCCCAGGAACATTTCGTACATCCGCAGGGTATCGGCGCCATATCTGGCGATCAGGTCATCGGGGCTTTGCACGTTGTGCTTGGATTTCGACATTTTCTCGATCTCCCATCCGCAGATGTATTTTCCCTCTTCCAGGATGAATTCGGCATTTTCGAAGTCCGGCCGCCACTTGCGGAAAGCTTCCGTATCCAGAATGTCATTATCGGTGAGTTCGATATCTACATGCAGCGCCGAGGTGTCGTACTGGTCTTTCAGGTTGCAGGAAACGAAGGTGTTGGTGCCATTGATGCGGTAAACAAAATTAGAGCGTCCCTGGATCTTACCCTGGTTGATCAGTTTGCGGAAGGGTTCTTCGCGGCAGACCAGGCCGATATCGTACAGGAACATGTTCCAGAACCGGGCGTAGATCAGGTGACCCGTTCCGTGCTCGTCGCCGCCCACGTACAAATCGATATCCTGCCAGTATTCATTGGCCTCTTTCGAGAAATAGGCATCCTTGTTCCAGGGGTCCATATAGCGCAGGTAATAACCGCTGGACCCGGCAAACCCGGGCATGGTATTGGTTTCCAGCGGATAGCCCTCACCGGTGGTCCAGTTTTTGGCGCGTGCCAGCGGTGGTTCGCCCGTTTCGGTGGGCAAATATTTATCAACATCCGGCAGTTCCAGCGGGAGCTGGCTGTCGTCCAGCGGGTAGGGCATGCCGTCCTTGTAATAAATCGGGAATGGCTCTCCCCAGTAACGCTGCCGGCTGAAAATGGCGTCCCGGAGACGGTAGTTCACCGTGCCATAACCGGCATTCATTTCTTCTATCTTCCGGATCGCTGCAGTGATGGCCTCTTTCACCTGCATGCCATTCATAAACCCGGAGTTGATCATGATCCCCTCTTTGGCGTCATACGATTCGGACCACTGGTGGGTATCCGAAACTTCTTCATCAGGCTTCATGACAACCTGCACGATGGGAAGGTCGAAAAACCGGGCAAAGGCAAAGTCGCGACTGTCGTGGCCCGGGACTGCCATAATGGCGCCGGTGCCATATCCGGCCAGCACGTAATCGGCCACCCAGACCGGGATCTCCTGACCGTTCAGCGGATTGACGGCATAAGCGCCGGTGAATTCGCCGGTGATGCGTTTCACCTCTGCCATCCGGTCGCGCTCCGAGCGGTTTTTTGCCCATTCGATATATTCGGAAACCCTTTCCCGCCGCTCCGGGGCAGTGATCTGCATGACCAGCTCATGCTCGGGCGCCAGCACCATGAAGGTGGCCCCGAACAAGGTGTCGGGACGGGTGGTGAAGACTTCTATGAGAGTTTTGAGTTCTGAGTTATGAGTTATGAGTTCAGGGTTCGATTGTTGACTGCTAACGGCTGACGGCTGACGGCTGACGGACATCTTAAAAAACACCGCCGCCCCTTCCGAACGGCCGATCCAGTTGCGCTGCACCTCCTTGAGCGATTCAGTCCATTCGATCCTGTCCAACCCGTCGAGCAAACGCTGTGCATAAGCCGTGATGCGCAACGACCACTGCTTCATCAATTTACGTTCCACCGGGTGCCCCCCACGTTCCGAAAAGCCGTCCTTGACCTCGTCGTTCGCCAGCACCGTGCCCAAGGCGGGGCACCAGTTGACCCAGGTATCGGAGAGATAGGCCAGGCGATAGTGCATCAAAACCAACTGCTGTTCCTTTTCCGTCATTGACTTCCATCCTGCGGCAGTGAAAGGGTCCACTTCCCCACAAACCGCATCGATATTTTCATTCCCATGCTCTTCAAACGCTTCGATCAGTTCCGCAATGGGACGGGCCTTATCTGAAATTCTGTCATACCAGTGTTCAAACAACCGGATAAAGGTCCACTGCGTCCATTTGTAATAAAAAGGATCGCTGGTCACCACCTCCCGATCCCAGTCGAAAGAAAAACCGATCTGGTCAAGCTGTTCCCGGTAACGGGCAATGTTTTTTTCGGTGGTAACGGCAGGATGGGTGCCGGTCTGGATGGCGTATTGCTCGGCAGGAAGGCCGTAAGCATCAAATCCCATCGGGTGCAGTACATTGAAGCCCTTCAATCGCATGTAACGGGTGAAAATATCGGAAGCGATATACCCCAGCGGGTGGCCGACATGCAAACCCGCACCCGAAGGGTAAGGAAACATATCAAGCACATAGTATTTCGGCTTGTCAGAGATGTTGGGGGCCTTGAAGGTTTTATTTTCCCGCCAGTATTGCTGCCACTTTTTTTCGATCTCCCGGAAATTGTAATCCATATAATGCTGAGGATGTTGATGCTGTTAATTTTAAGGCTGCGAAGTTAGAAAAAATACGGGAAGGGGTGATCGGTAAATTTTGGTATCTTCGTGCCGTGGCAAGCATGGAAGAAAAATACACCCGCCGGCGCTACCAGTCGAGCCTGGCCACTACAGTGGTCAGCATTACGCTGGTGTTGCTGATGCTGGGGCTGCTCGCCCTGGTGGTGCTGCATGCCAGGAAATTGTCAGACTATGTGCGGGAAAATATCGGCTTCCGGGTGTATATCAAGGAAAATGCACCGGTCGAAGACATTATTTTGCTGCAACGGCGGCTGGATGCCAGCACTTTTGTCAAGGCTTCCGAATACATCAGCCCCGAACAGGCCGCCAGTGAGCTGACCGCCGAGCTGGGCGAAGACTTTATCGACTTCCTGGGTTACAATCCGCTGCCTCCGTCCATCGACTTAAGGATCAAGGCGGCTTACGGGAATGTCGACAGCCTGGAGGTGATCGAAAATAAGCTGATGCAGGAGACCATTGTCAAGGAGGTTTTTTACCAGAAATCACTCGTCCACCTGATAAACCGGAACATCCGGAGGATCAGCCTGGTGCTGCTTGGATTCAGCGCCCTGCTCCTCCTGATCGCCATGGCCTTGATCAACAACACTATACGATTATCGGTTTATGCCCGGCGGTTCATCATCCGAACCATGAAACTGGTGGGCGCCACCCGGGGATTCATCAGCCGCCCCTTCATCATCCGGGGTGTCCTGCAAGGGCTGCTCAGCGCCTTCCTGGCGATCATCCTGCTGGCTGTCATCCTCTATTTCCTGATGCAGGAACTGCCGGAACTCATCGGCCTGTACGACCTCAACCTCTACCTGGCCGTTTTCGGGCTGGTCATCCTGACCGGCATTTTTCTCGCATGGATATCCACCTGGTTCGCCGTCAGAAAGTATATCCGGATGAAGGAAGATGAACTGTATCACTGATGGGTGTTGGGTGTTGGGTGTTGGGTATTGGGTGTTGGGGAAAGGGAGGGTTTGTCTGTTTTTTATATATTTGCACGATAATACCTGGAAAAGATGATGGTAAAAAAGAAATCTGCAGTGCAGGAAAAACCGGGTGGCAGCCGTGCCGCCGAGCCGAAATCCCGGGAAGGGTTCGCTTTCGGCAGGGAAAACTACCGCCTGTTGCTGATCGGCCTGGCGTTGATCGTACTGGGCTTCCTGCTGATGATCGGCGGAGGCTCCGATGATCCGAATGAATTCAGCTATGGCATCTTCAATTTCCGGAGAATGACCCTCGCTCCCCTCCTGATCCTGGCAGGATATGCCGTCGAGATATATGCCATCATGAAAAAAACCAGGGATTAACATCCCGCCCTACCCTGTGGCATGAACTGGATAGAAGCATTGATCCTCGGTCTGCTGCAAGGGCTTACCGAATTTCTGCCCGTCAGCAGCAGCGGGCACCTGGAACTGGGCAAAGTGCTGCTGGGCATCGAAACCAGGGAAACCCTGCTTTTTACCGTCGTGGTCCACGGGGCCACCGTGCTGAGCACAATCTTCGTCTTCCGGAAAGACCTCCTGAAACTGGCCTCCGATTCACTGAGACTGCCATGGAATGAATCGCACAGCTACCTCCTCAAACTGCTGATCTCCATGGTTCCCGTTGTCTTCCTGGGACTGTTCTTCAAAGATGAAATCGAACAGTTCTTCACCGGCCGGGTGATCTTCGTCGGCATCATGCTGCTGATCACCGCTTCACTGCTCGCCTCCACCTATATCCGGAAATCGAACAAACGAAGCATCGGCTATATCGACGGGCTGATCATCGGTATCGCGCAAGCCTTTGCCGTTTTGCCCGGTATCTCCCGCTCGGGGGCAACCATCAGCGCCGGCTTGCTGCTGGGAAATAAAAGGGAAGAAGTTACCCGGTTCTCATTCCTCATGGTGCTCGTTCCCATCATCGGCGCCAACCTGAAAGACATTTACGACACAGGCCTGGCAGGCATGGAAAGCATCGGCATCATGCCCCTTCTCGTAGGCTTCCTGGCTGCTTTCGTATCCGGACTGCTGGCATGCAAATGGATGATCGGTATAGTGAAAAAGGGCGGGCTGGTCTGGTTCGCAATCTATTGTGCCATTATCGGGCTGCTGGCCATAATTTTAGGATAGCCATGGATTTTGACTTCATAACTGGTGAATTACTGCTGATCGACAAACCCATCGACTGGACCTCCTTCGACGCGGTGAACAAGATCAGGCGGCTGATCAGCCGAACCATCGGCGTCAGGCTGAAAGTAGGGCACGCCGGCACACTCGATCCGAAAGCAACAGGGCTGCTGCTGATCTGTACCGGCGGAATGACCAAACAGATCAACCGCTTCATGGAACTCGACAAAGAATACACCGGCACATTTTTCCTCGGCGCCACCACCCCATCCTGCGACTCAGAAACCGAACCCGTACCCTGTTCCACCACCATGCATCCTGCCCCGGAAATCCTTCATGCAACCGCCCAAAAATTCACCGGAGATATTCAACAGGTGCCGCCCCTTTATTCAGCTAAAAAAATCGAAGGCAAGCGCGCCTATACCCTGGCCCGGAAAAACCGCGATATCTACCTGCCCCCCGTACCGGTGACCATTCACACCTTCGAGATAACCCGGTTTGAATACCCTGAGGTCGATTTCCTGGTGAATTGCAGCAAGGGCACCTACATCCGTTCCCTGGCCCGTGATTTCGGCGAAGCGCTGGGAACCGGGGCTTACCTTTCCTCCCTCCGGAGGACCCGGATCGGAAGCTACGCAGTCTCAGACGCCATATCTATTTCACAATTTGAAACTTTAATGCAAATAATGAAAAAATGAACTTTTTTTCATTTTTTCCGTTTAATCCTATAACCGCAATAACAGGTTCTTTTAAAGATTTTTAAGTTTTAAAAGAAGATACAACCAAAAACATACTTGACAAAGGCTCTCAATTTAACTAACTTTGCATATATTGTATACACTATCTTATGAAACTTTCCCAGTTTAAGTACTATCTTCCACCTGAATTAATTGCTGACCGGCCTCCGCAAAACAGGGATGAATCCAAAATGATCGTTCTCAACCGCAAGGATCATACGATTGTTCACAAGGAATTTAAAGATATCCTGGATTATTTTGACGATGGCGATATATTTGTCATCAACAACACCAAGGTGTTTCCGGCGCGGCTTTATGGCACCAAGGAAAAAACAGGCGCTAAGATCGAAGTTTTCCTGTTGCGTGAGTTAAACCGCGAATCCCGCCTGTGGGATGTACTGGTTGACCCGGCGCGGAAGATCCGCATCGGTAACAAGCTCTATTTCGGCGAAGACGACGCCCTGGTGGCCGAAGTGATCGACAACACCACCTCCCGCGGGCGGACGCTGCGGTTCCTGTTCGACGGGCCCTATGAGGACTTTAAAAAGACCATCACCGACCTGGGGCAGACCCCCTTGCCTAAAGTTCACAAACGCCCGGTAGAGCCCATCGATGACCTGCGCTACCAGACTATCTATGCCAAGCACGAAGGAGCGGTCGCCGCCCCTACGGCCGGATTGCATTTCAGCCGGGAACTGATGAAAAGAATGGAAATCAAAGGGATCTCTTTCGCGGAAATAACCCTCCACGTTGGGCTTGGAAATTTCCGCGCCATCGAAGTCGAAGACCTCACCAAGCATAAAACGGATTCAGAAGAAATGCTCATTGAAGAGCAGGATTCGGAAATCATTAACAAAGCAAAGGATAACCGGAATAAAATCGTTGCCGTTGGAACCACCTCGATGAAAGCGCTGGAAACCGCCGTATCCATTTCAGGTAAAGTAAAACCCTACCGCGGATGGACCAACAAGTTCATTTTCCCACCATATGAATTCAGCGTGGCCGACGCCATGATCACCAACCTGCACATGCCCATGTCGTCGATGATGATGATGGCCTCTGCATTCGCCGGCTACGAGTTTCTGAATGAAGCCTACAAGGTGGCGATCGAAAAAAAATATAAATTCTTCACTTACGGAGACGCGATGCTGATTATTTAGTTTCTTGTTTCTTGTTTTTTGTTTCTTGTTTGTAGATTGTAATACCACGAAACACGAAACTAAAAACACGAAACTAAAAACACGAAACTAAAAACACGAAACTTATCTTTTCCAGTTAACCGGCAGCAACAAGCTCAGCAATCCGGTTGCAACCACATAGAAAGGGTATATCAGCTGAAACAGCAGATAACCGTGCAGTAACCGCCGTTGCTCCGTGAACTGTGTTACCCCGAGCAGCAGGGGCAGGTCGGTGAGGGATTTGATCAATACGGCGCCGGCAAAAACAAGGAAAGCCGGGGGATGGAAGAAACCTGTGAAAAAAAACATCACCATGGCCAGGTTCAGGAAAAACACCGACAAAGCGGTGAATAATGCCGTGCGGTCGTAGTAACCCTTGCTTTTAGAGGCCCAGCGAATACGCTGTCGCAAAAAATCCTGTATATTTTCTGCGGGTGTGGTTTTAACCAACGCATCCTTTGTAAAAGCGAAGCAGACAGAATGTCTCCCGCGCAACCGCTTGATGCCATGCATCAAAAAAACATCATCTCCTGAAACATATTTTTCATTGCCCCGAAAACCCTGCAATTCCAGAAAAGTATCCCTGCGGTATGCCAGATTTGCCCCATTGCATATGAATGGCAGGCCCGTTTTTACCGCGCCGGCGCCCGAGGCCATCATCCCCAGGAACTCCAGTGCCTGGAAACGGTTCAGGAATCCCTTTGCATCATGATAAGTGACCGGGCCGGACGTTAATTCGATATCCTGGTCTCTGAAAAAAGAAACAATGGCAGTGATCCATCCCGGGCCCAACCTGCAGTCCGCATCTGTGGTAAGGATTATTTCCCCGGTTGCAGCATGGATCCCAACAGTGAGCGCTCTTTTTTTTGAACCATCATTCCCGTCATCATCGATCCTGATCATTTTTAAATTAATTCCGCGATGCATCAAACGGAACTTCTCCGTGATCTCCGCCGTCAGGTCCGTGGAACGGTCATCCACCACGATCACCTCGTAGCGCTCACAGGGATAGTCCTGTGCCGCCAGATCGTTTAAAAGCTTATCCATATGACTTTCTTCATTCCTGGCGGGTATGATGACGCTGACCCGGAATATTGATTCAGCATGGTCTTCTAAAGCGCCCACCTTCAATCCTTTATACCATCCCCGCGTGAATAATATAATCAGTGTGATATATTTTATACCGGCAGGAATTAAAAAGAGAAACAGGATGAAGATATATATTTCCATTCGCCCGGCTTATTTTCTGAAGAACTTCAGTTTAAAGACAAAGAAGGTGCCCATGAGCGCCGGCAGGATCAGGTTTATGAACCAAAGGAAGGTTGATGCCGCCAATACCGCCACCGGCAGGTCGGCGGGACCGCCACCGAACCTGCTGAAATAAAGACCGGTCACAAATACTGACACCGAGCCTCTGACGCCCAGGTCAACCAGCGCCACGGAAGGGACCAGCGACATGGCCAGGTAGATCACCGCGATCAGTGTAAAACCCTGCAAAAATGGGATCCCCACATCAAAAAGCCTTAGAAGAAGATAGAACTGTACCGAAAATATCATGTACCGGAATGCGCTGAGCAATAAAACCCAAAACAGTTCATGGTTACTGTAACGGCTGAAAATACTGGCATAATGGTTAAATTTCTCCCACCTGGCCGGCAGGTATCTCCGGATAAGATCGGATAATAAACCGATCCGGAAATACAAAAGCAGCAGGATAAAAACACTCACCGGCACCAGGAAGATCATGGCCGTGACAACATATTCATGCACGGAGTATGACAACTGCAGGTATTGTTCCATGAATGCCAGGAAACCGAACAGCCCAATGCTCAGGATAACCACTATCTGGGCAAAGCTGCCGATGATCGTGATCAGGATCCCCTCGATATGATTCCCTTTTTCAAGGATGAACACCCGGCCCAGGTAATCTCCCGTACGGTTAGGTGTAAAAATGCTCACTGAAACACCTGTCAACACCCCTTCAAAAGCCCGGATGAAGGGTAATTTTTCGATTTTAGCGATCAACAGGCGCCACTTGGCCGACTCGATCCCCCAATTCACCAGCATCAGGAAAAGCACCACACCCAGGATGATCCAGGTTTGCCGCTGCTGCAGCATGGGTTGAAAAACCCCGGTAATGTCATCAAGCTTCCGGTTGACAAATACCTGCCGGTAAATAAAGCCATAGGTTACCATCACAATGGCGGCCCTGATCAGGTAATTGAAGGTTTTCCTTATCTTTGCGTTATTATTGATCATTAAATATACATTGCATTTTGCCGGTTGAACGGATCATATTGGGCATCGACCCCGGAACGACCATTATGGGATACGGTGTCATATTGGTCCGGGAAAAACAGATCGAGCTTTTGACCATGGGTGTGCTCAAGCTCCACCGGCTTTCCAATCACGAGGACAAATTAAAAAAAATTTTTGATCGCACCGTATCTCTTCTGGAAGAATATCATCCTGACGAGCTGGCCATAGAGGCCCCTTTTTATGGAAAAAATGTGCAATCGATGCTCAAACTGGGCCGTGCGCAAGGGGTAGCGATGGCCGCCGCCCTGTCGCGTACGGTGCCGATATTTGAATACAGCCCGCGAAAAATCAAACAGGCCATTACCGGCCGCGGCAACGCCTCCAAGGAGCAGGTGGCCATCATGTTGCAAAACCTGCTGCAGTTTGCCCAGTCGCCCGAATACCTCGACGCCACCGACGGCCTGGCCGCCGCCGTATGTCACTACTTCCAGAACAATCCCGGCAAACAGGAAAAAAAATTCAGCGGCTGGAAAGCGTTCCTGACGGATAACCCTGGCAGGACTGCAGGACTGTAGGACGGTAGGACGAAATAATTCAAAATTCAACATTCAAAATTCAAAATTTTTCTTTTTAGACCGGGTATATTTTGCCAAAAACCCGATTAATAAGAAAAATGTTACTTTTGCGGGCTTAAAAAATGAAAGCGATATGATCAAAAATCTCGTTATCGTTGAATCACCGGCCAAGGCAAAGACCATAGAACGATTTCTCGGGAAAGATTATATCGTTCGTTCAAGCTTTGGCCACGTGATGGATCTTTCAAAAAAGGATCTGGGCGTGGATATCAATAAGGGGTTTACACCCATATATGAAATTTCGCCCGAGAAGATGAAGGTCGTGGCAGATTTGAAGAAGGCATCAAAGGAAGCGGAAGTGATCTGGCTGGCGACCGATGAGGACCGGGAGGGCGAAGCCATCTCCTGGCACCTGGTGAGTGCGTTGGGATTGACCAAAGCTGAAACCAGGCGGATCGTCTTTCATGAGATCACCAAGACAGCCATAACGGAAGCCATTGAAAATCCGCGCCAGATCAATGAGAACCTGGTGAATGCCCAGCAAGCGCGCCGCGTGCTCGACCGCCTGGTCGGATTTGAGCTTTCGCCGCTTCTCTGGAAGAAGGTGAAACCGGCCCTTTCGGCCGGCCGGGTGCAATCGGTCGCTGTGAGGCTCATCGTCGAAAGAGAGGATGATATCCGGGGGTTTAAATCCACCGCTTCGTTCAGGATCACCGCACGGTTCGTCATCCACAAGAATGGCCGTGATTATAGTTTTGAAGCCGAATTTCCCACCCGCTTCAAAACGAAGGACGAGGCGCGCCTATTCCTGGAATCATGCATTGGCGCCAGCTATCTGGTGACCTCGGTAGAGACCAAACCGGCAAAAAAATCACCCGCCCCGCCTTTTACCACCTCCACCCTGCAACAGGAAGCCAGCCGGAAACTGGGGTTCTCGGTGGCCAATACCATGCGCGTGGCCCAGCAACTTTACGAGGAGGGGTTGATCACCTACATGCGTACCGACTCGGTCAACCTGTCGAAAATGGCGCTGGGAAAAGCGCGTGAGGTCATCAGCAAAATGTACGGTGAGGAGTATGTCAAAACCCGGCAATACACTACCAGGTCCAAAGGGGCCCAGGAGGCCCACGAGGCCATCCGGCCCACCTATATCGCCAATATGGCCGTCGAAGGCACCGCAGCCCAGAAAAAACTCTATGAACTCATCTGGAAAAGAACCATCGCCTCCCAGATGAGCGATGCCATCACCGAAAAAACCACCATCAATATCAGTGCTTCCACCGTTGATAAAGGTGAATTTCTGGCACAGGGTGAAGTAATCAAGTTCGACGGGTTCCTGAAAGTTTACCGCGAATCGGTAGACGATGAACCGGATGAAAATGGCAAAGCAATTCTTCCTCCTTTGGTAAAAGGCGACCGGCCGGACCTGGAAGATATGCGGGCCGAACAGCGTTTTACCATGCCCCTGCGCCGTTTTACCGAAGCCAGCCTGGTAAAACGACTGGAAGAACTGGGAATAGGCAGGCCATCCACTTACGCACCCACTATTTCCACGATCCAGAAAAGGGAATATGTCGAAAAAAAGGACGTGGAAGGATCGATGCGTCCGTACGATGTGCTGACACTTAAAGACGATAAGATCAAAGAGCAGGTGAAAAGTGAAAAAACAGGGTTTGAAAAAGGGAAATTGCTGCCAACCGACCTGGGGACCCTGGTGAACCGTTTCCTGATGCAGTATTTTGATAATATCATCGATTTTCAGTTCACCGCTACGGTCGAGAAAGAATTCGATGCGATCGCCCGCGGGGAAAAAGTATGGCACGAAATGATCGAAAAGTTCTACGGCCCGTTTCATCACCAGGTGAAGGAAACCGTGGAGAAAACAGGGAAGTTCAGCGGGGAGCGGCTGCTTGGCACCGATCCTGCTTCCGGAAAGAATGTCTATGTGAAACTGGGCCGCTTCGGGCCTGTCGCCCAGATCGGGGAAACGGAAAGCGATGAAAAACCCCGCTTCGCCGGTCTTCAGAAAGGGATGTCCATCGAAACCGTTACCCTGGAACAGGTGCTGGAATTGTTTAAATTCCCCCGGAAAGCCGGTGTTTATGAAGACGAAGAGATGATCGTCTCCATCGGGAAATTCGGCCCCTACATCAAGCACAAAAATCAATATTATTCACTGACCAAACAGGACGACCCGATGCTGATCGGCCAGGAAAGAGCCATTGAACTGATTGAAATGAAACGGAAGCAGGACCGCGAAAAAGTGATCCTGACATTCCCCGAAAATGATAAACTACAGGTGCTGAATGGCCGTTTTGGACCATATATTTCTTTTGAAAAAGAGAACTTTAAGATCCCCAAAGGCACCGATCCGGCTGCACTTTCCCTCGATGATTGCCTCAAAATTATTGAAAACGCCAAAAAGAATCCATCAAAAAAAACATTCCCCCGCCGGAAGAAATGATCACGGTAGTTGATGATGGTACATGAATTCCGTTTATTTTTGGGCTGTCATTCAAAATAAATGGATCTTTCGATTTTTTTTGAACCGGTTCAGCTCAAAGGTTACCAGCACACCGAGAAAACGCGTCGCAAAATGCTCGGCGATACCGTCAAGGCATATATTCAGCCGAACGATTTTCCTTCGCTGAAAAATGCCGACCTGGCGATACTGGGCGTCAACGAAGACCGTCCGTCGGTCAGGAACCAGGGATGCGGCCTTGCTCCCGATTCCATCCGGAAAGCGCTATACAAGCTGTACCAGGGTAATTTTAAAATGAGGATGGTAGACCTGGGCAATATGCTGCCGGGCCATACGATAGAAGACACTTATTTCGCCCTGACATCTGTTCTGGCCGAACTACTGGAACACAACATCACGCCCATCATTCTCGGAGGCGGTCAGGACCTCACCTTTGCCCAATACAAAGCCTATGAAAAGCTGGGGCGTATCATCAACATTGTAGCGATTGATCCCGAATTCGACCTGGGCCCCACCGGCGACCCGGTCAACTCCCGTTCTTACATGAGCCATGTCATCCTCCAGCAGCCCAATTATCTTTTTAACTATACCAATATCGGATACCAAACCTACCTGGTTGATCAGCATGCCATCACCCTGATGAAAAACCTCTATTTCGACACCTACCGCCTGGGCATGGTACGCGGCGATATGGAAGAGGTGGAACCCATGGTGCGAAACGCCGATATGCTGAGCTTTGACATATCAGCCATCCGGATGTCGGACGCGCCCGGGAACGCAAACGCCCTGCCCCACGGATTCTATGGGGAGGAGATGTGCCAGGTCTTCCGGTATGCCGGGCTCAGCGATAAACTGAGCTCCATCGGGATCTATGAAATGAACCCCCGCCTCGACCGCCAGTCGCAAACCGCCCAGCTCATCAGCCAGATGATCTGGTATTTCATCGACGGGTTCTACAGCCGCAAAGGCGATTTCCCTCCGGATAAACAGCACGATATGGTCAAGTATACCGTGACCATGAAAGATTTCAAGGATGAAGTGATCTTTTATAACAGTAAAAAAAGCGAACGCTGGTGGATGGAGGTCCCCATCCGCAGTAAATACCGCGAACGCTACGAACGGCATCATATGGTGCCCTGCTCTTACCTGGATTACCAGACCGCCTGCCAGGACGTCCTGCCCGACCGGTGGTGGCAAACATACCAGAAGCTGATGTGAACAATATTATGCTTACTTTTGCAGTCCATTTTTAAAATAACACCCAGGTCTCATACACCATATGTTATGAAATTGAAGTCAATTCTTTTTAAATCGGGATTGCTGATCATTCTGGCCGGTTTGTTCCTCGCTTCCTGTGTTCCTATGAAACGGATCCATTATTTGCAGGATATAGACAAGCCAAAAACAGAAAAATCTGATTTCATTAATCCGCGGACATATGATTATACAGTACACCCCGGCGACAATCTTTATATCAAAATAAACAGCCTCGACCCGACAGCGAACTATTTTGACGAAATCAGCAACTATAGCAATTACTATACCGAATCGGGCATTTACCTGAACAGTTATACGGTGACCGATTCAGGTTATGTTGAATTTCCACTCATTGGCAAAGTGATGGTCATCAACCTGACGCTCGATGAGATCCGGCAGAACCTGCAGGAAAAAGTAAACGAATACCTGAAAAATACCGTTGTGATCGTAAAACTGGCCAACTTCCGGGTCTCCATGCTCGGCGAATTCAAGAACCCGGGGAAATATGTCGTGTACCAGGATAAGATTACCATTTTTGAAGCGATCGCCATGGCGGGAGACCTCAGCGACTTCGCCAGGAAAAACCGCTCCCTGTTGATCCGGCAGACCGAAGATGGCACCAAAACATACCGGATAAACCTGAATGACAGAAATATCCTTGAATCTGACCTCTATTACCTGATGCCAAACGATATCGTTTACGTTCAACAGGTAAAAGG
>JAWOHY010000152.1:0-3896 GCA_046484945.1 Bacteroidales bacterium
CGGCCGAGCTCATTCATGAGAAAACTTCTCAGGTCCGCTTCGTTTGTGATTTTCAGTTTGCCGTTGACCGCTTCCCCGATCTTCAGCTTCTCCTGCGCAATTCCCTGTCCCGCCATAGCTGTCAGGATCATCAGGGTGATGATGAAATTCTTCATAGGCTTGAAATTTTTGGATAAATGCCTACTCTCTTAACCCTTTTCGGCTTCCGGGCATGCATTGGTCTGTACAAACCATTCTATACCTGTTAATCCGGAAAAATGAAAAATATACCCGGTCTGTTGATAAGTTTTTTTATGGAAGGAAGATGGTACTTGCGTAAGATACGCTGAAAGCCGTGAAAAAACCTGTTGCGCCGTTGGTTATATTGCTTTGAACATTAGAGGGTGGGCCGCTAAAAAGAGGTGTTTGAAAACCGGTTTCCTGCTGCAGGGTCGATATGAAGGTAAAGTATTCTTTTGTGACATTACTACCCCGGAAAGTGATCGTATCGCCTGGATAGAGTATTTCACGTTCTTTGGACTGGTCGAGAAAACCTACGCCAATACCATTGGTGTAGCTACCATTGAAGAATTCATCTGACACAACGATTCGCTTGGTGATGGTATCGGTTAGTAGCTCCCCGTTTTTGTAGATATCGAACATGTAAAAATCACGGGTAGGAGCGTCCTGGTAATAGCAGGTAACCTCGTAAAACCCGTTTTCGCCCCACAATGGTTGATAGACCAGGCCGATAGAGTCGATAGGATTGATCGCGTTCACCGCCGACGTGGCTTCATAAAACCGGTGGCCGTTGATCTCCTCTTCCAGTTCAATTTGAAGGGTGTAAAACCGGCCCGGTTTAACGAAAAATGAGTTGGGTGTAGCATAAAGCCCCGGTCTCTCCTCGGTCAGCAATAATCTGTTTCCAAGGTCATCCGAAATCTCAACGATGGCGTTCATCACAGGGGGCGGCGCCTGGTTATAGTAATAACTTGTCGTTTTGCTCAATTCAATATAATGCCGGGTTGTATCGGTTGTCAGGGTACCATACACGACCAGCCTGGTAAAGGTCTCATCAAGTTCGATATCGATCCGTTCAGTGCAGGCGGTGGCGATGAAGAGGGGCAATATAATGATCAGCAATAGTTTTTTCATCTCTTTAAAACCTGAAGTTAAATGTTATGGCCGGGATGATTCCGAACAAATAGGTCATCTCAGCATAGGTTGTGTATGGATTATCCTGGTCCTGCACAAAATTAATGGCCCAGGCATTATGCCGGTTGTAGGCATTATAGGCTGAGAAGACAAGGTCCCAGTTGAACCTTTGCTCTTTCTTTTTCTGGTGCAGGGTAACCGACAGGTCGAGCCGGTGATAATCCCGCAACCGGTATGCATTGCGGTCGGAGTATATCGGTACGATAGCGCCGTCGATCACTGCGCGGCCGGTGGGGAATGTCACCGGTTTGCCTGTCGAATAGACCCAGTTGGCTGACACGCTGATCCGCTTCGTGGCATCGAAATTTAATACGATGGACACGTCGTTGGGCGAATCGTAAGGCGCAGGATACTTGCTCCCGTTATTGATCTCCCGGATCTCCCTGAACGTCCTGGAGTAGGTGTAACTTACCCATCCGTTCAGTCTACCTTCGGGTACGCGAACCATAAATTCAATGCCGTAAGCCCAGGACCTTCCGAAGCGGAGCTCCCCTTCGAGTTGCTTGTTCAGTAACAACTGGGCGTGGTCTTTGAAGTCGATGGTGTTGCGCATGCTTTTATAATAGATCTCCACAGAGGTCTCGATCGTATTTTTCCGGAAATTGCGAAAATATCCCGCCGCCACCTGGTCGGCGGCCTGTGGCTTGACATTCGGGCTGGCTGAAAACCATATATCAAGAGGCGTTCCCGCCGTCGAATTCTGGGCGAGCTGAAGATACTGGTAGGTATGGTTGTAACTGGCTTTGAGCGAGGAGACCTCGTTCAGCAGATAGGTGATGCCCAGCCGGGGTTCCAGGCCGTAATAGGTATTGTAAAAGTCACCCGGTGAATAGACCGTTGAATCGCTTACACTGTATTCTTCATCGTAATGATATACCGTTCCCGGACCGACATTCTGGAATAACGAAAACCGGAGACCGTACTTGAGTGTAACCCGGCTGCCCAGGTTCTGATCGTTGCTGACGTAAATACCGCTTTCCAGGGCGTAGGTCCTGTCGAGGGCATATTCTGTGAAGAGGGATTCATTTCCGGTTCCCTTTGCCTTGCCCGGGTCAAAAATGTGATAAGTGCTGCTGAGGCCGAAACGCAATGTGTTTTCCGGATTGATATACCAGGTGAATTCTCCCTTCACCTGGTAATCCTGCAGCGCCGAGGTCCATAAAAATGAATTCGGGTCATTCTCACTGGCCGTTCCCAAATTGTAATCATATTTTGAGTAGACAAAGGTAAAATTGCTGAAAAGACGCTGAGAAAACAGGTGGTTCCACCTGGCCGTGCCGGTAGAATTGCCCAGTTTCATGTAGGCAAACGGATTTTTGAACACATCCCTTCCGAAATAACCCGACAGGTAGATCCTGTTCCTTTCATTAAAAGTATGATTGACTTTTGCGTTGAAGTCATAAAAATAGAGTTTGCTTTCCTGCACATTTTCATCCTTTGACAGGGGAAGGAATAGGTCGGCATAGGTTCTTCTGCCTGAAATGATGAATGCGGTTTGATCTTTGATGATGGGACCTTCAAGGGTAAGCCTGCTGGAGATCAGGCCGATGCCCCCGGTAGCAGAAAATTTTTTCTGGTTCCCTTCCTTCATTCTGACATCGAGCACCGAGGCCAGGCGGCCGCCATATTGCGCGGGAAGATCACCTTTGTGGAGCCTGACGTCTTTAATGGCGTCGTTGTTGAAAACCGAGAAGAAGCCCAGAAAGTGCGATGCATTATAAACGGTGGCTTCGTCGAGCAGTACCAGGTTCTGGTCGGGACTGCCACCCCTGACACTGAAGCCTGACGATCCTTCGCTGACCATCTGCACGCCCGGCAATAGCTGGATGGCCTTGATGATATCCACTTCCCCCATCAGTGCCGGGATACGGTTAATGGCCTTTACATCCATTTTGACCACCGACATTTCTGGCGCCCGCACGTTCTCATCTGTTCGCTCGGCTGTGATCTCCACCTCTCTGAGCGCAGTAGAAGCGGACTCCATCCTGATATTGAGCAAAATGTCCTGATTCGCATGGACCTGGTGTACCTGTGCCTCATATCCCAGGTAGGTAAACCGCAGCGTGTATTTTCCTTCGTTCAGGCTCACAGAGTAAAAACCATATTCATTGGAAACAGACCCGGTATTCAGCTCTGTGATATAGATAGAAGCCCCAAACAGATCTTCCCCGGTGGCAGCATCCTTTATGTACCCGCTGACGGTGAAACGGCGGGCGGCAGATTCCGTATCTCCGGTCGCCTGAAGGTTAGTCAGTCCCGCGAGAAAGCTGATAAAGAAGGCAATTAGTATTCGCATGGCTTAAAAATCAATGGATAAACGATTGGCTGGCCATTATGTTTCGAAAAATCACAGAAAAAATTTTTTACCTGACGGGTATATCGGGTGCAATTTATGGATTAACAGTATGAAGCCTTAATGTGATATGTTATGAAAATGATAATTTTATTCTTACCGGCCTTTTTAATGGTGATAATACCGGCAGAATGCCGGGCCCAGCAGGCCCGTATAGTGTTCTACAATGTGGAGAACCTGTTCGATACCGAGGGCGATTCCCTGACGAACGACGATGAATTTCTCCCCGATGGCCCGAAGCGTTGGACCAATGAGCGGTATTTCCGGAAGGTGGTGCGGATTTACCAGGTGATGGCGGCGCTGGGAAAGGGAGAGCTCCCCGCTGTGATCGGGATATGTGAGATCGAGA
>JAWOHY010000202.1:0-8195 GCA_046484945.1 Bacteroidales bacterium
AGTGCCGTATCGCAGGACAAGGACAAGGATTCTCCTGTAAGCATCCCGATGTTCTACGGCTTTTACGGTTACCAGTGGCCCGGGGCGGATATGGCCGAACGGTTCGGGTCAAACTCGGTCATAGGCCCGGGTTTTCTCTGGAAAACAAAAACCAACTGGCTCCTGGGCGCTGAATACAGCTACATTTTCGGCAATAACGTGAAATACGGATTCGAGATCCTGGAAGGGATCATGACCTCCACTGGAAATATCATCAGCGGCGACGGCACGCCGGCACTGGTAGCTTTGTTTGAAAGGGGATATACGATTTCGGGCCGTGTCGGGAAGCTGATCCCGGCCCTGGGCCACGACAAGAATTCCGGCTTTTTCTTTATCCTGGGCGCCGGCTATATCAGCCACAAGATCAGGATCGACGTTGAAAACAACAGCGCCCCGCAGCTCAAAGGGGACTACGGCCGTGGCTACGACCGGCTCAGCGGCGGGTTTCTCCTCAGCCAGTCGGTCGGTTATATGTATTTCGGCAGGCACAACCTGGTGAATTTCACTATCGCTTTCGATGTTTACGAAGGATTTACCCGGGGATACCGGGAATATCTTTTCGATACCCGACAGCCCGGCGACGAAAAGCGCTTCGACCTGCTGTTCGGCCCCAGGGTGACCTGGATGATCCCGCTCCGCAAGCGCATGCCACGGGAATTTTACTATTACTAACCCGCCCGGTCATGTGGCTCATCTACGACCTGATCATACGGCTTTACGGATACGCCATTTCTTTGGCTGCACTCTTCAACCCCAAAGCGAAAAAGTGGGTGCAAGGCAGGCGACATCTGCTTTCGCAAAATAAATATCAACACTCAACACTCAACACTCAACACTCAACACTCGCAAGCGTTGCCTGGTTCCACTGCGCCTCCCTCGGCGAGTTCGAACAGGGCCGCCCGGTGATCGAAGCCTTCCGCAGCACGCACCCCGGCTGGAAAATCGTGCTGACCTTCTTCTCCCCTTCCGGTTATGAGATCAGAAAAAATTACACCGGAGCAGATTACGTTTTATACCTGCCACTGGATACCCGGAGAAATGCCCGGAAGTTCATCGAAACGGTAAACCCTTCCATTGCCGTTTTTGTGAAATACGAATTCTGGTTCCGCCACCTGAATGAGCTGTATAAGAACAATATCCCGACCTATGTTATCTCGGCGAATTTCCGAAAGAACCAGCATTTCTTCAGATGGTACGGGGGATGGACACTGAAGCAATTGCTGAAGGTCACCCGGTTCTTTGTGCAGCATGAAGAATCTGCCAGGCTGCTGAAGGATCACGGCATCGAAAATGTCACCGTCAGCGGCGACACGCGCTTCGACCGTGTGGCGGAGATCGCTGCCAACGCTAAACCTTTTCCACTGGTTGAAAAATTCGCCGCGGGCAAACCCGTTTTCCTGGCCGGAAGCACCTGGCCGGCTGACGAGGAACTGATCCTCAGTCTGATAGAAGCACACGGTGACAAGATGAAGTTCATCATCGCACCACATGAAGTCGATGAAGCGAGGATCTATGGGCTGGTGCAAAGCTTTAAAATTCCAAATTCCGAATTCCAAATAACAAACAAAATCCAAATTTCAAATCGCAAACTCAAAACCAGGAACCAGGAACCAGGAACCAGGAACCAGGAACCAGGAACATTCCTTTTCTCAGAACTCACCCAAACCAACGCAGCGTCAGCCAGCATCCTGATCGTAGACAGCATCGGACACCTGGCGCATTTGTACCAGTATGCTACGATAGCGTATATCGGCGGGGGCTTCGGGGCGGGGATCCACAACATCCTGGAAGCGGCCGCATTCGGAAAGCCGGTCATCTTCGGCCCGAAATACCACAAATTCAGGGAAGCCATTGAACTGACCGAAGCCGGCGGCGCTTTCCCTATTCAGAACTCACAACAATTGAACAATCGAACCATCGACCTGCTGGATGATAAAAACCGCTACCAGGCTTCCTCCCTCGCCTGCCAGTCCTATATCCAACAAAAAAAAGGCGCTACCGGTAAAATATTATCCCATATTTGATTTTTTTACGACAATTGTTGTTTTTTTTACGACAAATGTCGTATCTTTGTAAAAATATTTATCTATGAAAAAATATCCAATACCGGACGAACAGGAACATTTATCCCTGGAAGAAATCAGACCAGGTGACCTGTTCGGGCTCATTAACATTGTCAGGGAAGGCATCCCCTATCAAACATTTCAGCATTTTTCAGGACAAAGCCCATTCACTATGGCGGAATGGTCAGCTTTTCTCGGGCTTTCGGAACGCACCTTGCAGCGGTATAAAAAAGACAACAGGAAATTTGACCAGCTTCAATCCGAGAGGATCATCGAGATTACACTGCTGATGAAAAAAGGAGTGGAGGTATTTGGTGACAAAGATCGCTTTATCGAATGGATGCACAGCAGGATTGTCGCACTGGGGAGGATCAGGCCCATAGAATTGCTGGATAACAAGTTTGGGATTCAAATGTTGAATGATGAGCTTACAGCCATCGAGCACGGAATATTCGCATGATTGTTTACAGGATCGGCAAAAAGAAGTTCATCCTTGATCTGACGGGACAAGGGGCTCAACTGATCGGCAGGAGATGGAACAGCAGGGGGATTCCAATGGTCTACACCAGTCATTCCAGGGCATTATGCACGGTTGAAGTGGCTGTCCATATGCCCGCCGGTTTGCTGCCAACCGGTTTTGAATTGATTAGCATTCATATTCCTGAGGATGTCCTGATCAAAGAACTATTGACCCGGGATTTGCCTTCGGATTGGAGATCATTTCCATTTGCCAGATCAACTCAAAAGATAGGGGATTCTTTCATTTTAATGAATGAATTCCTGGTCATGAAAGTCCCTTCCGCTGCCATTCCGGGTGATTTCAACTACCTGATCAACCCGAGACATCCGGATATTCAGCGAGTCAGTATTATACAAAGAGAGCCTTACTCGTTCGACGAAAGGCTGTTCAAAAGATGAGTCCTGCAGAATCACCCCCAATTCTTATTACTTTTACGCGGTAAAAAATCAGGCCATGCCGAAAAAGATTGACAAAATAAACCAGGAAGACAACCTCATCCTGCTCACTGCAGATGCAGGTAAGATCCCTGCAGATTATCTGACAAAGGAAGAAATCGCCTATGCCGTCCAAATGATCTCCGCTCATAAAAAAGAGACCATGCTATTCGACAGGCTGGGCCGGTACATTTTTGTACAGGTCATAAAACAGGAAAAAGACACCTCAAAGCGGCTGGAAAACTGCCGCAAAGCAGGTGATTCCCTGGCGGCTAAACTGAACGACCTCAAGGCCGGCAGTGTAGTCATCGTGGATATCGACGGCAAAGCGGCCGAGACCCTGGCGCTGGCCGAAGGGATGGTGCTGGGCAGCTACCAGTTCCTCAAATACCGGAAAGAACGGAAAGAGAAGGAAAATACGCTTAAATCGCTCGGCATACAGTCGAAAGAATTGAAAGATGAAACGATCGAACGCTTGAACATCATTGCCGATGCCGTTATGCGTTGCCGCGACCTGGTGAACGAACCGGTTTCTCACCTCTCGGCTGGCGACCTGGCAAAGGAGTTCCAGAAGATGGGCAAAGAGGCGGGGATCAAGGTGGAGGTGCTGAACAAAAAAAAGATCGAATCGCTGAAAATGGGGGGCCTGATTGCTGTAAACAGGGGCAGCACCGATCCGCCCACCTTCACCATCATGGAGTGGAAACCCGAAAAGCCCGTCAACAAAAAACCGCTGGTACTGGTCGGCAAAGGAGTTGTTTTTGATACAGGCGGTTCAAACCTGAAGACCGGCACCTACATGGACAATATGAAATGTGACATGGCGGGTGCAGCCACCATGGCGGCCGCATTGTACGCTATAGCAGGCCTCGGCCTGCCGGTGCATGTGATCGGCCTGATGCCGGCCACCGACAACCGCATCGACGCCAATGCCATCGCCCCGGGAGATATCATCGCCATGGCCGACGGAACAACTGTAGAGGTACTGAATACCGATGCGGAAGGAAGACTGATCCTGGCCGATGCGCTCAGCTACGCCAAAAAACTCAATCCCGGCCTGGTGATCACGGCGGCCACCCTTACCGGCGCCGCCAGCCGGGCCATAGGCAAATACGGCATCGTGGCCATGCAGACCTCGGCCGCAAACGATATGGAAAGGTTGAAGGATTGTGGCGATAGGGTATATGAAAGAATCGCCGAGTTCCCCTTCTGGGATGAATACGGCGAGCTGATCAAATCGGAGATCGCCGACATCAAAAACATCGGCGGGACAGACGCCGGGATGATCACCGCCGGTAAGTTCCTTGCACACTTTGCCGATTACCCTTTCATCCATCTCGACATCGCCGGACCGGCATTTATCGATAAGAAAGACAGCTATCGCACCGCCGGCGGCACCGGGATGGGCGTCAGGCTGCTGGTGGAGTTCGCGGAGAGGCTGGCGAGGGGCGTAAGGCGTAGGGCTTAGGGCGTAGGGCGTAGGGCGTAGGGCGTGGGGCGTAGAGCATAGGGCGTAGGGCGTAGGGCGTAGGGCGTGGGGCGTAGAGCATAGGGCGTAGGGCGTAGAGCTTAGAGAATAGGTCCAAGAACCAAGAACCAAGAACCAAGAACCAAGAACCAAGAACCAAGAACCAAGAACCAAGAACCAGGAACTCTGCAACAAACAAAGTATCTTTGCCAAAAAACAATCAATCAATCATGGAACCATTCGAAGAAAGAATCAAAACTGACGCGGAACGGGTAAAGGTGGGGATCACGCATGGCGACCTGAACGGGATCGGCTATGAGATCATTATGAAGACATTCCTGGATCCGAGGATGCTGGAAAGTATCACACCGGTGATCTACGGATCGTCAAAGGTGGCTTCCTATCACAGAAAGACATTA
The DNA here is from genome assembly GCA_046484945.1 of Bacteroidales bacterium. Classification (GTDB taxonomy): domain Bacteria; phylum Bacteroidota; class Bacteroidia; order Bacteroidales; family JAGOPY01; genus JAGOPY01. The sequence continues at coordinate 4,944 of JAWOHY010000202.1, forward strand.
AATATTAATGAAGTAAACTTCAACCTGGTAAAAAATGCCGCTTCAGCCGCTCATAAGCGGATCAATATTGTCAATATCACCCAGGATGAGGTCAGGATAACCCTTGGAAAATCGACCGAAACTGCCGGCCAGCTGGCTTTTCTTGCACTGGAAACAGCTGTGCAGGATTTGCAGAACAAGCACATCGATGTGCTGGTCACAGCGCCCATTAACAAGCATAACATGCGCGAGGCAAAGTTCGGGTTTCCCGGCCACAGCGAATACCTGGCCGATAAATTCGGATGCGCCGAACACCTGATGCTGATGGTGAGCGATAAACTGAGGATCGGTGTGATCACAGGCCATATCCCGCTGAAAGATGTCCCCGGAACCGTGACCGGCGACCTGATCCTGAAAAAGATCGAATTGATGAATCATAGCCTGTTGAAAGACTTCGGGATCAGCAAACCAAAGATAGCCATACTGGGGTTAAACCCCCATGCGGGCGACCAGGGGGTCATTGGCAAAGAGGAAACCGAAGTGATCAGCCCGGCGATCGAACAGGCCTGGAAACGGAACTGCATCGTTTACGGGCCCTTCTCAGCCGACGGTTTCTTTGGCTCCGACCAGTTTACTCAATTCGATGGTGTTTTAGCCATGTACCATGACCAGGGACTGATCCCCTTCAAGGCGCTGGCATTTGACAAGGGAATTAATTTCACGGCGGGGCTGCCGGCAGTCAGGACATCCCCTGCCCACGGAACGGCCTATGACCTGGCCGGGAAAAATGAAGCCTCGCCAACTTCATTCCGGGAAGCGATCTACCTGGCCATGGAAATCTTCAATAACCGGAAGGAATATGAAGAACTCCATGCCAACCCCCTTCCCAATTATCTCAAAGATATTGAGCACAGTTCCGATGCCGTTATTGAAAAGGAGATCCCCCCTGCTGCCGATGATAATCACACAGATGTGATCGCCGGACAATAAACTTTTCCCTGAACCCTGAAATCATACCATGGATTATCCTGTTTCTGAGATCATAAAAATAATAAACGGTGCTTCGGCCGGTGACCACCTGATAGAAAGGGTAATCACCGATATCCTGATCGACAGCCGGAAGCTGATCGCGCCGGAAAACTGTCTCTTTTTCGCCCTCTCCAGCAAACGGAACGATGGCCACAACTACATACCCGAACTGTACGAAAAAGGTGTGCGTGATTTTATCGTCACCCGCACCCCTACAAACGCGGAGCAATATCCTGACGCCAACTTCATCATCGTAAAGAACACCCTTCAGGCTTTGCAGGCGCTGGCCCGCGCGCACCGTGAAAAATTCAGCATTCCCGTTATCGGGGTCACAGGCAGCAATGGTAAAACCATAGTGAAAGAATGGCTTTACCAGTTGTGCAGCAAAGACCGCCGGACCATCCGCAGCCCTAAAAGCTATAACTCCCAGATCGGGGTCCCTTTGTCAGTCTGGCAAATGAACCCAGACTACGAACTGGCCATTTTTGAAGCAGGGATGTCGGAACCGGATGAAATGGACAAGCTGCAGGCCGTTATCAAACCTACTATCGGCATTTTCACCAATATCGGCGAAGCGCATGGCCAGAACTTCATGAGCCAGCAGCAAAAGGTAGGCGAAAAACTGAAGCTGTTTGTCAGGGTAGATACACTGATCTATTGCACGGACCATCCCGAGATCATGGAGGTGATCATCCGGTCTGAGATCCAGAAGAGTATCAATGTATTCACATGGAGCTACAAGCAAAAGGCAGATCTATTCATTAAAGAGGTCCGAAAAAGGGAAGGGTTTCCCACACAAATAGAAGCTGAGTACCAGGACAAGGGTTTCATTATCCGGATACCATTCAGCGACAATGCCTCGGTTGAAAACGCCATACATTGCCTGGCTGCCATGATCTGCCTGGGCTACGATCCCTCCACCCTTTCGCCTCGCTTTGAAAGCCTGCAGCCCATTGCCATGCGGCTGGAGCTGAAAGACGGGATCAACCACTGTACCATCATCAACGACAGTTATAATTCAGACATCAATTCGCTGAGCATTGCCATTGATTTCTTAAAGCAGCAGGCCAACCATAAAAGCAAGACCATCATCTTTTCAGATATTCTCCAGAGCGGAAAAAACGAGGATGAACTTTACGGACAGATCGCTGACATTATGCACCAAAGCAAGATCGACCGGCTGATTGGCATCGGGCCTGCCATCTCGCGGCAGGCAGACCAGTTTGATCTGAACAAGGAGCTTTATCCCTCAACCGATGAGTTCCTGCAGCGTTTTTCCTTCACCGCGTTCAGCAACGAGGTGATCCTGCTGAAAGGGGCGCGTGTTTTCGAATTTGAAAGGATAGGGCTGGCGCTGCAGCAAAAGACCCATGAAACGGTCCTGGAGATCAACCTGAACGCCCTGGTTAACAATTTGAACCACTACCGGTCTAAAATTAATCCGGAGACACGCATCGCAGCCATGGTGAAAGCATTTTCCTACGGCATCGGAAGCTTTGAAGTGGCCAACGCCCTGCAGTTTCACCGCATCGATTATCTTGCCGTAGCTTATGCCGATGAAGGGGTGGAACTGCGGAAAGCCGGCATCACGGCGCCCATCATGATCATGAACCCGGATGAAGGAAGCTTTGACCAGATCATCCAGCACAACCTTGAACCCGAGATCTACAGCTTCAGGATCCTGGAAATGCTGGAAACAGCCATCAAAAAGAACATCCTGCCAAAAAACAAGCCCGTTAAGGTCCACATCAAGCTGGATACCGGAATGCACAGGCTGGGATTCATGCCTGGCGATGTCGAAGAACTGATCCGCCGGCTGCATGCCAACAGGATGGTCTATGTCCAGTCGGTTTTTACGCATCTGGCTGCCAGTGAAGACCCTGCGGAGGACGATTTCACCCGAAGACAAATAGATGTTTTCAGGGAAATGGGGGAACGCATCCGGGCCGAGGCTGGCCACCCGGTGATGATGCATATCCTGAATTCGGCGGGTATCAGCCGGTTTCCCGATGCGCAGTTCGATATGGTCAGGCTGGGGATCAGTTTGTATGGCATCAGCGCCATTCCGGAAGAACAGCCTGAACTTGAAGCGGTTGCCCGGCTGAAATCGGTCATCTCACAGATCAGGAAGGTGCCGGCCGGGGAAACCATCGGGTATAACAGGGCATATAAGGCTGAGAAAGACATCACAATGGCCACCATACCGGTCGGTTATGCCGACGGGCTGAGCCGCATCCTGAGCAA
>JAWOHY010000003.1:0-11959 GCA_046484945.1 Bacteroidales bacterium
TATGGCAGCTGGGTGCGCACATGTTCGATGTGGTCGCAGGAGCTGGCCAGGGAGCTCAGGATGGTGGTGTCGGAGATGGGCGAGCAGTGGTCGCCCAGCACTGAGCCGGCCAGGACAGCGGACACGACATTGTGAAAAATGGCCAGCGTCTGGTCGTGATCAAAGCCCGATTCCCGTGCGATGAGCCAGGAGGCGGGGAGGATCAGCGGGTACAGGATGGCCATGGTGCCCCAGGAGGTGCCGGTGGAAAACGATACCAGCGCCGCCAGGATAAAAGTGATGGCAGGGACCAGGTAAGGCGATACCGACCATTCGAGCATGCTGCGCGAGATGAAATCGGCAGTGTGCATCTCCTTGGTGACCAGGGCGATCGCCCAGGCCATGACCAGGATCAGGACAGCCGTCAGCATGGTCTTGAAACCGCTCACCAGGCTTTCGATGCTCTGTTTCAGGTTGAGGATGCGCTGGCTGACAGTGAGCAGCAGCGCCACGAGCGTACCGGACAGGGATGCCCACAACAGCGCTTTGTAAGCATTGGAATTGCCGATGGTGGCAGATAGTTTCGTGGCAAACCGCAGGGAGGTGTTGTCCCAGGTGCCCTGGTCCCACCCGGTGTACAACAGCCCGGCGAAGGTCCCGAAAACGATGACAACCACCGGGATGACGGCATTGAACCACCTGATCTTATCCTCTTTCACCAGGTCTTCATCATCCATGGCTTTTGCCGGGACGGCCAGCGTTCCGGGCACGGCTTCCACCCCCTCGCGCCTGGCCAGCCTTTCCCGCTGCAGCATCGGGCCGAAATCGACCTTCCGCCAGAGCAGGATGACCAGGAAAGAAAGGGTGAAGATCGGGTAAAAGGAATACGACAGCGAGTTCAGGAAAATAGCATAGGGGCTTTCGTCGATGCCGATCGTCAGGATGCCGTCCTGGATATAACTCAGTTCTGCGCCGATCCAGGTGGTGACGAAGGCGATGGATGCCACAGGCGCCGCCGTTGAGTCGACGATATAGGCCAGCTTCTGGCGCGAAACCTTCAGCCGGTCGGTGACGGGGCGCATGGTGTTGCCCACCACCAGGGTGTTGGCGTAGTCGTCGAAAAAGATCAGCACCCCCATGAGCCAGGTGATGAACTGTCCGGAACGGGGACTGCGGGCAAAGCGCGACAGGATGTTCACCACCCCGCGCATCCCGCCGTTGCGGGAGATCAGGTGCACCATCGCACCGATCATCATCGAAAAAACAATGATCGACATATGGCCTTCATCCATCAGCGAGTGAATGATGTAATGGTCGATGATCATGAAAAGCCCCTTGAAGATGGCCATGAAGAAAGCAAAACCCTTGTAATAGCAGATGATGGTCGTCCCTACCAGCAGGCCGAGGAACAGGGCGGAGAACACCTCCCGGAAAAGCAATGCCATCAGGATGGCAATCAGCGGGGGCAGGATCGACATCCACAACGGGATGGGGGTGATCTTTTTTTCTACGAGCTGCCCGTCATATTCTGCCGAAAACAGGACCGATCTGCCGAATGTCTTGCCCAGCGTTGATTTTCCGTCAACAAAAGGAAGAATTTGTCGCTCACCGTTGATCAATACTTCCCTGTAAACCGTATCACAGGGAGCGATATCTTCATCGGTTTCGATTTCCAGCATAATGTCACACGGTATATGCTGGACGATGATTTCCGGAAATTCGATCGTGAAAGCTTTAACAGGTGGCTCTCCTGAGGAAGACAAAGGAAAAGCAGCCAGCCATGTTATGACAAAAATGAGAGAAAAAGTTGAAAATTTGATTCTTCTCACCAGAAGGAAATTTTCGTGATCAATTGTCAAAAATAGCAAAAAGATTAACCGTACCCAAACTCAGAACTCAGAACTCAGAACTCATCACTAAGCTCTTTGCCCCACGCGCTATGCCCTCTGCATCAAAGCCGCACTCTTTCTGCAGTTCCGCTACCGTTCCCTGTTCGATGAAGCGGTCGGGTACGCCAAGGCGCACCACTTGCGAGTGATAGCCATGGCCGGCCATGAACTCCAGAACGGCGCTGCCCAGGCCGCCGGTGATGGTGCCATCCTCCACAGTGAGGATCTTTTTATGCTTTTTAAAAACCTCGTGCAGCAGTTCTTCGTCGACTGGCTTTAGAAAGCGGAGATCGTAATGGGCGGCGCTGATATTATCTTTTGCAAGCTGTTCCTGTGCTTTTATCACTTCATTGCCGATGTGTCCGATGGACAGGATGGCCATGTCCTTTCCGTCGCTGATCTGGCGTCCTTTGCCAATGGGCAGCGGTTTCATCGGGGTCTGCCAGTTTGTCATTACGCCGCGGCCTTTGGGGTAGCGGATCACGAAGGGGCCTGCGCCGGGCAGCTGGGCCGTGTACATCATGTTTCGCAGTTCTTCTTCATTCATCGGGGAGCAGATGGTCAGGTTCGGGATGGCCCGGAAATAAGCCAGGTCGAAGGTGCCATGGTGGGTGGCGCCGTCTTCGCCGACCAGGCCGCTGCGGTCGAGACAGAACACCACGTGCAGGTTTTGCATGGCCACGTCGTGGATCACCTGGTCGTATGCCCGCTGCATGAAGGTGGAGTAAATGTTGCAGAAAGGGATCATCCCCTGCGCTGCCAGTCCGGCAGCAAAGGTCACCGCATGCTGCTCTGCGATGCCCACGTCGAAGGCCCGGCAGGGCATCCTGGCCATCATCAGGTTCAGTGAAGAGCCGGTGGGCATGGCGGGCGTGATCCCGACGATCTTCTCGTTCTGCTCCGCCAGCTCGATGATCGTCCGGCCGAAAACATACTGGTACTTGGGCGGCTGGTCCGGTGAGTCGGTGTCCAGAATGGCGCCCGTATCCTTGTCAAAATGCCCCGGGGCATGGTAAATGGTCTGCTGCTCCTCCGCTTTTTGGAAACCTTTTCCTTTTGTAGTGATAGCGTGCAGCAGCTTGGGCCCCGGGTAAGCCTTGATCTTGTGCAGGATATCGATCAGTTCCAGCACATCGTGGCCATCGACCGGGCCGAAATACTGGAAGTTGAACGACTCGAAGAAATTGCTGCGCGTATGCAGCGTTTGCTGCCCCTGGCCGATCCGCAGCAGGTAATCTTTCATCGCACCGACGTTCGGGTCGATCGAAATGCCGTTGTCGTTGAGCACCACCAGCAGGTTGGCCTGGTGCATGCCGGCGTTGTTGAGCGCTTCCATGGCCATCCCGGCGGCAATGGAGGCGTCGCCGATCACCGAAATGTGATGGCGCCTGTCGTCCTTCTGCAGCCTGGAGGCAATGGCCATCCCCAGCGCGGCCGACAGGGAAGTGCTGGAGTGCCCCGTCCCGAAAGCATCATATTTGCTTTCCGCCATCTTCGGAAAACCGCTGATGCCCTTGTACATGCGGTTTGTGTGAAATTTTTCACGACGGCCGGTGAGTATCTTGTGCGCATAGGCCTGGTGGCCGACGTCCCAGATCAGCTTGTCGTAGGGCGTGTCAAAAACATAATGGATCGCCACCGCCAGCTCCACCGCACCCAGGCTTGAACCGACATGTCCCGGGTTCTGCGACGTCTCCTCGATGATGAACGCACGGATCTCATGGCAGAGTTGAGGAAGCTGTTTGACTTCGAGGGATTTGAGATCAGTGGGAGAGTTTATTTTCTCTAAAAGCACCATTCGGGACAGTTCAAAGTTCAAAGTTCAAGGTGCAAAGTTAAGTTAATAGTGATATAGTGGTTAGTTAAGGGTGCTGCCAGTAACTAAATCACAAAAAACTAAATCACTAATAACTAATTCACTCAACTTTGAACTTTGAACCTTGAACTTTGCACTAATCAATTCCAAGTTCCAGCTTCGCCTCCTCCGACAGCATGCCCATATCCCATGGCGGCTCAAAGGTAAGCTCCAGTTCCACATCTTTCACCCCTTCTACACCCCTAATCTTCTCTTTGACCTCGGCCGGTAAACTCTCAGCAACAGGACAATTCGGGCTGGTGAGCGTCATCACCAGGTGAACCGAGAAATCATCATGGATGTTTATTTCATAGATCAGGCCGATCTCGTAAATATTGACCGGTATCTCAGGATCATAGATTGTTTTAAGTGCGTCTATGATCTTTTCCTCGAGATTTTTTTTCAAGATTGCCATATCAGCCATAATTCTGCAGCTTATAATAATTCAACACTCAATACTAAGCCCTAAGCACTCTTCGCCTTAAACGCCAGGGCGTACAATTTCATTTGCTTCACCATCGATGTCAGCCCGTTCGACCGGGTGGGGGAGAGGTGCTCTTTCAGGCCGATCTTGTCGATGAAATCCATCTTCGTTTCCAGGATCTCATCCGGTGTCCGGCCATTCAGCACCCGGATCAGCAGGCTGACCAGCCCCCGGGTGATCACCGCATCGCTGTCAGCGGTAAAAAATATCTTCCCGTCCTCATATTGCGCATGCAGCCACACCCTCGACTGGCATCCGGAGATCAGGTTGTTCAGCACCTTGTACTTCTCATCGATCAGCGGCATTTCCTTCCCCAGTTCTATCAGGTAGTTGTATTTATCCATCCAGTCGTCGAAGGCGGAAAATTCGTCGATGATTTTTAATTCTGTTTCAGGTATTGTCATATTCGCGGCCATTTCATCCGCTAAAGTAAAAAATTCCTCAAAGCTTCCATCATACAGTATTCAAAACGATCGCATCCTGCCTTGCCAGGTCTCTCTCTCCTCCATCCTTTTTTCAATCATTGCCAGGACCTGGTCGTTTCGTATCAAACCCCAGCCGGGGCCTGACAGGTAACGGGGAGGAACCTCACCTGCAAAACGCTCAATCACAAAACCAGGGTTCAGTCTTTCCACAAAATCAATAATAAAATCGATATAACCTTCCAGGGTAAAATGCACGAAATCTTCCGGCTTATTCCTGTATTCTTCAGCCATGGGCGTGTTTTTAATGATCTGAAGCTGGTGGAATTTGATGTTGTTAACGGGCAGGGAGGATAAAATATTTGCCTGGTCAAGCATCATCTCAATGGATTCGCCGGGGAGACCGAAGATCATATGCACACCGGTTTTTATACCGTACCGGGCAGTCATCTCCAATGCCCTCATTGAATCTTCGAAAGTGTGGCCCCTGTTGATCCTTTGAAGGGTCTGGTTATAGCATGACTCCAGGCCATATTCCAGGATGACATAATGTGAGCGGCTGATACTTTGGAAATATTCCAGTTTTTCTTCGTCAATACAATCGGGCCTGGTACCGATCACCAGGCCGATGATGCCGGGAAATACCAGTGCCTGGTCGTAGATCTCTTTCAGCCTGTCAAGGGGGGCATGGGTATTGGAATAAGGCTGAAAGTAAGCCAGGTAATGCATTGCCCGCCGGTATCGCTTCGCATGGAATTCAATCCCTTCTTCCATCTGTTGCCGGATTGTTTTTCCGGGATGGCAGTAAGAGGGGTTGAAGGCATCATTATTGCAATAGGTGCATCCTCCGAAACCTTTCCATCCATCCCGGTTAGGACAGGTAAACCCGGCATCAATGGTGAGTTTCTGGACCCTCCCGCCGAAATGTTCTTTAAAGTATTCGGCATAAGCGTTGAAGCGGCGGCCATGGCCCCAGGGGAATCGACTCATAAGTTCAAAATTAGGGTAAAAAATTCAGCCAGTGTTCGTTCTGCATCAAGTTTAAATAATTGCTGAAAATAATTTTATTTTTTTTTGTATGTTTGCCCCTCATGAAAAGATACCAGTGGATCTTTTCTATTTTTTAATGGGATTATTGATTCGATGATATAAACAATTAAAAAACTAAACATGACAGACAAGAACAAGAAAACATTACGCGACAGCGCCGCCATGCGATGGCTGGTTATGCTACTGATCAGCGGGTTGATGTTTGCAACCTACTATTTTCAGGATTTCTATTCAGGACTAAAAGACCTTGTTGAAAGTGAATTCGGGTTCACCAGTGAACAGTTTGGGAGGATCATAGGCCTTACTACCATTGCAAATGTATTTGGGATGATCATTGTTGGGGGTATCATACTTGATAAATGGGGTATCCGGATTGCCGGCTTTGTATTCGGAGGTCTGGCAACCTTCGGCGGCCTTGTGACCTACCTGACGGCGTCCGGTATTATATTAGAAAACCATACGCTGACCGGCTTAATTCTTGGCAGGGTCTTTTTCGGCATTGGCCTCGAAGTGGTTTGTGTTATTGTGATGCGAACCATCGTGAAATGGTTCAAAGGATATGAAGTGGCGCTGGCGATGGGAATCAACATGGGCTTCGGCAGGTTGGGATCCGCCCTGGCTATTGCAATCTCACTTGATATAGCAGGTGGGCCATTCATTGCAGGTGGAAGCCTTGCTCCGGCTGCCGCATTCGCCGCTTCGCTAATAGGCCTGGCGATGATTATGTTTGTGATCTATGTCTTCTTTGATATAAAAATTGACCGGCAGGATAAAGCGCTTGCCAAACTTGCCCTTGAAGAAAACCCGACTACGGCATGTGAAGTCAAGGCTGAAGTTTCTGAAGACTTTAAGTTTAACGACCTGGTAAAACTGGTGAAAAACAGTTCCTTTGTTTATATAACACTTCTCTGCGTAGCTTTCTATTCAGCTGTGTTCCCGTTTATAATGTATGCACCCGATTTATTGGTCAATAAATTCGGTTTTGCCTATGCCTTGCCTGCGGAGTCCCTTCAAACACTATTTGGAAGCGAGGCTCTCTTCAATGCGAGTGTTTATGTTGTTGTTTTCCTGTTTGCACTGGGTGTCACCCTGATCCCTAACAATATCAAAGGGGCTTCCAATAAGGTGATTGTAAGGATCATCATTATCGCACTGTTTATTGTGATTGTTTTATTAAACCGTGAGATGCTCGGATTCTGGCTGAAAAACGGTCCGAAAACCGCAGCACTGATCCCTTTGGGAACCATTATTTTCACCCCGATTTTCGGAAGTATAGTGGATAAAAGAGGTAAAGCCGCATCGCTGATGATGTTGGGGGCCTTCCTGCTGATCCTCGCGCATCTCTGCCTGTCGCTTGGAAGTGCGCCGGTCTTTGCCTATGTGGGGCTTTTATCACTCGGAATCGCTTTTTCGCTGGTACCCGCTGCCATGTGGCCGTCTGTTGCTAAAATCGTTCCCGAAAACAGGTTGGGCACGGCATATGCTTCCATGTTCACCGTGCAAAACTGGGGATTAGGGGCCTTTTTCTGGGGTATCGGAGCCCTGCTGACTTATGTGAATCGTCATAAAATTGATGCCATTCAGGCTGGGGAGGAGTTCTATGACTATACCATCCCGATCCTGATCCTTGTTTTGTGCGGCGTAATATCCATTTTCCTGGCTTTCAAACTGAAACAGGCGGATAAGAGGCAGGGATTTGGCCTGGAATTACCATCGAACCATACATCGTGATATCAGGGACGCCGTGAAATCGACCCAGATGGACAAATTCCTCTGAGAACTATGGCATAAAGATAAATTCTCCAACACCGATCGGCAGGTTCAACCAGAACCAAACCATTAAGAGGATAATCCACATAATAAAAAGAATAATGGCATATGGTACCAGCAACGACACAATGGTACCAATGCCAATATTCTTATTGTATTTGTGTATCCAGCCTAAAAGTAAGGGGAAATAAATATATAACGGGGTTACACAATTTGTGATAGAATCTCCTATGCGGTAAAGAAGTTGTACAAAAGCCGGGCTGTAGCCTAATTGAGCAAGCATCGGGATAAAAATAGGTGCAAAAATGGCCCATTTGGCAGAACCGCTTCCAAGAAATATGTTCAGAAAAGCCACAATGGTCATGAACATGATAAACATAACCGGTCCTGTGAGACCTGATGCCTGCAACAACTCGGCGCCATTGATCGCCATGATGGTATCGAGCCTTGACCAATAGAACAAATTGATAAACTGGGCCACTACCAGCATGAGGACGATGTATCCGGATAACTCTTTCATTCCGTGCTCCATTTGCTTTAGTACATCATTGGCCTTTTTTATGGCACCGGTTGTTTTACCGTAGAAGTAGCCGGGAATAGCGAAGAATAAGAACAATATGGGTATGAGGCCTCTCAGAAAAGGGGATGGGACAATTCCACCGGTCTCCTGATTGCGCAACGGCGCATTTTCAGGAACTACCAGAAGGATGATCAGGATTGCGTAAACCAACAGGGCAATGCCGGCTTTTTTCAAACCCTTTTTCTCAAGGGGGGTCAGCTGCGCTTGTTTAGTTTCAGTTACCGGTTCACCTGAGATTTCAAATCGCTCACATCGGGGAATGGTAAATCGCCGGGCAATAAAGGCACCTGAAAATCCCAACAGCAAGGTGGATGCGATCATAAAATACCAGTTGGCTGTGGCACTGACTTCCGGTATATCTTTCATGTGTAAAGTTATTTCCGAACTGATCCCTGCCAATAAAACATCGGTACCGGCAATGAAAAAATTCGCCGTGAAACCCGCGGTAGCCCCGGCATATCCGGCAATCAGTCCGGCAATGGGATTCAAACCCATTTGCATGAAAATGAGCGCCGCTATGGGAGGAACAATGACAATACCTGCATCAGATCCAATATTCCCACATGCGCCAATGATAAAAATGACGGGTAATACAATCTTTTTGGGGACAGCGAACGCAACGGTGCGCATGACAACGGCGAGCAGCCCGCTTCGCTCAGCAATCGAAACACCCATTAGCATGACAAGTACCAGCCCAAACGGGGCAAAATGGGCAAAGTTTATAACCATCTCCTCGAGAAACCTGCGTAACCCGTCACCGGAAATGAGATTTTGGGCAACAATTTTTTCACCTGTACCGGGGTCAATGGCACTGACACCCAACACAGCAGCTAAACCACTAAAGGCAACCACCAAAACACAGATCCATATAAAGATCCAGAAGGGATGCGGTAGTTTATTGCCCATCTGTTCAATCCAGTGTAAGAAGCCTTTTGAAGTTTTTCCTCCGCTGTCTGTTTTCATACTTTCGGAATTTCTGGAGTTCTTTGAATCTTTAGCAGTATCTTTCTTCATCATGCTTTCCTGTTAAAATTTAGTGAGTGATTGAATGATTTGGCCAAAAATACATAATATAAAAAAATGCCGGACAGAAAAGTCCGGCATCGGGGTGGTTTTGGGATTGAGTTGGATATGCCGATTTAGCAAAGCGGCGTTAATCGATCCTTTATTGCGTTGCTTTTTCCAGCCGTTTCAGTATTGAGAAAATAAAGATGGCAGAGAGTATGCAGCATACGATGAAAATAGCCCACAACTGCCACAGGTCGAGTTTTCCCCAGAAGAAACTACCGACGAAGAGGAATTTATTCCCGACGGCGGTAGCCAGCAGCCAGCCGCCCTGCATCAGGCCCTGGAAGCGGACCGGGGCCACCTTTGATACAAATGATAAACCGATCGGGCTCAGGAATAGTTCTGCAATGGTGAGCACCAGGTAGCTGCCGATCAGCCAGTAAGGTACTACCCGGGAGGTATCGGGGACCGGGTTATACTTGGTTGCGCCGGCAGCATCAACATATTGCAATTCGTGCGGTGAGACTACCCCGATCGATGCAACCAGCACAATGACAAAGCCAAGTGCGGCGATGAGCATCCCGATCCCGATCTTCTTGGGGGTGGAAGGCTCCATGTTCCTGGAACGCAGCCAGGTAAAAATACCCATAATCGGGAAGGTTAGCGCTACGATAAACAGTGGGTTGAACGACTGGAAGATTTCCGGAGCGATGGGATTGCTGGCCGGATAACCCGAAACAAAATAATAGGTCAGCGCACCGAAGACCAGGAACATGGCGCCACCGATCAGCCGGACGGTCATTTTTTTGCGGAAGATCATGAAAAGACCCGCTGCCGCTCCAATGAAGGCCAGAATAGAATCGAGATTAAAAAAGATATTTGTAAACGGCGCAACTTCTTTTACTGTGTAATCCCTGGCAAAGAAGGTCAGGGTAAGCCCGTTCTGGTGGAATGACATCCAGAAGAAGATGACAACGATAAATACAAGGATCAGGGCTGTCACGCTGGGCCGTTCCTCTTTTGTGGATATTTGCAGTAGTATGGCGATAAAACCGACAAACAAACCTACTGCCATCCCCAGTGCAATATCACCCATCAGGAAATAGAAAATAAAGGAGGTGGTGGCCATCAGTCCCGCCGCCAGCAGAAAACTGGTAACATTAGCATTCGCCCTCGGTTTTTCAGCTCCGGTAGATGTGACAAGTTTTTTAACACTGGGTAGTAATTTATTGAAGAAAATATAGACAAGCAAGGAAATCATCATGGCGCCTGCAGCGATACCAAAGGCGTAATTGTAACCTTTTGAAAATGCTGCCAGATAATTGTCGGCGAAGGCATCCAGGTTTACAATGACCGTTCCCGAAACCTTATCAGCCAGTTCCTGGAACTTAGTTACATCCTCCAGTGTCCCGTTTTTAAAAGCATGGCACATCGCAGGCAAACTGCCATCATGCTCAAATCCCTGGGTCCGAAGAAACCAGTTCCGGACACCGGTGGCTACGAATGGTGAAAAGAATGCTCCGATATTGATCCCCATGTAAAAGATCATGAATGCCGAGTCACGAACTTTTGAATAAGCCGGATTGTCATACAATTGCCCGACAACAGCCTGCAGATTCCCTTTGAACAAACCGTTGCCAAAAGCAATGGTGAAAAGGCCTACCAGGGTGATAGCCAGTGGATTTCCAGGTACGGCCATAATGACATAACCGAGCAGCATAATGATAATGCCGAGGAGGATCACAAATTTGTACTTCCGGGATGCATCGGCTATAATCCCTCCAAATAAGGCAAGGGCGTAAATCCCGAAATAAAACCAACTGTAATACGTGCCGGCTTCAGCTTCAGTTAATCCATACCTGGCCTGAAGAAATAATACCAGAATGGCCATCATGGTATAAAATCCGAAGCGCTCTCCCATATTGGAGAAAAAGGCTACAAAAAGTCCCTTTGGATGATTTTTGAACATAGTTTTAGGTTTTTGATTTTGTTAATACCGGGAAATCCAGCGCGCGAATTTAATCAAAAAACCAGTTGTCTGAATTTTATGGAAAAGAATGACGGGTATTAAGAATTTTTTTTTGACTTTGTAATGAAATTGCCCTTTAATCGTCTTAATATTGAATGAGTCCCGAAGAGTTTAAGATACAGGTACTCCCCCTGAAGCACAAACTGTTCAGGTTGTCTTTGAGACTACTGGGAGAGATGGAAGATGCAGAAGATATTGTGCAGGATGCCATGGTCCGTATGTGGCAAAAGAGGGATGACCTGGTTAACTTTAAGAGCATGGAAGCATTTGCGATGGTCATGACAAAAAATATGTGCCTGGACCGGATCCGGTCGAAAAGTTATCAGACTGAACGACTGAACTCAACTTATGATGTCCCGGTTTTGAGAAATCCTGAGGAGATCATGGAAAAGACCGACCTGGCAAGACTCATTTATAAGATCATCGACGGGTTGCCGGAGCAAATGAAGGTCATCATCCACCTGCGTGATATTGAAGGATTGGAGTATCAGCAGATTGCTGACATTATGGATATGAATATCAATGCCATCCGGGTAAACCTCTCACGGGCCCGCAAAAAAGTGAGAGATTCTATATATAAAATACAGGATTATGAACTGGCAGGAAATTGAAAAATTATTGGATCGATACTTTGAAGGGGAAACAACCCTCGAAGAAGAGAATCTGCTCCGGGAGTACTTTTCCGGGAATGAAATCCCGGAAAAATACCATGGCATGGCTGCTTATTTCCGCTTTGTGCAGTTGGAGGCCCGCAGACATCTGGATAAACCTGGTTTTGATCAGCAGTTCATCGCTGGCTTAGCAGGTAAAAAGACGGCTAAAATCATTAAATTCCGCCAGCAATATTATTACTGGGCCACGGGAATAGCGGTTAGTATTATGATCATGGTGGC
>JAWOHY010000219.1:0-11323 GCA_046484945.1 Bacteroidales bacterium
GGAAGAAATCGCCAACATATGGCAACTATGAGGCGGTCCGGCTGAGCGCGGAGAATAAACTCATGTTGTGGATCCCTGAGGGGTTTGCCCATGCCTATCTTTCCCTGGAAAATAATACCATATTCCAGTACAAGTGTTCCCGTTTTTATAACAAGGAATCGGAATGTTCGATCATCTGGAACGACCCTGACCTGAATGTTCAATGGGGAATTGATAACCCGATTGTTTCCGACAAGGACCTGCAGGGGGTGCGGTTCAGGGAGCTGGTGAGTCCGTTTTGAGGAGGTGGTCATACGATGGTCATACAGTGGTCATACAATGGTCATACAGTGGTCATACAGTGGTCATACAGTTGTTATTAGGTAGATATTTTAGGTTATGTCGAGGTTGTTATTGATATGTTTTTCGGTGGTGCTGGCTTTGCTGGTTGCGGGGGTTATCTTTCTTTATATTAATCAGAGAGAATTCATGGAAAAAGATAAACGCGTAACGGAAACCATGGTCTTTGTGGAGGGGATGCATTATGTGACGCCGGTGCCGTTGCCTTTGGACATTAGTTTTGCCGGTGAGCCGGTGCCGGTGGATATATTTTATGTTCGCGAGCAACTCGACCGGGAGCTGACGGTAAATACCTACTGGCATTCTTCCACCTTGCTGATGCTCAAGCGGTCGACCCGCTGGTTCCCGGTAATAGAGCCTGTTTTGATTGAAAATGGCATACCCGACGACTTTAAATACCTCGCCCTCATCGAAAGCGGCCTGTTGAACGTTGTGTCCCCCTCCGGTGCAGCAGGTTACTGGCAGTTCCTGGAAAAGACAGGTAAGGAATACGGACTGAGCATAACAAAGGAAGTTGATGAACGGTATCATGTCGAAAAAGCAACCCGCGCCGCCTGCGATTATCTCAATAAATCCTATGTGAAATACGGCAACTGGACACTGGTGGCGGCATCGTACAACGCAGGCCAAAGAAGGATCGAAGATGCCGTCAGTAAGCAATATTCACGTGATTTTTATGAACTTCATGTGAACGACGAAACATCCAGGTATATTTACCGTATCCTGGCCATGAAATATATTTGCGGAAATCCTCTCCTTTACGGCTTCAAAATGGAACCTGGTGACTTCTATAATCCCCACGATATCAAATTAATACCCGTTACCCATACCATTTTCGATCTCCCGGCCTTTGCCCGCTCACATAACATCTCCTACCGGATGCTCAAAGAGCTGAATCCCTGGCTTCGCTCTGACAAGCTGACGGTGAGAAGAGGGGATTCCTTCGAGATTGCCTTGCCTATGGGACATTAGGTGGTCATACAGTGGTCATACGGTGGTCAGACGGTGGTCATACGGTGGTATGGTCTTCTAAATTCTATCTTCTAACTTCTATCTTCTTAAAAACAGTAATTTTGCAAATTCTTTTCAAAGGCATGTTCAGGGAGAAGGATCAAATTATAAAAGTTGATGACGTTATCGGCACTGAAAACATAGATGTTGTTGGTGCGAGGGTCCATAATTTGCAGAATATCGATGTGACCATTCCCCGTAACAAGCTGGTGGTGATCACCGGGCTGAGCGGCAGTGGCAAATCTTCCTTAGCGTTCGACACGATATATGCCGAAGGACAGCGGCGGTACATGGAAACATTTTCCATCTATGCCCGCCAGTTCATCGGCAACCTGGAAAGGCCCGATGTCGATAAGATCAGCGGCCTTTCCCCTGTCGTTTCCATCGAACAAAAATCGGTCAATAAGAATCCCCGTTCGACTGTCGGCACCATCACCGAGGTTTATGATTTCCTTCGCTTGCTTTACGCCCGCATCGGGGAGGCTTACTCTTATGTCACCGGTGAAAAGATGGTCCGGTACACGGAAGACCAGATCATCAAAGTCATCCGGAAGACTTATGCCGGGCAGCCGGTTGTTTTACTTGCTCCGGTGGTCAGGGGGCGCAAAGGGCATTACCGCGAGCTCTTCGAGAACATCCGGAAAATGGGCTACCTGAAGGTCCGGCTCGACGGGGAGATCCGGGACCTGACCTTCGGGATGCAGGCCGATCGTTTCAAGGTGCATGATATCGAGATCGTGATCGACCGGATCAGGCTGGACGATACTGCCGGCACCGATCTGAGGCTGAAGCAGTCGGTGCAGACCGCATTAAAGCACGGCCGGGATGCCCTTTTTGTGCTTCAACCCGAAACAAGTGAGCTCAGGCCCTTCAGCCGGAAGCTGATGTGCCCGGTATCCGGAATCTCCTACGATGAACCGGAGCCAAATACATTCTCTTTCAATTCACCTTACGGTGCATGCCCGAATTGCAATGGCCTGGGCAACATCACGGAGGTTGACCTGAACAAGATCATCCCCGATCCGGAGAAGAGCATAAAAAAAGGGGGCATTGCCCCGTTGGGGGAATACAAGAACAACTGGATCTTCAGCCAGATGGAGGCCATCGGCTACAAATACGGTTTCACCCTGGATACTCCCGTCAAGGACCTTCCGGAAGAGGCGATCACCACCATCCTCTATGGATCGGACGAAACCATTCATGTGAAGAAAGAATACCTGGGTATCACTTCATCCTATTCCCTTAATTTTGAAGGGGTCATCAACTTTATCACCAACCAGTTCAATGAATCATCATCACAAGGGATCAGGCGCTGGGCCACCACATTCATGAATAAAGTGGTATGCCCGGTATGTGACGGCTCCAGGTTAAAAAAGGAATCACTTCATTTCAAGATCGATAACCTGAGCATTGGGGATGTATCGAAGATGGACCTGCTGACCATGAGCCGTTGGATCGACGAATTGGAAAGCAAGCTTGAAGAACGCCGGAAGGTCATTGCGCAGGATATTATCCGGGAGATCAGGAACCGTATGGTATTCCTTTTGAGCGTGGGGTTAGATTATTTATCGCTGGAGCGTTCGGCCCGCAGCCTTTCGGGCGGGGAGTCGCAGCGTATCCGGCTGGCCACCCAGATCGGGTCACAGCTGGTGGATGTGCTGTACATCCTGGATGAGCCGAGCATCGGGCTGCATCAGCGCGATAATGTCCGGTTGATCAGCGCACTGAAAGAATTGCGGGATATCGGCAATTCGGTAATTGTGGTGGAGCACGACCGTGAAATGATCATGTCGGCCGACTGGGTCATTGATATCGGTCCCGGTGCGGGCAGGCATGGTGGTAAGATTGTCGGGACAGGCGCCCCGGGGGATATGATGGATTGTAAAACCATTACCTGCGATTATCTCAGCGGAAAGAAATCCATTCCACTGCCCGCCGTTCGCCGCAATGGCAATGGAGAACGGATCAACCTGCAGGGTGCCACCGGGAACAACCTGAAGAACGTTACCCTGAACCTCCCGCTGGGCATATTTATTTGTGTAACAGGGGTTTCAGGAAGCGGGAAATCATCCCTGATCAACGAAACCCTCTACCCGATCCTGAGCCGCCATTTCTATCATTCGACCCTGAAACCGCTCCCGTATGTTGCCATCAATGGTTTAAAAAATATTGACAAGGTCATTGAAATAGACCAATCTCCGATCGGAAGGACACCGCGGTCAAATCCGGCTACTTACACCAAGGTTTTCGACGATATCCGCAAGTTGTTCCAGCAGGTTCCGGAGGCGAAGATCAGGGGTTATCTTCCGGGAAGATTTTCATTCAATGTGAAGGGCGGGAGATGTGAAACCTGCAAAGGAGCTGGCGTCCGGGTGATTGAGATGAATTTCCTGCCGGATGTTTATGTGGTTTGCGAAGCGTGCAATGGAAAAAGATATAACCGGGAAACGCTGGAAATCAGATTCAAGGGGAAATCCATCAATGATGTACTGAATATGACCATCAACCAGGCGGTCGACTTCTTCGATAACATCCCTTCGATACTGCAAAAGATCAGGACGTTAAAGGAGGTGGGGCTGGGTTACATCACCCTCGGGCAGCAGTCGACTACCTTATCGGGTGGCGAAGCGCAGCGTGTCAAACTGGCATCCGAGCTGGCAAAGCGCGATACGGGAAAAACGCTCTATATCCTGGATGAACCCACCACCGGACTCCATTTCGAAGATGTTAAAGTATTGCTCGAAGTATTGAACCGGCTGGTTGACAAAGGCAATACCGTGCTGGTCATCGAGCATAACATGGATGTCATCAAAGTGGCGGATTACATCATCGACCTGGGTCCGGAAGGCGGTGAACGGGGTGGAGAGATCGTTTGTGCCGGTGCACCGGAAGAAATCATACAAAATAACGATAGTTACACGGCAAAGTTTTTGAGGAAGGAGTTAAGCAGATGAAAACCGAAAAAGCGGAATATGGCATTGTACTGAGTGGTGGCGGGGCGCGCGGATTGGCGCATATCGGCGTACTGGCCGCCCTGGAGGAGCATGGCATCTCCCCTGCCCTGGTCTCCGGATCCAGCATGGGATCGATCGTTGGCGCTTTTTACGCGGCCGGGACCGGCATTGATGAAATGCTTGCCATTGCGAAAAACCGTAAGCTTTATAAACTGTTCAACTGGAGTTTTCCGAAACGGGGCGGAATGTTGTCGATGGAAATATTGCACCAGGTTTTACAGGAACATATCCCGGAAGATTCATTCAAGTCACTGAAGAAAAAGTTTTTTGTTTCGGTCTCCAATATTTCTGCAGGTAAACACGAGATCATCTCGAAAGGAGAACTGTTTCAGGCTGTAATGGCTTCCTCTTCCATCCCGATCATATTCGAACCCCAGATCATCAAAGGCAAGACTTATGTCGACGGCGGTTTGTTCAACGACCTGCCGGTAGAGCCTCTGGTTGGGAAATGCCGCACGATCATCGCCTCTCATGTCAATTACAACGGTCCTGATCCTGAATTGTCGAGCATTCGCGCTATCGCCGAACGAGTCTACCGGCTTGCCATTTATCAGCATGTGGAAAAGAATTTTAACAAATGTGATTTCATCATTGATCCACCGGAATTGAGAAAACATGGTATCTTTGACTTCAGGCATATCGACAAGCTTTACGAGATAGGGTACAGATCTGCCGAGGCAATGATCCTCAAAATGCAGGAAACGACAGGTGAAAAACCTGTTATTATCCGTGAAAATAAATATATTTATACAAAATGACTATGAACCAAAGCGACCATGAAAAGATCCAGAATGCATTTCAGGAAAAAAGCTGGCAGGAAATAAAATCTTATGATTCATGGAAGATTTTTAAAATTATTTCTGAATTTGTAGAGGGTTTTGAAAAACTATCCAGAATAGGCCCGTGTGTTTCCATTTTCGGTTCAGCTCGTTCAAAGCCGGGTGAAAGCGATTACAAACTGGCCGAGGAGATTGCATATCTTTTAACGAAAAAAGGCTTTGGGATCATCACCGGAGGAGGCCCGGGCATAATGGAAGCGGGTAACAAAGGCGCCCATTTCGCCGGCGGCAAATCGGTGGGATTGAACATCAACCTTCCCTTTGAGCAAATGCCCAATCAGTTTATCGATCCGGAGAAGCTAATAGATTTTGACCATTTTTTTGTCCGGAAGGTCATGTTCATGCGATATGCCCAGGGGTATATCGTTTTACCCGGTGGTTTTGGGACGCTGGATGAAATGTTCGAGGCCATTACTCTGATACAGACGCAGAAACTGGTGCAGTTTCCCGTTGTTTTGGTCGATAGTAATTACTGGGGCGGACTGGTCCGGTGGTTGGAAGAGAAACTGCTGGCAGACAAGAAGATCAGCCCGGAGGATATGCATATTTTTGAGTTGGTTGATACAGCGGAGGAAGCGGTGGGGATTATTGAGGAGTTTTATAAGAAATATGCGTTGAAGCCGAATTTCTGATGAAGTTTACAGTTTCTTGTTTCTTGTTTCTTGGCCTGTCCCGAGCGTAGCGAGGGATCTGTTGGTTCCTGGTTTTTGATGATTATTATATGCAAACGAGGGTTGATATAGAATTGCTTCCGATTGAGGATGATGGGTTTCATATTTTGATGGAAGGGACGATCAACGGTAAGCCGGCCCGGTTGCTGATAGATACCGGGGCTTCACGGACGGTATTTGACCTGGGGCGGATCAGGCTTTTTCTCCCGGAGGACCATCCATTAGAAAAGATCGATAAACTTAGCACCGGGCTGGGTACCAATACGATGGAAAGCCTGGTGGTTGTTTTAGGGAAATTTCGGCTAGGCCGGATTACCCTAGAAAATTATAAAGCCGTCGCCCTGAACATGGAGCACATCAACCAATCCTACCGGATGCTCGGATATCCTTTGATCGATGGGGTATTGGGCGGGGATTTGCTTCTGCAGCTTAGTGCAATGATTGATTATAAGAATATGCAAATACGCTTGAGATCGCCTGAAAAAACAGATCAGTAAATCACTACAGTGCCCGTATTGTTGGTCACCCTTACCATTCCCCTTTTGTTGAATAAAACCTGCCCTGTTTCATTGTAATTTCCGGCTTTGATCCAGATATTCGTTCCCGGGCCTGCGTTGTTAACCCCCTGGGTAACAGTCTGATACGGTTGTGAAAATGAACCATTCCCCCCGGAAGGCGCACTCCAGTCGACATATAGATCCACCCTGGGTGTTGCACGGTACATTCCCCGTCCATATGTAGCCGCAATCAGATTATCTCCCTGCCAGAACAACTCGGAGACTTCAGTATTAACGGGCCCCTCATGTCCCACTAGCGTATATCTTGGTTCGAGGCTCCAGCTAATGCCCTTATTTTCAGATGCAAACACCCCCAGGTCGGTACCAATATAAACCCAGTTACTCGAGGCATAATGAAAACGGACTGTATTAACCTGCAATGCGGGTAAATTATCGGGAGCTGTTCCTGTCCTTTGCTCCCAGGATGCGCCGGAATTAGAAGTAAACCAGACAGAATTTAATTCATAACCTCCAAAGGTCACGAATACTTCTTGGTGGTTAAAAGGATTAATGGCGATATCTGTTACGTATCGGTTAGGCAGACCGGGTGAGCTATTATCGACCCTTGTCCAGGACGGGTTTGTTGTCGTACCGCCAGTGGTATAAGCGACATGTCCATCCTGATAACCGACCCAGATGAGGCCCGAGTTGCCATCCGCGATATCAATGGCCGAGCATTTCGGGAAATTGCCGGAAATGGAGTCACGAATTCTTGTCCAGCTGCCCGCCGAATTAGTAGTCCTCCAGATACTTTTCCCTCCGGCAATCAGGCGGGTTGGATCATTTGGATCCATGGAAAAAGGGGCGATGAACAGGGCCCGGCTCGTACCGGCATCGCTCAGCCCGCTGATGGCATTGCTGTAAGAATCACCTCCATTTGTACTCTTTTTGATAACCAGTCTGACATATTCGCCATAAATAATGCTGGTGTTGTTATAGTTCACGGCTGAGAAGCCCCCATCACCCGTATGGGCCTGATACCAGCCTGCTGTACCGCTCCATGATCCGGAGGGTCGATACCGGAGCTTATCATTGTCTTGCGTCCCACCGACAATGACCGATCCATCCGGTGCTGCTGCACCTCCATAAAACTGCACGATTCCAAGGGTTACTCCGCAAAGATTAACCCAACCAGAGGTTTCAGATACCGTCCAAAAATCATTCATCTTCTGAATACCGCCATCATTTCCGACATAAACTACGGGATTGTCTGTCAGATGGAAATCGGGCGGAGAAATGATAATATGCTGGTCGGCATGGGCTGAGTTGGCCGGACCACCATTATGATAATTCTGCCAGCGGCTTATCTTGGTAAAAGAGGTGCCTCCGTTCGTGCTTCTGAATAGATCGATCCCTCCGACAATAATATAATCGCTATTCGACGGACAGACCCAAATGGCATTGTTGTACCAACCCTGCGAAGCCATGTAACCGGTACTGCTTCTTTGTGACCAGGTTGCTCCATAATCATTTGATCGCCATACCTCTCCCTCGTTCAGTTCCATAGCAACATAGATTCTGCCATTGTTCGAAGCACAAAAGGAAACCTCACAACGCTCCGGATTATTCGGTAGCTTATTGGTGGCTCCTGTAGTCTGATGTGTCCAGGATGAACCACTGTTTGAAGACAAATAAACATTATTGGCACAGCCGGCTATCACATATTGTGGCAGATTGGGGTGGACTTTCACGTCGAAAACAGCGCTGGACGAAGTCAGCATCTGTGTCCATGTAATTCCTCCGTCAAGCGTCTTCCAGACACGATGCGGATCACGGGTAGCCGCATACAGAATATTGGCATTACCGGGATGATGGTCCAGGCGGTTTACCCACCTGAAATTTGCGTTATTTGTAGAAGAAAGTTGCGTCCAGCTTATGCCACCATTGGTACTTTTAAATATACCTGCACCGGGCAGCGCATCTGAATTATAAAAACCTTCTCCTGTAGCAGCGTATACAATATTAGAATTTGTCGGGTCGAAGACAATGCTGGTCACGGCCAGGCTGGCCATGAAATCGTTCATCGGTGACCAGCTCGATCCGCCGTTGGTGGACCTCCAGATCCCTCCTGAAACAGCACCTACCAGGATGATGTTTGTATTGGACGGGTTTATCGCAATAGTCCTGATCCTTCCGCCGATGTTACCGGGACCAAGCCAGGTCCAGTTCCATATCCCGGCATCACGCGACTGGGGCATCTGGTCAATATGCTGCTTGGCCTCTACCAATGCGTTCAACGGAATCGTTCCATCTTCACTTCTGCGCATGGCCACCCTTTGTTCCATCAGCCCGCCGGGGTGTCCGGCCTTTTGCTTTTGATCTTTCCGTTCCAGTTTCTGCTCTTTACGGCTCACCTTTTCATCCATCACCTCCTCATTATACATTACTGGTGGTGGCGGCACAGGCTCAGGCTCAATGACTGTTATTTTCTCCCCTTCGACAGGAATTTTGGAGAATTCTTCAAAGCCCGAACCCGTATTCACCCAGATCACCAGTTCGGCATGATCGAACAATTCGAACAATTCCGGAACAATCGCCATTTGCGGTTCCTCTCCCAGGGCCAGGTCGAATTGACCATCGGTTACCTGCATTTCAACAAATGTTTCAGGTTCTGCACCAAACTCGCTGGTACCGTCATGCGACCATAAGGTCTGCTCCTGGTAAACAATGGCAAATTTGAAGGAAGCGGGGCCGCTATAAGGCAGGCCATCTTTATAGATCAATTGCCCGTTATTACGCTGTTCGTTTGTGATTATGGACGAACAGGCTGCCAGAAATACGATGGAAAAAAAATAGATATAAATGGAAATGGCTTTATTCATGACTTACCGTTATTGAAGAGAAACCAGCACTAACACCAATCCCTGACCTTCGTCGAGCGAGGTCATGGCCTTTCCGATCACCGCACCTGGCGTCCTGGACATGTCCGTGGCCTTCATTGCATGGCCAGGTGTAAAAGAGGTTGTCAACAGGTCTCCTGGTTTTATCGGTCCGTGGGATGCATCGCACCAGCAATACACCCTTCCGGATAGAGCAACAGGAACGTCGCCGTCGGCTATCGTTCCTTTCTGTCCCATGATCAGGCCGGGCCTGACGCCTCCGGCGCCGGATATGATGCCGGCCACGCAACGGTCATAGGCCTCCGAAGAAACTTTCAGTTCTCCCGGATTTTCGTCATCAATAGACAGTACCATGCCCGTTTTCATATCTTCAAAAAACGCCACCGAAAATGGTTCGGTAATATCACTGCCGCCGGTGATCTGAAGCTCATTGGTAGTGACCCTGCCAACACCGCTGTAAGAGCCGTCGATCTCAATGGTAGCTGTTGTGCCGGTTGAATTATACAAAGTAATTTGTCCGGCATCAGCCGTACCGCTTTCACTGGGATCTATCCGGATCGTACGGATGTGTGAGCCATTGAAAAACTCCATAGATCCGTCGTTATTCAGGATCATTTCATGATTTCCGCCATTGGAACCAAACGCCTTGATCAGTGAACCACCGGCATTGTTTTGCCTGACGACAAGGGAAGCATCCGTGGAAGTTGCATCAAAGAAGCCGGCGATCCCTCCAGTATTTAATGCCGAAACGGACGCTCCGGCGATTCCGGAAGCTTCGCCTTCAAAATAAGCTGGTGCCGTTGTGCCTGTTGAGGCCACATGTAACCGCCTTGTAGGCGTGTCACTTCCAATACCCACACGGCCGTTATCCCGGTTAATCGACATATGAGGGCCAGAGATTGTGGAAGTAGATTTCCCAAAAAACTGTAATTTATTCGCAACCCCGTCGTAATAAATATACATGCCGTAAGAATATGTTGAGCTTTCGGAAAAGATAAGTTCAGCATGTTGGTTAATGGTGGTATTGTTTGCACTGATGATCATAGAACCCAGGGTATCACTGCCCGCAACATGAAGGGCTCTGATAGGTGACAATATTCCTGCACCAATATTTCCGCTAAAATAATTTCTGCCACCGGAGAAGTAACCAGCATAACCATCCTGGCTATAGGTTAATCCGTAGATCCCATAATTAGTCCCAGTGCTGGAATAAGCCCAACCAAAAACGCCTCTTCCGGAAACACTTCCGGCTTCCCCCCTTACACCAGCTGATGTGGTTCCTATTCCGGATGCCAAACCCAGAACTCCAGCTCCGACATTGCCGGTTGCTGTACTTTTTGTCTCTCCAAACACGCCCCATTGCTGTAAACCATTGCCGGAATGATTGTTAACGCCATAAATGGCACGTGAACTGAAATCACCCGTATTCACCTCAACATGCAGTTTATGTTGCGGAGCAGCAATGCCGATCCCGACATTTTCCTGTGCTGATAATAATCCTGGCAGGAATAGACCCATTCCTGCAATAATCAGGTTTTTGATTTTGTATTGGTTTCTCATTGTATTTTTTTTTCAAAAATAACATTTGTTATTGCAAATAACAATATATAATTGTTAAAGTTTTGTTAAACAGCTTATAAATATGCCTTAAGATAAAATATGCACTATCTGAAAAGTAATCCAATTAGGTATACGATGAATTGGGATAATAAATCATTATTTACATTGCAGATATCGGTGTATTTACTATTTTTGCAGTCCTTTTTTTAAGGAGAGATGGGAGAGTGGCTTAATCCAACAGTTTGCTAAACTGTCGTACTCGAGAAGGGTACCGGGGGTTCGAATCCCCCTCTCTCCGCGAGGAGGGTTTGCGTTTGGGTGTGGTGGAAGTGTGGGTGTGGATTTAATATTTGAGAATGTTTGATTTTGAAAAATTGGAAGTTTATCAGGTGATCAGGGATCTGAATTCATCTGTCTATACTTACCTGAATCAACACAATGAACTGGACCCTTATTTGACAGATCAGTGGAAAAGAGCTTCTTTATCAGCCC
>JAWOHY010000237.1:0-8709 GCA_046484945.1 Bacteroidales bacterium
ACCCCCAGCCAAAAGTGTTTTCAGAACATCTCCGACTAGCGACATATTTTCACTGTGCCGCATCGCCGATAAAACGATCATGACCAGGATCACCACGATATCCTGTACGATCAGGAAACCGATGGCAATCTGCCCGTGCAGCGAATCGATCTCCTTCTTGTCAGAAAGCAGTTTGACAATGATAATGGTACTGGAAAATGTCAGGGCGACCGCTATGTAAAAGCTGTGCATTGGAGAAAATCCCAAAGCAATACCGATCAGATATCCGAAAAAAGAAGTGAAAAGCACCTGCCCAAGCCCGGTGATCAGCGCTATTTTCCCGACCGATCTGATGATCCGGAGGTCAAGTTTCAGTCCGACAATGAAGAGCAGGACGGCAATACCCGTTTCAGCCAGCAGATGGATGTTATCCTTTGATTTTACAACGTCAAGCACTGCAGGGCCTACAATCACCCCCAGGACAATGAACATCACGATAAGCGGCTGCCTGAGTATTTGTCCGATTGAACTCAGAACAGCCGCTAATAACAAAATTATGGCCAGTTCGTAAAACGGATTTTCAGAGAGTAACGATAACCAGTTCATCAGTGAATAATGAAATACACCAGCTATCTCTGACGGTAGAGCACAGCGATATATCTTCTATTTGAACAAATTTACAAAAAATTCGCTGATCACATCTGAATAACTGAGAAACACCGGAGCAAATACCAATGCTACGACCGACATCAGCTTGACCAGGATGTTCATGGACGGACCTGTGGTATCTTTGAACGGGTCACCAACAGTATCGCCTACAATGGCTGCATCGTGTGTCGGGGTTCCTTTGCCGCCGAGGTTTCCTTCTTCGATCCACTTCTTGGAATTATCCCACGCGGCGCCACTGTTCGCCATCATCATACCCAGGAGGACGCCGGTAACGGTAGCACCTGCCAAAAATCCGCCGAGTGTTTCCGGACCGAATATCAGGCCCATGGCCAGCGGCGTAAGGATAGCAACCAAACCGGGAAGAACCATCTCTTTTAAAGCGCCTCTTGTTACGATGTCAACACAGGTTTTTGTATCCGGTTTGCCATTTCCATCAAGTAAGCCGACTATTTCCCTGAATTGCCTTCTGATCTCCTGGACCATCTTGTCGGCAGTCCTGCCAACAGCCTCCAATGTAATGGCTGCAATGGCAAACGGAATCAACGCGCCGATGAACAACCCGACAACCGTCATGTGTTTTGTAAGATCGATCGCACTTAACCCCACCGCCTGCTGGTAGGCGGTAAACAGGGCCAGTGCGGTCAGGGCTGCTGAACCGATGGCAAACCCTTTTCCGATGGCTGCCGTTGTATTGCCAAGTGAATCAAGCTTATCGGTAATTTTCCTGACTTCCTTTCCAAGTCCTGCCATTTCAGAAATACCACCTGCATTGTCGGCAATGGGCCCATAAGAATCGGTCGACATTACAATGCCAATGGTGGATAACATTCCGACCGCGGCCAGAGCAATCCCGTATAAACCACTTAAACTATATGATATTACGATAGCAATGGCTATTGTGATAATGGGAAGAACTGTACTGTTAAATCCGACGGCCAACCCTGTAATGATAGTTGTAGCCGAACCCGATTGGCTGCTTTTAGCAATTTTCCGGATCGGTTTCCCGGAAGTGAAATACTCACTTTCAATACCGATCAATATTCCGGTAATCAATCCGGTGACTACAACCCAAAACTCATTCAACTGGCCAGTCATGGCCCTGGTTATAAAAAAAGCCCCTGCGATAAATATTAATCCGGCAACATATGTTGTGTTTCTGAGGGCAGTCTGGGGGTTTAGCTTTTTCAGGTAATTGATTGAAAAAATGCCAATCAAAGAGGCGACCAGCCCGGCGGTGATAAGAATGATCGGCAGGGCTGAATAAGTAAGGGGATCTGCAAAGGTTGATGCAATGACTATGGCTGCGATAACGGAACCAACATAGGATTCAAAAAGGTCTGCGCCCATACCGGCCGTATCACCGACACAGTCTCCGACATTATCGGCAATTACCCCGGGGTTTCTCGGGTCATCTTCAGGGATGTGCTCTTCAACCTTACCGACCAGGTCGGCTCCCACATCGGCGCTCTTTGTATAGATGCCGCCACCCACACGGGCGAAAAGAGCAATGGAAGAAGCCCCCAATGCAAAACCGCTGATGATTTCAGGGCTTTTAGTAAAGATGAAAACGACCCCCAGGCCAATGACTCCAAGCGCTGCAACAGAGATACCCATGACTGAGCCACCCAGAAATGAAACCAGCAGCGCTGCGGGGGTTCCGCCGGTAGATGCAGCCTGTGTAGTGCGGCTGCTACTGCGGGTAGCAGCTTTCATGCCAAAAAATCCTGCCAGCATGGAACATATCCCGCCAAACAGGTAGGCAATCCCGGCGCCCCAGGCAATGAAAAATGTCAGCGCAAGAAATACGACAACCATAAAAATAGCAATGATCCGGTATTCCCGGGATAAAAAAACCATCGCTCCCTTGTGAACCTCAGCAGCGATCTCCTGCATTTTTTCATTTCCGGGATCTTTTTTTAAGATCAGTCTGTAAATAATAAATGCCAAAATCATTCCGATTATACCAATAACCGGAATCCAAAAAAAGTGACCCATTAGGTTTTCCATAATTTTAAACGTCTTTAGATTTATAATTAAGATAAAGGGGATGTTTCTGCGCGATGGACTTCATTGCCAATCCTGTTTGAATGGCTGCAAAAGTATAACATTTTTTAAAAATTAAAAACAGGATAATTATGTATATCTTTGACACCGCAAAACCTTTGAAACTATGGGAATAATCATTACACTGGCCATCATAGCGGTTCTGGTGATCCTGCTGGTTGGCATGTACAACAGCCTGATCCGTTTACGCAACCAGGTAAAAAACGCCTGGGCGCAAATCGATGTACAGCTGAAGCGCCGGCACGATCTGATCCCCAATCTGATCGAAACGGTAAAGGGATACATGAAACACGAAAAAGAGACCCTGGAGAACATCACCCGTTTCCGGGCCCAGGCCATGGAAGCTTCGGGTGTGTCTGATAAAGGGAAAGCCGAAGGGATGCTGTCATCAGCACTGGGGCAGTTAAAAATTGCCGTGGAAAACTACCCCGACCTGAAAGCCAACCAGAATTTCCTTGCCCTGCAGGAAGAGCTGACCTCTACGGAAAACAAAATCTCTTTTTCGAGGCAGAACTACAACGACCAGGTGTTGTTTTACAACAACAAGATCCAGATGTTTCCCTCGAATATCATTGCCGGGATGTTTGGATTCACAGAGGAGGTCTTCTTTGTTATTGAGGACAAGACCGAACGGGAAGTTCCCAAAGTTTCATTCTGATTAAATCACTATGTGGGAGATCATTCGCAAAAACCAGCAAAAATCCTTTTTGCTGCTGATGATGATGGGCATCCTGCTGATATTGCTTGGGTATGCCTTCGGCACATGGTACGATCCTGTAAATGGGGGCTATTTTGGCGTTTTCTTTGCCTTGCTGCTCTATTTCATTTTGTTGATAATGGCCTTTTCATCGGGCAAAACCATCATGTTACGCATGTCGAATGCCCGGGAAGTGGGCCCGGATGATTACCCCCAGCTGTATAATGTGGTGGAAGAGATGCGCCTTGCCGCAGGTTTACCCGCCATGCCAAAGGTCTACGTAATCGAAGACCCTGCACCCAATGCCTTTGCTGCCGGCATGAATCCCAAGAAAAGTGTGGTAGCAGTGACTACCGGTCTGTTGAACAGAATGAACCGGGATGAGCTCCAGGGGGTGGTAGCCCATGAAATTTCGCATATCGTTAACCGCGATATACGTTATATGACCCTGGCCACCATTATGGTTGGCACGGTAGCTATCTTATCGTACATGTTTCTGAGAAGCATGTTTTTTACCGGTGGCCGCAGGGGCGGTGACGGAAGCAAGGGAAAAGGCAATGCCATCATGGCCATCGTTGCACTGGCCCTGGCGATCCTGGCGCCCATCGCGATCCGTTTACTCTATTTCGCCATCTCCCGTAAAAGAGAATACCTGGCCGATGCCTCCGCAGCGCGCCTGACCAGATATCCCGAGGGGCTCGCTTCAGCGCTGGAGAAAATAGCCGGTTCTACGGAAGACCTGAAAATCGCCGATAAGTCGATGGCCCCCATGTATATCGCCAACCCGCTGAAACCCGTAGGCCAGCGCCTGCGGAATCTCTCCAGCACACACCCACCCCTGGAACAACGCATTAAGGTTCTCCGCTCCATGGGGCAAAATCACACTTATTCCGACTACCAGCAGGCCTACCGGTCTGTCACCAAATCTAAAAAGGGGGTCATCCCCGGGTCAGCTATCGATAAATAATGTACTTTTGCACTTAATTTTCTAATCTCTTCAGAAATATGCTTAAATTCAACCCGATTATCATCCTCATTTTTTCGATCATCGTTCTGTCATCTTCAGCCGGCCCGGTCGGGGTGCAGGATGCAAAAAAAGCAGCCGTGAACTTCATGTATGAGCGCATTAACCAGTATGACGAAGGCGTTGATTTCGCCGCACTACAGATCACTGACTGGTGGGAAGTCGAAGAAGCTTATTACGTGTTCAACCTGGATAACGGCTGGGTGATTGTTTCTAAACGGCCGGAAAGATGGCCGGTGATCGCCTATAACTTCGAGGGGTATTTTCCCCGCCAGGAAGACCTTGCCCCGCATGTGCAAGGCTGGATGCAGACTTACATTGACGAAGCAAAATACATTGTTGGGAACCAGGTGAAGGCAACCCGGGAAATAGAAAACGAATGGGCACATTACCTGACCGGGGATCAGAACACTCTTTCGACAACCCGGAAAAGGGATGTGGCCACCCCGTTACTGACGAACATCTGGAACCAAAGCTATCCCTACAATGTGTATTGCCCGGCCGACCCAAACGGCTCCGGAGGGCATGTTTATGTCGGCTGTGTTGCCACCGCCATGAGCATGATCATGCACTACTGGCGCTATCCGCTGCAGGGCGTCGGGGAACATTCATACTATGCCAGCGGTTATGGCACACAGTACGTAAATTATGGAGAAACCAGTTATAACTGGGATGGCATGATGGACAAGATTGACAATAATTACACGCACCATGTCGCCCTGATCGGTTACCACGCAGCTGTTTCGGTAAACATGATGTTTGGAGCAGGCGGTTCGGGGGCTTACAGCGAAGATGTTGCACCGGCCATGATCAACTACTTTAATTACTCGGACCAGGCCCACATCTTATATAAGGGTGATTTCAGCAACGCAGACTGGGAGGCCATCCTTCAGGGGCAGCTTGATGCCGGTCAGCCCATGTATTATTCGGGATGCACGCCTTCATGGTCGGGTTGCCACGCCTTTGTTTGCGACGGCTACCAGGGTTCCAATTACTACCATTTCAACCTGGGCTGGGGCGGTGCCAGCAACGGCTGGTACAATCTGCAGACCACCGGCGGATTCCCCAACTGGCAGGCAGCCGTGATCGACATCGTACCTGCTGACACGGATTATCCCTATGGCGCCGAAGGCCAGATCCTATTGGAAACACCATCCGGTTCATTCACCGATGGCAGCGGCCCTGTGGAGCATTATCCGACCGGTGTGAATGCCAGCTGGCTGATCAACCCGGGATCGGAAAATGATTCCGTAGCCTCTATTACACTGAGCTTTAAAAGATTTAATACCGCCTCTACAGATACCGTGCGGATTTACCAGGGAGAAACAACCCAGGATTCGCTGCTGGCTGAATATACAGGCAATGGATTACCTTCATCGCTTGATATTCAGCATAGTAAAGCGCTGGTAACCTTCAACAGCACCTCCACGGCACCCGGTTTTGTGGCAGAATACAAATCTACGCCGGTCATCTGGTGCTCAGGCAATACTTTTCTTACAGAACCAGCCGGCACAGTGGAAGATGGCAGCGGATCATACAACTATAACAATAATGCCACCTGCCTGTGGATTATCCAGGTGCCCGGTGCGACAAAATATACCCTGACATTCAATAAGTTCTCAACCGAAACGGAAAATGACCGTCTGATCGTCTATGATGGAATGAACCAGGTCATTGCCATTTTATCGGGCAATGCCCTCCCCGATCCCATCGAAATTGAAACAAACCTGGTACTCCTGGCCTGGCTGACAGATGCTGATATCCGTGATGAAGGCTGGGAACTCTCTTATGAAACGGTGGTCACCTCCGTTCAGGAAGAAAAGGTTTTCAGCCACTTCAGCCTTTACCCAAACCCTGCCACAGAACGGCTGCATCTTAGCTTCAGCCTGGATAAAAGGCAGGATGTCAGGGTAGTGCTGATAAATATGGCAGGACAGGAGGTTATATCCATATCAGATGAGAACCTTTCCGGAAATCAAACCATACAGATCCCGGTCGGCGGGTTGGCCAAAGGCGTTTACCTTTTGCGTGCTTATTGCAATGATGGATTGATAACGAGAAAAGTGATCCTGAAATAATAGTCATTCCGGCCTTCAGCTTCCGGTCATTTCAGACTTTGTGATGCGTTATCGAATAAATGTCGGTTCTTCTGTCTTTCAGGTTCCTGACACTTCCGAATTGATGTAACTGTCGCAGCATATCAATATCGACATCAGCAATTAGTATCATCTCTGTGTTGGGTGTGGCTTCCGCCTTGATACCATTGGTGGGAAACGAGAAATCACAAGGGGTGAAAACAATGGATTGGGCATATTGTATATCCATGTTGTGGACTTTGGGAAGATTGCCCACACTGCCTGCAATGGCTACATAACATTCATTCTCGATGGCCCTGGCCTGTGCACAGTTCCTTATCCGTGAATAGCCGTTTTGCGTATCCGTTAAAAAAGGAACGAACAGGATGTCCATGCCTTCCTGGGCCAAAATCCGGCTCAGTTCAGGAAACTCGATATCATAACATATCAGGATCCCTATTTTTCCGCAATCGGTATCAAAGGTCTGCAGGTTTTTTCCACCCTGAAGTCCCCACACCTTTACTTCATCAGGAGTAACATGGAGTTTTGCAAACCGCTCAATTCCACCGTCACGTTTGCACAAATAGCCCACATTGTAAAGTTCGCCGTCAACCAGCTCGGGCATGCTTCCCGTGATGATATTGATATTGTATGAGATGGACAGTTCAGCAAAGCGGTTGACAATTTCCCCGGTATATCCGGCCAGTTTCCTGATGGCTTCCGGCTCTGCCAGATGATTGTACTCCGACATCAGCGGCGCATTGAAAAATTCAGGAAAAAGTGCAAAATCAGAACGGTAACCCGAAACTGCATCAACAAAATATTCCACCTGTTGCATCACCTCATCCAGGTTCTGATAAAGCCTCATTTGCCATTGGATCAAACCCAGCCTGACGGTTGTCTTCTTCACAACTACCTGTTCGGTGGCAGGTTTTTCATAGTATATGTTGTTCCACCCGAGTAAGACAGCATATTCATTCGACTCTTCATCACCTTCCAGGTAGCCCCGTAATATTTTTTTAGGATGAAAATCATTTGACATCTGGAAATCCAGGACCGGGTCATGAATTTCTTTTTTACGAACACTCTCGATATACTCTTTGGGAGAAATTTTGTCTGAATATTTATGATAATTGGGAATACGTCCCCCAAAAACGATACTTTTCAGGTTTAACCGCTCACATAGTTCTTTCCGGTAATCGTAAAGCCGGCGCCCTAATCTGAGACCGCGGAACTTCGGCCTGATAAAGATATCGATTCCATACAGAACATCCCCGTCGGGCGTGTGCGTGCTGAATGAATAATTACCCGTGATCTGCCGATAGGTATGCTTGATATCGAACTGGCTAAAATCCACAATAACAGACAGAGCGCAACCGGCTAATTCATCATTCACTCTTATGGCAACCTGTCCTTCCGGAAACTTCTCAACCAATGATCTTAAATGTTCCTTCTTCCAATAAATACCCGGCATATTTGAATACGCCTCAATCATTGCATTCTTCACCTCTTCGTAATCCTCTATCCGAAGAAAAACAATTTCTACATTATCAATTTTTTTCATAAGCATGGTATTGCTGAACTCATTCTTAATTGAACAGTATTAACATACGGCAGTAAATTTTTAACGTTTCTCTTCAAAATCGTATTGTTCAAAAATAATGAACTACTGAACGATAATAACAATAAAAAGTTATAAATTAGATTTTTTAAACCACACATGTTTCCCGGTAACTTCATCAAAGGGATAATGTGAGTGGTAAAACAAGTTAAGCTGTGTAACATAAAGTCTACTGTATTGTAGAAATTAATCCGCACTCGCAGACATGCTTACTTTCAGCCAGGCTGAGTTTTTAATCAATATAGCCGATTAATTGCTGCACCTAAAGATAACTATCGTATAAATTATCATTAGACAGTGTTTATGGCACAGTGTTTTCTTAATAAAATGCCTAGAGTTCAAAGTACACATTAAAATTAAAAAAAACAGTTATGGACAAATTGGAAATTAAAGGAAACTGGAATGAGCTAAAAGGGAAGCTCAAGCAAAAGTATGCAGGTCTTACTGACTCAGACTTGACTTATAAGGCCATGGTGGTGGCAATCGACATCGTGGCCAGAACGGTTGCCGCCCCGGTAGAGATACCGGTCGGGCTGTTGACCGCCATCCTCGGGGCACCGGTGTTTGTCTGGTTCCTGAT
>JAWOHY010000238.1:0-7935 GCA_046484945.1 Bacteroidales bacterium
TATCCTTCTTGTAAAATTGCAGCTTCGACAGGTAATCCCCCCCAGGAGGAGCTTTCGCTGGGATTTCCGCAAGATGTAGCCAAATTGCTGGAGCATTCATGCTACGATTGCCATATCAATTCAAGCAAAAATGCCAAGGCAAAAACAAAACTGAATTTCTCAAAGTGGAACGACCTGTCGAATGCGCGAAAGATCGCCAGGTTGGATGACATATGCAAAACCCTTAACGAAGGCGAAATGCCCCCTTCGCGTTACCTGTCCAAAAACCCTGACCGCGCATTGGACAAAGCACAGAAAGAGCTTCTCTGTAAGTGGACCGAAGAGGAAATCGATAAAATCATGGGCGAATGAAAAAGATTCTGAAGATCCTTTTACTGGCGGTTATCGCTTTCCTGGTGATCATTCAGTTTTTCCCGCCGGAGAAGAACGACCACATTGTCAACCCGATGGATGATATCATTTTTCACCTGGATATGTCTTCCGCCGTAAAGCGTGATATTGTGAACGCCTGTTACGATTGCCATTCCAACCGGACGCGTTATCCTTTTTACAACCGGTTCGCACCGGTTTCCTGGATGCTGGCACGCCATATCCGGCAGGGAAAGGAAAAGCTGAATTTTTCCGAATGGGGGAACTACGACAGGAGAACCCGGATTTCACTGCTCACGGCGATATGTGACGAGATCGTTTCCGGGGAGATGCCGCTGAAAGGGTTTGTCATTATGCACAGCAAGGCCGTTCTGAATGAAAAGCAGGTGGAGGATATCTGCGAATGGGCCGATGAGGCGGCAGAACAGGTCATGACCACTGCTGAATGACATTTTTTTAATCCCGGCTCCCAGTTATGCCCGAAACGAACCTGAGCGAACAGTTTAACACGCCGGGATGCTGTGTCATCATCCCTACCTACAACAATGCCGGTACGCTG
Source organism: Bacteroidales bacterium (assembly GCA_046484945.1). Taxonomy (GTDB): domain Bacteria; phylum Bacteroidota; class Bacteroidia; order Bacteroidales; family JAGOPY01; genus JAGOPY01. The sequence continues at coordinate 929 of JAWOHY010000238.1, forward strand.
GAGGAGTTGGTCCGGAAAGTACTGACTTACACCGGAAATATCATTGTTATCAACGATGGCTCGACAGACCGCACCCGGTCAATCCTGCAAAAATTCCCGGAGATCATCACTATCAGCCTGACAAGGAACAAGGGCAAGGGGTTTGCGATAAGGAAAGGCTTCCGCGAGGCGCTGAAGAGAGGATACCGGTATGCGATCACTATCGACTCCGACGGGCAGCACAGTCCGCATGACCTCCCCCGGTTCATCGAAAAGATCGAAGCGGAACCGGATTCACTGATCATCGGGGCCCGGAACCTCAACCAGGATGGCATCCCGCGAGGGACCACCTTCGGGAACCGTTTCTCCAACTTCTGGACATGGGTCGAAACGGGCTACAAACTCCCCGACACCCAATCGGGTTATCGCCTTTACCCTATTGAAAAACTGGAAAAAACGCGATTCATCACCCGGCGCTTTGAGTTCGAGATCGAAGTGCTGGTGAGATCGGCATGGAAAGGCATCCCACTCGTCACCGTTCCGGTCAGTGTGGTCTATCCCCCCAAAAAAGAGAGGGTTTCGCATTTCAGGCCCGTTACCGATTTTGCCCGCATCAGCCTGCTGAACACTTTCCTGACACTCATCGCCCTGTTTATCGTATGGCCCTTTCGGTTCGTGAGAAACCTCAACCGGGAGAACATCCGGAAATTCATCCGCAACGAACTGTTCAACCCAAAAGAGTCGAACCTGACCAAGGCCCTCTCGGTGGCACACGGAATTTTCTGGGGCATCGCCCCCGTCTGGGGCTGGCAGACCGCTGTTTCCATCTTCCTGGCATTCGTCTTCAGGCTCAATAAAATGATCACCCTGGTGGCGGTGAATATCAGCATCCCTCCGATGATCCCGCTGATCCTTTGGGGGAGTTACAAAACGGGCGGCCTGTTGCTGAATCAGCACGCCGACCTCTTATTCTCAAAGAACATCACCTTTGAAGTGGTAAGGGATAACCTGCTGCAATATATCCTCGGGGCCTTTGTCCTGGCAGCCGCCATGGCCATTGTCAGCGGATTATCAACGTATATCGTACTGCTTGTTTTCAGAAGAAAACGGACCGGGGGTTCGGATCCCGAAAATTCTGCAGGGCAAAATCATTCCGGCTGAGAACAGAAAGTAGCGTATTTTTGAGGCCGCGATGGGAGGATTTTTTTCGATATGGTACGAATATTCCAGGAAGAACAAATGGCTGTTTTCCCTGCTTGTTGTGCTCGTCATTGCCGTGCTCGTTTTCCTGGCCGGCCGGCTGCGCTTCACCGAAGATATCTTCAAGGTAGTGCCGGCCAATGAAAAGGTGGAGCAATTCTCCCGCCTGTTCAGCCATTCGGCCTTCTCCGACCAGCTCGTTGTTTTTATCACCGCTGCCGGCGATACCAACGCCTCTCCCGAAGAGCTGATCCGTTTCAGCCGGGAATGGGCCGAAACGGTCAGGATACAACTGATGCCGGCCTATGTCAGTACGGTTCGTTTGGATGTGACCGATACGGCCGCCCGCCAGGTTTACGATGAGTTTTACAACAACCTTCCGATTTTTTTGGACGAAGAAGATTTCCGGAGGATGGAGTCCCTGACCGACCCGGAACACATCCGCGAGGCCATGCGGAAAAACTACCGTTCCCTGCTGACGCCGGCCGGGTTTTCGATGAAGGACTACATCACCCGGGATCCGCTGGGGCTCACCGCGCCCGCCCTGGAAAAACTCAACGCCCTGCAGGAAGACGAAAGCTACCGCATCTACCAGGGATATCTTTTTTCAGCCGACCTGAAGCACCTGATGATCTTCCTGAAACCTGCCCACCCGGGAACGGAAACAAGGGAAAACGCCGTCATGCTCAAAAAGCTTGAAGAGATCACGGAAAATATCATGGCAAACCACTCCCCTGCCATAAAAACCGGATGGTTCGGTACGGCTGCCGTATCGGTCGGCAATGCCAGCCAGATACAGCGCGACATTTACCTCACCGTCGGCCTGGCCATGATCTTCCTCTTCCTTTTCATTACCATTTACTTTCGCAATGGCCTGGTGTTCCTGGCGATATTCCTGCCGGCCGTCCTGGGGGGCGCATTCTCCCTGGCGATGCTGTTCCTGTTCAAAGGCGAAATATCGGCTATCTCACTGGGATTCGGCGCAGTGCTGCTGGGCATCTCCATCGACTATGCCCTGCACTTCCTGAACCATGTCCGTGACGAAGGGGATGTGCGCACCACCATCCGCGACCTGTCCAAACCCATCATCCTCAGCAGCCTCACCACGGCAGGCGCATTCTTCAGTTTGCTGCTGGTGCGGTCGGAAGCCATCCGCGACCTCGGCTTCTTCGCCGGGTGCAGCGCGCTGGGCGCAGCCGTCTTTACCCTGGTCATCCTCCCGCAACTGGCACACCTCTTTACCCGGAAATTGCCCCGCTATAGCTTTATCTCCCGCGGGATCAGGAAACTGGCCTCTTCGAAGCCTGAAAATAACCGGTACCTCAGGTCGGGAATACTGCTGCTTACCATCATCCTCATTTTCTTCGCAGGAAAAGTGAAGTTTGAAAGCGATATGAGCCGGATGAGCTATGTGAGCGACGAACTGCAGGAAAACGAAGCGGTGCTCGACCGGATCAGTGAATATACCCTGCGATCCGTATATGTCATGTCGTCCGGAGAAAACCTCGACGGGGCCATCCGGAGTAAAGAAATTCTGCAGACCGAAATCAACAGCCTGATGGAAGAGGGCCTGGTGAAAAAAGAGTTCTCAGCCATCAACCTGCTGGTTCCTGAAGCGGTCCAGCAGGAGCGGATCGTCCGCTGGAATGCATTCTGGGAGGACAGGAAAGAACTGGTGAAAGATGTGATCGAACAGGAAGCCGCTGCGCTGGGATTTAAACAAAATACTTTCAATGATTTCTATGCCTGGCTCGACCGGGAATTTGAACCCAAAGCCATCAGTGAATTTGAAATCCTTGGCAAGACCATCCTGGAGCCCTTCCTGATCACCGACAGCAACCTGACGGCTGTCGTTACCATCCTGAAAGTTAAGCAGGAAGATAAACCAGCCGTTTACAACCGGTTGGAAAATCAAGACAATATCTTCGTATTCGATAAGCAATTCCTGACCAGCACCTTCATCCGTCTCCTCAGCGAGGACTTCAACCGGCTGGTTATCCTGTCGCTGTCGCTGGTCTTCCTGATCCTGTTGCTCTCCTTCGGCCGGATCGAGCTGGCCATCATCACCTTTATCCCCCTGTTTATCAGTTGGATATGGACACTCGGATTGATGGCGCTATTGGGCATTAAGCTGAATATCTTCAATATCGTCATCACCTCCTTTGTCTTTGGCCTGGGCATCGACTACGGCATTTTCACCATGCAGGGGCTGCAGCAGCAATACCAGTTCGGCCGGAATACGCTTCACTCCTACAGGGCCTCCATTATTTTGGCGGCAATCACTACCCTTGCAGGCCTGGGTGCCCTCATTTTCGCCCGTCATCCTGCCATGAATTCCATGGCACAGGCAGCCATCGTCGGGGTGTTTTCCGTCTGGCTCATCACCTGGGTGATGGCACCGGTCCTTTTCCGCTGGCTCGTCTATATGAAAGACCGCAAAAGGCCCGTTCCAGTGACGTTCCTCGATTTCTGCTTTTCCATCCAATCCTTGCTGATCTTCATCATCGGAAACATCCTGCTGCTGATATATGGTATCATTGTCTTCAAATTACTGCGGGCAAAAAAGGGCATTTTAAAGGACTGGTTCCATTATGGAATGATGCTCTCCACCCGGGGGTTGATCTATTCCAATTTCATCTCACCGAAAGCCATCATCAACCGTGACCCGAAAGATCTCAGAAAACCGGCGGTGCTCATTGCCAACCACCAGTCGCACGTCGACATCGCTTTGATGCTGATGTTGCATCCCAAACTGCTGGAACTGACCAACGACCGGGTCCAGGGAAACAGGTTCTTCGGACCGCTGGTGCGTATGGCGGAATTTTTCGCCGTATCGGAAGGGATGGAGTCCCTGGCGCCGAAGCTGCGTGAAAATTTTGAACAAGGTTATTCCGTGCTGATCTTCCCGGAAGGCACCCGGTCGCCCGACGGAAGGATCCAGCGATTCCACAAGGGAGCGTTCTACCTGGCCAGGGAACTGAAAACAGATATCCTACCCGTCATCATTCATGGTTCGGGACATGCCTATTCCAAAGGAGAATATTTCCTGAGGGTTGGAAAAGCGACCATCAAATTCCTGCCCAGGATTAAATATGACGATGCCCGTCTTGGTGAAGACCTGCTGGATGTATCCAGGAATTTCAGGCGATACATGGCGGATGAGTACCGGAAAGTGGCCCAAATGGCTGAGACACCTGAATATTTCAGGGGCAGGCTGATCAAAAATTACATCTACCGCGGACCGGTGCTGGAATGGTACCTCCGGATCAAACTCAGGCTTGAGAATAATTATACGCTTTTCCACGAAAATCTTCCAAAAGAAGGACTCATTACCGACATCGGCTGTGGCTACGGTTTTATGGCATACATGCTGGCTTTTCTCTCATCCGGAAGGAAAATCACCGGCATCGATTATGACAGGGACAAGATCGAAACGGCCAGCCATTGTCCCGCTAAGACCGACAGGTTGCATTTTATCTGCGGTGATGCGCTGGAAATGACACTGCCGAAAAGCCGTGCCTTCATCCTGGCCGATGTACTGCACTATTTCCCTGAGGAAGAACAGGAAAGATTGCTGATCAACTGCGTCGATAAGCTGGAAGAGGGCGGTGTGATCATAATCCGCGACGCCGACCGGAAAATGAAAGGGAAACACCTCGGGACAAAAATATCGGAGTTTTTCAGCACGCGGATTGGCTTCAACCAGACCCGGAAAGGAAGCAGGAAATTGTATTTCACCAGCAGGGAAAAGATACTGGATATCATGGAAAGGAAAGGCATGAAGGTTACAATCGTTGATGAAACAAAGATGACATCAAACCTGGTTTACATATGCCAGAGAAAAGAGAAAAGTGAAAAGAGAAAAGAGAAAAGTGAATAGTGAAAAGTGAAAAGAGATAAACTAAAAACTATAAACTAAAAACTAAACTTTGAACCCTGAACTTTGAACTCTGAACTAATTATCGTTGGTGGCGGCCTCGGGGGCCTGGTGAGCGGGATCATCCTGGCGAAAGAGGGATATTCTGTCTGCATCCTGGAGAAAAACCACCAGGCCGGGGGAAACCTGCAAAGCTTCACCCGTGATGGTCATAAGTTCAGCACCGGGCTGCATTACATCGGCAGCATGGACGAAGGGCAGACGCTGCACCGCTTGTTCAAATACATCGGGATTGCCGGCAAGATCCCGTTGAAAAAAATGGACGATACAGGCTATGAAAGGATCACGGTCGGGGATGACGATACAGTGTACCGGCATGCCATGGGCTGGGAAAACTTCAGCCAAACGCTGATCCGTCAATTCCCGGAGGAAAGAGAAGCCATATCACATTATGTGGATAATATAAGTGAAGCGATCAAAGGCATCCCGCTGTACCACCTTGAAAATGCCTTTTCCTATAACATGGACCCCCATCAGCTCAACCGGTGTACCATGGCATTTCTTCGCTCACTCACTAAAGATGAGCGATTACAGTCCATTCTGGCCGGGGCGAACAGCATCTACCACGGGGCTGCCATGCGCACCCCCTTTTACCTGCATGCCTGCATCCGGAACTCCTTTGTGAACAGCGCCTGGCGCATCAACAGCGGAAGCGACAAACTGGCCGGCGCATTGCTCGAAGCCTTCACCGATGCCGGCGGAACCATCATTACCGATGCACAGGTCGACCGGTTTGAGTTTGATGGAGATAAAATCTCTGCGGCATTATTGAAGGATGGCCGGAGATTCGCCGGGAAGCATTTTATTTCCAACCTGCACCCGGCGGCAACCATGCAACTGATTCCGCACGATCGCATCCGCCGGGTCTTCCGGCAGCGCATCGAAAGCATGGAAAACACAGCCGGTTTTTTCACCCTTTACCTGGTTTTTAAAAAGGACTTCTTCCCATATCTTAACTATAATCACTTTCATTATTTCAGCGATGATTATTTCCGGGATTTGCTGCCGGATGATCAATGGCCGCAGACTTACCTGGTCTATACGCCGTTTTATGAAGAAAACCCTGGTTTTACACCAACGGCCAGCATACTGAGTTTTATGAAATACGATGAATATAAGCAATGGGATGGTTTGGCGCCCGATCAGCGGGGGCAGGGTTATTATGATTTCCGTGAGATGGCAGCTCAACGGTTGCTGAATGCCGTGGAAAAGCGATACCCCGGGATCAGGAACGGGATAGAAAAGCATTATGTTTCCACTCCGCTGACTTTCACCGATTTCACCGGCACGGCGCATGGGAGCGGGTACGGGGTCCTGAAGGATTGCGAAAACCCGGCCAGGTCCATCATCCTGCCGCGTACGAAAATCCCCAACCTGTTCTTCACAGGGCAGAACTTAAATATCCACGGCGTCCTGGGCACCACGATCAATGCCGTGATTACCTGCGCTGAATTCACCGGGTTCAGGTACCTGGTCAACAAAATCATCCATGTGTAAGAAAAGGGTAATAAGGATTCTTGCGTACATACTGGCAGCTCTGGCGGCGCTACTGTTGGCGCTGTGGGTATTTTACAGGATTTCTACAGTGGTCCGTGAGCCGGAGATCCCGGCATCCGAAAGAAAAGAACTGGTTCGTGTCGCACTGAACGACAGCAGCTTCATCTGCGAGAACGGCTGGTTGCGAAAAAGCCGCGAAGGGTGGTGGGAGATGTACCTGGAAGGATCCCCGTATGAGATTGGTTTTGCGCACGGCCTGCTGACCGAAGAATTGATGGCCTGGCGCTTTTTATAAGTTGTTTTATCGGACTCTATTCTAACTCTATTATTTTCAATTAATTGGGCGTGTTCGCGCCGTTGTAGTATTTTACCGTTTTTGGTGGATATGGTACAT
>JAWOHY010000262.1:0-6659 GCA_046484945.1 Bacteroidales bacterium
AATACCAGGGATTGCGCAGACACGAAATCTTTTATATCATCTTTGGACCCGATCGTGAAATCGGAGATCACGATGCCTGAAAAAATGCGCACGTTGATATCTCCGATTGAAACCGGCCTGTTTAATTGCTCTTCGGCCATGGGAATCACCACCTGGCGAACCCTTTCAGGAGTGATCAGAAACTTTGCGGCAATCAGGACAGCACCTGCCACCACAACCAGAACGACCGCCACTAATCCGAAAATTTTGATCAGATTTTTCATCTTTTGACGTTCCCCCTTTTTTTTTCGTAACATTGCTTTTTCTTTGTATATTGGATAATATTATCGCTAATGCTTAAAAAAGCAAGACATCATGAAAAAGTTACACTTTCCTTCCGACGGAATTCATGGCTGTCAGATAAACGGTTTCCAAATAAACGCTTTCTTTTTCACAGCGCAGTATTACTATAATTCATTAAAAACCTGATAAGGAGGTGATCATGAGCAGTCCTTATAAATTTGAAACCTTATGTCTGCATGCAGGGCAACAACCTGATCCAACAACCAATGCCAGAGCCGTTCCAATTCACAGAACCGCATCATACGTATTTAAAAGCACCGAGCATGCTGCAAATCTTTTTGGTTTAAAAGAGCCGGGCAATATTTATACCCGAATAATGAACCCTACTCAGGATATCCTATAACAGAGGGTGGCTGCCCTTGAGGGAGGAGCGGCGGCACTGGCGCTTGCTTCCGGAACCTCGTCAATTTACTATTCCATCATTAACATCTGTAGCGCAGGCGATGAGATTGTATCGGCCAACAACCTTTACGGCGGCACTTACACCATGTTTGATTGTATCCTTCCCCAGTTCGGGATCCGAGTGAAATTTGTCGATCCCCGAAATCCGCAAAATTTCAAACAGGCGATAACAGAAAAGACCCGGGCGATCTTTATTGAAACCATCGGCAATCCGCTTCTCGAATTTACCGATATCGGCTCTGTGGCCGAAGTTGCCCGAAAACATTGTCTTCCTTTGATTGTGGATGCCACCTTCACAACACCATATCTGCTCAGAAGTATCGAGCATGGCGATGACATCGTGGTCAACTCGCTCACCAAATGGATGGGGGGGCATGGCACCGGCATCGGCGGCATTGTGATTGATTCCGGAAAATTTAACTGGAAAGATCCAAGGTTTAATCTTTATAACCAGCCCGATCCCGGTTACCATGACCTGCGCTATGCCCACGACCTGGGTGACCTCAACCATCTGGCTTTCATCATGAGAATGCGGCTTGTGCCCTTGCGAAATCTTGGTGCCTGCATTTCACCGGATAATGCCTGGATTTTTTTGCAGGGTCTCGAAACTTTGCCTCTTCGCATGCAACGTCACTGCGAAAATGCCATAAAGGTGGCACAATACCTGAAAACCCATCCCAAGGTGAATTGGGTGCGATATCCGGGGATGGAAAGTGATCCATCCTATCCGGCGGCCAAAAAATATTTAAAAAACGGTTTCGGCGGGATGGTTGTATTCGGGATTGCGGGAGGCCTTGATGAAGGAAAAAAAAATGTGGATAACCTGAAACTCATCTCACATCTGGCCAATGTGGGTGATGCAAAAAGCCTGGTGATCCATCCTTCAAGCACAACCCACTCCCAGTTAAGCGAAGCACAGCAAAAAGCCGGCGGCCTCACCCCGGATCTTGTCCGCCTGTCTATCGGTATCGAGCATGTGGACGATATTATTGCAGACCTTGAGCAGGGGTTTTCAAAGATATAATCAGGGAAATTATGAACGAATATATTGAACACGACAATGATCGCATTTCGGTGGGAATCGTGGAGAGAAAATTCCACAGCTTTGCCGAGCCGCCCAATGAAATGATACTTGAAAGCGGCGCGAGGCTGGGCCCCGTTGCCATTGCCTATGAGACATGCGGTGTGTTGAATGCCGACAATAGCAATGCCATTTTGATTTTACACGCCTTGTCCGGCGATTCCCATGTGGCCGGCTACTACAGAGCGGGTGACGAAAAACCCGGCTGGTGGGACAATATGGTTGGACCAGGCAAGGGAATCGATACGAATAAATATTTTGTTATCTGCTCAAATGTTATCGGCAGTTGCATGGGTTCTACCGGACCCTGTACGATCAGTCCCAGGACCGTTTTACCCTATGGGCTCGATTTTCCTGTAGTTACCATCGGCGATATGGTCAACGCCCAGAAAGCGCTTATGGACCATCTGGGAATAAGGAAAATACTCTGTGTCATTGGCGGATCCATCGGCGGTATGCAGGTTCTTGAGTGGTGCTTGCGCTTTCCGGAAATGGTGTATTCCGCGATTCCGCTGGCCACCACCACCAAACATTCCGCCCTGGCAATTGCATTTAATGAAGTTGCCAGACAGGCCATCATGGCCGATCCCAAGTGGAACAACGGCAATTACTATTTTGGTCCCAAGCCGGATCTCGGCCTGGCAGTCGCCCGCATGATCGGACACCTCACCTACCTGTCCGATGAATCGATGCGCATGAAATTCGGCCGTCGCCTGCAGGATAAGAGTGATTTTTCGTTTAATTTCGATGCTGACTTTCAGGTGGAAAGTTATCTGCGTTACCAGGGTAAAAAATTCGTGGACCGCTTCGATGCCAATTCGTTTTTGTATATCACCAAAGCTCCTGATTATTATGATGTTGAAAAACAGCACGGAAGCGGGTCCGAGGTCAAAGCGTTTTCGAAGACCAGGGCGAAATTTCTTGTGATATCGTTTACCTCAGACTGGCTTTATCCGACCTATCAATCGCGTTCAATGGTCAAGGCCATGAAGAAAAATGGTTTGGATGTCAGTTTTGTCGAAATCGAAGCCGACTGGGGCCATGATGCTTTTTTACACTAGCAAACGTTTGTCGAACATTATCAAAGGGTTTTTGAGCCGTGTCTTTAACGAATTCCACTAATGCCAGGATGCGATATGATCTTCAGATCATAGCCTCATGGATTGACCCCGGTTCCAGAGTTATCGATCTGGGCTGCGGAAAAGGCGAATTGCTGAAATTTTTAATCAGCAACAAGAACGTGATCGGCAGTGGCATCGAGCACGATGAAAATAAAGTCTTGCAATGCATCGAAAACGGGTTGTCGGTTCTCCAGGGCGACATCAATGAAGAGGTGCTTGACTATCCGCCAGACACTTTCGATTATGTCATATTGAGCCAGACACTTCAGCAGGTTTATGAACCCGACACATTGATCCGCATAATGCTTCAAATTGGAGGAAAAGCCATCGTCAGCTTCCCAAATTTCAGTCATTGGGGAATCCGCCTGCAACTGCTGTTATCCGGTTATGCGCCTATTTCCAAGCAACTGCCCTATGAATGGTACAACACGCCCAACATCAGGGTTATCACCATCAAAGACTTTCGTAGATTTATCCGTAATGTCGGTTTTAATATCCTCAAAGAAGCCGCCATCAATACCCATTCCGAAGACCGTCAGGGGCGAATGATTAAGTTTTTACCCAACTTGCGGGCTACCTACGGTATCTTTCTGATATCGGCCCGGCCATGACAACCATGGCGGCAACTGCAATAAGAAAACTGAACCCCGATGTTGCTAAACATTAAGTCAAGTTATAACGAGTTGACATCGGTTAAAATGATGGCGCAGAAGATACAAAGAGTTGACACGATACCGCTTATCATTGCGATGCTTAAGAGAATGGGTGTTGAAAAAGTCATTAACAGAGTTTTTGTTCAGCATGGCAACTGGTCCGGACTCAGTTATGTACGGTATGACACCACCGGTTTCAATGATTCGATGTTGTTAATAAATTCTCGTGGTTCGAATACCGGAAGTTTTGATTCTTTAAAATCTGATAAGTTTCTTGTCACAATATAATTAGCACCGGCATGGCGAGCTGCTTCATGAAGGACTGCATCTTCGAAATCTTCAAATTTTGATAATAGAGCATTTTCAAGCACCACACGATTAACAGGAGCTATGACGAAAAGGGAGAGAAGGGATCGGATATGGCAGGAAGCAGCTTTGGCGCCAAGTGCTTTGGTGGCGAGATAATAAATAGTTGTAACAGTCGTAGCGCAAATATACCCTATAATTTCAGACTTTTCTACTTTAGACAACAGGAAAGATGCATCATCAGAAAAGGGCGTTCTGTCCAAAAGAACATCCAGAATGACATTGGTGTCAAATAAGGTTTTCATAAATATTTTTCTTCTAAATATTTGTGATATTCTTTCTCATCTACCAGCTTTCCCTTAAGAACTCCCTTAAGAGTTCTCACCGTTGGCGTGAGTGGATATTCCTTTTTTAAGTTTTCATTTTTTATAATTTCAAATAAATCTGAGACGATACGCGAAACGGATTTACCTGTTTTTGCAGAGTGTTCTTTTGCTGATTTAATTAAGTCATTATCCATCCGCAGTGTCAATTTGGTATTCATAGTTACCTCCTGGAAAATTGACGTATTGTATATAGATATATACGACATAGACCTAGAAGCGTCAATCCGTGTTTAATTGAAATGAATAAAATTATCATTTCATTTGAGTTTGATAATCTTAATGCAGGACATATATTAGCTTTGTTGATAACGTCAACCCGAAAAGGAAATGCAGAATGAAGATTGTATCCATCGCTGTCAGCAAAAAAAAAGGAACCCGCAAGACACCGGTTAATGAGGCATTTGTGTCCAGGGACCACGGTCTTGTGGGCGATGCTCATGCCGGCAAATGGCACCGCCAGGTGAGTTTCCTGGCTTCGGAAAGCATCGAAAAGTCCAGGGAATAGGGACTTGATGTGACTATAACTCACTGATGAGGCTGCTTATGAATATGCCATGTGAGATCAATATGGATGATTTTGAGCTTTCCTTTAAAATTTTTCATCAGCTCATGGCCCATAAGGTTAACGAGATTCTGCTGGTATCCAGTCCTTATGACGCTTTTATCATGGAAGAAGATGGTCGCCTGGTGGAAAGAATTATCCATGAATACAGAGGGTTGAACCTGTCTAGTCCACCTATGCTCAAAAAAAAAAGGCCAGACAGAATAAAGCATTAGTGGATACTATAAGTGCCACCCTGATTTTGCAATCGTATATGGAACATATCGCTCATAAAAACTTCCATAAAGAAAACTGAATACAAAATTTCAAATCACATAATGATACTTCCTATCGTTGCATACGGTGATCCTGTGCTGAAAACCAGGGCCCGCGATATTGAGAAAGATTACCCGGAACTCCCTTCCTTGCTGGAAAATATGTGGGAGACCATGCATAATGCCCAGGGGGTGGGATTGGCAGCACCACAGATTGGTTTACCCATCAGGATCTTTATTGTTGATGCCAGCCCATTCGAAGAAGATGAAGAAGCATTAAAGGATTTTAAGAAGGTATTTATCAATGCCCGGATTGTTGAGCAAAGTGGCCAGGAATGGTTGTTCAACGAAGGGTGTCTTAGTTTTCCCGATTTACGTGAGGATATTTATCGTAAATCTAAAATTAAAATACAATACCTGGATGAAAACTTCGAATCCCACGAAGAAGAGTATGATGGTCTTGCTGCAAGGATAATACAACACGAGTATGACCACATTGAAGGCATCGTGATGATCGATCGAATATCGCCTCTCAAAAGAAGACTCATCAAAGGGAAAATAAACAATATTGTTAAAGGAGTTGTAAAACCCGGGTATAAAATGAAATTTGCTTCCCTGAAATAAACCAACCAGATTTACCGATAATTCTCTTTAGTATTAGATTGCGGAAAATCACCCGAAAGATATGCAGTATTTTCACCACCTTTTATCCAATGGAATCAGGCTTGTGCACAAACCGGTCTCATCCTATGTGGCCCATTTCGGACTTACTATCAATGCCGGTTCTCGTGATGAAGAAGCCCATGAGCAGGGCCTTGCCCATTTCATCGAACATCTGATTTTCAAAGGTACCCAGAAAAGAAAGGCACATCATATCCTCAGTCATATGGAAAATGTGGGAGGTGAAATCAATGCATATACAAGCAAAGAAGACACATGTATATACGCGTCGTTCATGAATCTGCATTATGCACGTTGTATGGACCTGATTTCTGATATTGTATTTCATTCGGTATTCCCGGAAAGGGAAATTCGAAAGGAAAAGGATGTCGTGATCGATGAAATCAATTCCTACAAGGATAATCCGGGCGAACAGATCATGGATGATTTTGATGAAGTGATCTTCAAGGGCCATTCACTGGGAGCCAATATTCTTGGTACGCCAAAGCATCTGAAGAAGTTTAACCGGGAAAGTATCTTCAGGTTTTTACAGAAGAATTATACTACCAGTGAAATGGTCATATCATCGGTTGGAAATATTGAATTTGGAAAACTGATCCGCCTTGCCGAAAGGTATTTCGGGCATTTCCCTGCCAGCAGCAGGGCTATACCCCGTAAATTATTCAATTCCTATCACCCCGAAACCAGGGCTGTAAAACGGCGAAATCACCAGGTCCATTGTGTTATTGGAAATGTTGCTTATAATGTGGACCATAAAAACAAAACATCAATGGTTCTGCTGAACAACATTCTTGGGGGGCCTGGTTTGAACTCACGACTCAACATGGCGGTTCGGGAAAAACACGGATTTTGTTATAATATTGAAAGCCAG
>JAWOHY010000028.1:0-19559 GCA_046484945.1 Bacteroidales bacterium
TTTTTCCGCGATTTTTCTACCGGCACCACATCGATCGTTGCTGCCGACCAGGAGGGTTGGGTGGTGTCGGTAACGCCCAGCGGAGGATGGATCCCGGCGTGCATCGCAGGCAATACCGGCATTGGCATGAGCCAGCGGATGCAGAGTTTCGTGCTGGATGAGAAAGAGAACCCGTTTAACGTTGTAGCGCCCGGAAAACGTCCGCGGGTAACCCTCACCCCCGGCATGGCCTTAAAGGATGGCAAACCTTACCTGGCCTTTGCCAAGCAGGGCGGCGATGAGCAGGATCAGTTGCTTCTCCAGTTTTTCCTGAACATGGTAGAATTTGACATGACGGTGCAGGAAGCCTGCGAAGCCCCGGGGTTCATCAGCCACCAGATGTTCTCCAGTTTCGGCGACCATGGGAAGAGGCCCGGATCACTTGTCCTGAACATCCAGGTACCGGCCTGGATCCAGAAAGATCTGAAGAAAATGGGATACAGTCTTTCTTTCCGGGAGCGGACCAGCGGCCCGGTGAACGCGATATACTTCGACCGGAAGAACGGCAGTTTCTGGGGCGGTTCCAGCCACCACGGCGAAGACTACGGCCTCGGCTGGTAAAAAAGCATCATTACCCTACGCCCCATGCCTCCATGCCTCCATGCCCTCATGCCCCCATGCCCCCATGCCTCCATGCCTCCATGCCCCCATGCCCCCATGCCTCCCTCAGCACATCAACATCCAGCCCGTGTACGATGCCGTTTTTCTCGCAATAATCAATCAGCGCGAAGGTATTCAGATTGCCCACCATGTGGTCGTCAGCCATCGGACAGCCGCCGAAGCCGCCGGTGACGGTGTCGAAACGCCTCACGCCCGCTTTCCAGGCGGCATCGATCCGCTCGTATTCGCCCCCCGGCCGCGAGTGCAGGTGAAACCCGAACTCGGCATCCGGAAACGCTTTGATGACGCGGGTATAAACTTCAGTAATGGCATCCGGCGTCACCTCCCCGAGGATATCCGACAGCGGAATGACCCGGTGGCCCATTTCGTAAAGGTAGCCGGCGTATTCCTCCACGATACCGGGATCCCACCTGTCGCCGTAAGGGTTGCCGAACGACATCGAAAGGTACACGATAAGCCTTTTGTGATGCAGCGCGCAGATCTCCGTTAAATCCCGGATGATCCCTTTGGCACGGTCAACGCTGGCGTTCAGGTTGCGCTTAAGGAAAGTGGGAGAAACGGAGAAGGGGAAGAGGAGGTCGTCGACTTGAGTGTTGAGTGTTGAGTGTTGGGTGTTGAGTGACGGGTGGGGGTGTTTGGGCTGGCAATTGGGTGTGCCCAGTTTTACTGCTCGCTGGGCACCGCGTTTGTTCACCACCAACACCATGATGCGGGAGCTGCTGCCCGATTTGTCCAGCCCGCGCAATACCCGGGAGGTGTCGGCCATCTGGGGGATGAGCTTCGCCGAAACGAAACTGCCCACCTCGACCGTGTCAAAACCGGCTTTCAGCAACAGGTTGATGATCCGGATCTTCTTTTCGGTGGGAATGAACTGCTGAATGCCCTGGAAGGCATCTCTTGGGGTTTCGATGATCTTTATCAATTTTGAATTTTGAATTTTGAATTTTGAATTCGGGAAATTATTAACACACCGGGTATATATTGCCTGAAAACCGGATTAAGATGTAAAATTAAATTAATTCACTATGAAAGAAAATATCATTGTTATTAAAACTTTTAATTTCTCCCTTGACATTCTGCAATTGTACAAATTGCTTGCTAACCAGAGAGAATACATCATCTCCAAACAGCTCCTCAGAAGTGCAACCAGTATCGGAGCTAATGTTGAAGAAGCTGGCGCTGCATCCAGCAGGAAGGACTTTGCTTTGAAAATGAGTATTGCTTCAAAGGAAGCCAGAGAGGCAAAATATTGGTTAAGGCTATTAAAAGAGGACCAATTCGTGAAAGATTATGATTTTGAAAAGTTAATTACTGATGTTGATGATATCATAAATATCCTCACAAAGATCGTGAAAACCACACAACAAAGTATTAAATAGAATGACACCTACATCATTCAAAATTCAACACTCAAAATTCAAAATTTTTATTTCATGTATTTCGGGATGCGGCCATTGCGGATTGTCTCCGACCTGAGCCTTCTGCCCACGATCCGTTCCACCATTTGCCCGACTTCCAGCATCCGGTCGATGTCAATCCCGGTGTCAATGCCCATTTCATCCATCATCACCACCATGTCTTCGGTGCTGACCAGGCCGACGATTTCGGGGTCTTTGTAATAGTAATCTCCGGTACCGGAAACGGGGACGCCATCCACGAAGTTGGCCGGCTGCCCGCCGATAGCGCCCATGGTCGATTCGTAATTGGTCATGCCTGTCTGGAGCGCGGCCAGCACGTTCGCCATCCCCCAGCCGCGGGTGGTGTGGAAATGGACGATGTGCTTGTCGGGCGCAGAGAATGCATCCATGAGCATGGAGAAATAGCGGTAAACGCGGTCGGGCGAGGCCGACCCGTCGTGGTCGGCGTGCTCCACATCGGAGGCGCCAATGTCGAACCAGCGCTTTGTGAAGTCGATCGCCTTGCGCATATCGGTCGGTCCTTCGATCGGACAGCCCCAGATGGTGCTGACAGTGCCGTTCACCTTCATGCCCGCATCCAGCGCCTTAGGGATCCACTCCTCGCACATCTTGAAATATTCTTCGATGGAAAGCCCTGAATTGGTTTTCTGGTGCGACTCACTGGTCGATACCATGCACAGGATCCGGTCAGGCCCCCAACCCTCTTTGCGGCCTGCAATGGCCCGCTCGATGGCCCGCTCGCGGATGGTGATGGCCGTTACCTTCACCTCAGGCAGCAGGTGTTTTACACGTTTACTGGCCCGGAGCTTCTTGAACAGCTCGTCGGCATCCTTAAACTGCGGCATCCCCTTCGGGTTGCCCAGGTTCGTCAGTTCAATATGCCTGAAGCCGCAAAGCAGCAACTCCTCCGCCAGCCACAGCTTGGCCTCGGTCGGGATGAATTTTTCTTCATGCTGGAAACCGTCTCGTACGGTGATATCTCCGATGGTTACTTTTTTGGGGTAATTCATAGAAATTTTGAATTTTGAATGTTGAATTTTGAATGAAAGGCGGTGATGCTTTTCAGGGGACTAAAATAAGAAAAATTATTTTATATTTTAAAGTACACCGATGTTCATATGTAAATTTTAGTGTTTTAGTGTTTTTGTGGCATATTCATCGAAGATTTCTACATTTGAAAAATAATTCAATAATTGCCGGAAACCGATATGCAGACCATCAATCATACACTATGTCCACTATGCCACTCTGATCAGGTATCATCCTGGATGAAGACTGATGATTTCATGCTGACCCGGGAAGCGTTTGAAATCTGGCATTGCAACGATTGTGGTTTCAGGTTTACGCAAAATGCACCGGATGCTGATGAAATGGGAAAGTATTACCAGAGCCGGGAATATATTTCTCATTCCGATATTAAAAAGGGACTGATGAACAGGCTGTATCACCTGGGGCGGACAGTGATGCTCCATAGGAAGTGGCAGATGATCAGTAAAATGAAAAATAAGGGAAAATTACTGGATATCGGTTGCGGCACGGGGTATTTCGCGGATTATATGAAGCGGAAAGGGTATGATGTAACAGGTGTGGAGGCTGAACAGAATGCAAAGTCATTTGCTGAAAGGGAATTCGGGTTGGAGATTTTCCCCCCGGAGGCTTTCCTGGAAAGGAAACTGTCCGGGCCATTCGATGTGATCACCCTGTGGCATGTACTGGAGCATCTGCATGATTTTAATCTTTCAATGGAGAGGATCAGGAAACATCTGGCACCAGGAGGGATCATAATCATTGCCCTTCCGAATTCCAATGCTTTGGATGCCCGTCATTATAAAAAATTCTGGGCGGGATACGATGTGCCCCGGCACCTATGGCATTTTACGCCGCAGACATTTCAGTTGCTGGCTGAAAAGCATGGCTTCAGTATTTTGAAGATGAAGAGATTGCCTTTGGATCCGTTTTACAATTCCATGCTGAGTGAAAAATACAGGGGTAGCCGGTTTTACATGATCAGGGGCATGGTCATCGGGAAACTGGCTTACATTGAAAGTATACTCTGGCCAGGAAGGTCAAGTTCGTTGGTTTATTTGCTGGGTGTTGGGTATTAGGTATTAGGTATTGGTTATCAGGTATTCTGTTTGAAATTTGTAGTTTGGAATTTGTTTGGAATTTGGAATTTGGTGCTTGTAATTTCAAGGGTATTGTCATCTTTTATTAATTTTATCGAAACAAACAACGATGCGCCGTTTGAGGATGAGATTCCATATCAGTTACCAGATGATCGTCTGGGCGCTGGTCACCATAGCGGTGATCCTGGCAGGCGGTTTTTTGATCATATCTTACATATATAAGCTCCAGGATGAGACCAGCCTGCTGATCGAGCAAAATATCAGCAGCGTGCGTACAGCAAAGGACCTGAACCTGTCACTTTTCGAGATACGGGCGGCTTCGCTGACTTATCTTTTCGATCGCAGTCCGGAACGGATCGCAGCGCTCCAGGAAAAGCAGAATGAGTTCATTGCGTTGCTGGAAAAGGCTAAAACATCTGATAATACCGTCGAAGAGGCCAACCTGATCCAGCAGATCTCGGCCCTTTTCACCAACTATCAGCAGACCCTGCGGAACGCGCTGGAACTGCACAGGATCGGCAGGATCTCACAGCCCAACGCCCTGATCGTCCATGCCAGCCAGGACCTGATCAACACCATTGAGGAAAAGACGAACAGTTTTATTGCTTCGAAAGAAAATGCCAGGCTTACCTATGAAGAGTCGATACAAAAGAATGCCGATATCATCCGAACGGCCATGTATGCACTGGGTTTCAGCGGGATCGGGCTGGGCCTGATCCTGGGATGGCTTATTGCACGCATCATCCTCAACCCTATCTACCGGTTGGTGCTGAAAGTAAGAGATGCCGCCGGAAGCGAGGTGGTGGAGCGTATCCGCATGTCGCCCGGAAAGGAACTGGAAGAACTGGACTTACATATCAACCGGCTGATCAGCCGCATCAACCAGGCTCACGAAGACTTACGCAAGAATAAGGAACTGCTGGAGCGGTCGGGCAAGCTCGCCGCCATCGGCAAAATTGCGCCGGCGCTGGCACACGAGATACGGAACCCGCTGACGGCCATCAAAATGCTGATATATTCCATGTTGCAGGAACCGGACCTGGACGATGACAAGCGGCACGACCTGGAGATCATCACCCAGGAGATCAACCGGGTGGAAGGCTTTCTCCGGAATTTTCTGAAATACGCCCGCCCGGCCAAACCACAGATGCAGCAGGTACTTGTCGTACCGGTCATCCGGGAAACTTTGGAGCTGATGCAGCCCAGGTTCAGACAAAGTAATATCGAAGTGTTGGAAAACCACTCACAGGAAGACTTGCGGATCAAGGCCGACCCTGACATGATCAAACAGATCATCATGAACCTTATCCTGAATGCCGTGGAATCGATGGTACAGGGCGGCACGCTGACCATTGGCTCATCTGTCGGTGACCAAATAGACGTAGACCGGTTTCTGGAAATCAGCATTTCTGACACGGGAAAGGGATTTTCCGATGAGATGAAGGATAACATGTTTGACCCTTTCGTAAAGGGTAAAGACCAGGGGATCGGCCTCGGACTGTCCATCTCCCAGAGGATTGCCGAATTGCACCACGGCTGGATCAGCGCAAAGAACAACAATGACAAAGGGGCGACGTTTACCGTGCATCTTCCCGTTAAAAGCTGAAAGATGGATGTAAAGAAGATATTGATCGTCGATGATGAGGAAAGCGTCCGCTATTCTTTCAGGAAGCTATACCGTAGGCCTGAATACCAGGTCTTTGAATCGGGCAACGGGCTGGAGGCACTGTCGGTGATCCAAAAGGAAAAACCCGACCTGGTACTGATGGACATCGAGATGCCCGGTTTGAGCGGGCTGGAAGCCATCCGGCGGGTGAAAGACATGCACCCGCAGTTGCCGGTGATCATTATCACAGCATTTGGCACCACCGAGCGGGTGATCGCTGCCATGAAATACGGCGCCTTCGAATACCTCGAAAAGCCTTTTGATGTCGACAGGCTCAGGGAAATAATCTCTGAGGCGCTTGAGATGAAAAGGATGTCCGATGAGAATGACAGCATGGAGATACGCCCGGCTGATACGCATACCGGTGAACCTATCATTGGAAAGAGCCCCCCGATCAAGGAGGTCTATAAAATGATCGGAAGGGTGGCGGCCAGCGATGTCAGCGTTCTCCTCAGCGGGGAAAGCGGTACCGGTAAAGAATTGGTAGCCAAGGCTATACACCGTTACAGCCATCGTTCTGACAAACCGTTCATCGCCATCAATTGTGCCGCAATTCCCGATACATTGCTCGAAAGCGAGCTGTTTGGCCATGAAAAGGGAGCATTTACCAACGCCTCCCATACGAAAGAAGGTAAGTTTGAAATGGCCGATAAGGGGACGCTTTTCCTGGACGAGATAGCCGACATGAGCCTTTCCTTACAGGCCAAACTTTTGCGCGTATTGCAGGATGGTACCTTTGAACGGGTTGGCAGCAATAAGACAATCCGGGTCAATGTCCGCGTCATTTCAGCGACCAACCAGAACCTGGAAAATGCCATCACCGCCAGGCAATTCAGGGAAGATCTCTATTTCAGGCTGAAGGTCATCACCATCACCCTGCCGCCATTGCGTGTCAGGACCGAAGATATTCCCCTGCTGACCAATCATTTCCTTTCCAGTTATTGCCGGGAGATGAAAATCCCCCTGGCATCGGTTCCCCCGGAAACGATGGAAATGTTAATCGCCTACCGGTGGCCGGGAAATGTGAGGGAACTGGAAAACCTGCTGAAAAGGGCCCTGCTGCTGAGCAAAAGCAAAGTGATCACACCGGACCTGGTTAGAGATGAAATTGTTTCTTCCGGCAGTGAAATCCATGCAGCCACCGGCAGCGGTATTCATGTTCAAATGCCCGCAAACCTTAGCGACCATGAAGGTAACCTTTACAGGTTTATGATCGATCAGGTCGAAGAGGAGTTAATCCGGCGGATACTCGACGAAACAAAAGGCAATAAGGTCAGGGCGGCAAAAATCCTGGGGATTTCCCGCGATAAATTGCATGAACGGATAACCAAATACGGTTTGGTTTGAGTAATGCGGGATAATCCGGCAAACGTGCCGTATTTTTAGGCAATTAAGAATTAAATATTTATTGAGGGTGTCTTAAAAGTCTATGCAATTAAAGAACTTTTGATACAACCTCTTTAATGTCTGGAATTGGGTCGTGCTCTAACGACTAAAGCCGTTGGTACCGAGTATATTACAAAACTTGGAACCGACGGCTTCAGTCGTCGGCCTACAAAAATAAATGAGACATTTTTGACTTTTAAGACACCCTCATACCCTAACATTTAATAGTTTGGCACAACCTTTGACAAAGGGGGAAGACTTTTAATCATTCATTGAAAAAATTGTTTAACCCTTAAAAAATAGGAGATCTTAAAAATGAAAAGAAATGTAATGTTATCCCTCGCCTCCCTTTTTGCTCTGGCCATCCTGTTCGCTGGCTGTGCCAAGCTTCCTGAAGCGGAGATTGCCAATGCCAAGGCTGCTGTTGAAGCCGCCAAAGCTGCAGAAGCCGATCGCTATGTGCCGGCCGAATATCAGGCATTGAGCGACTCGCTGGATGCTGCGATGACTGAAGTCGAAAACCAGAAGTCTAAATTTGCCATGTTCAGAAGCTATAAGAATGTAACGGCTAAGTTGAATGATGTGGTAGTTCTTGCCGAACCGGTAAAGGAGTCTGCCATGACCCGCAAGGAAGAGGTGAAGGCAGAAGCCCAGCAGATGCTGGCCGAAGCCACCACCATGGTTTCTGAGGTGAATGACCTGATTGCAAAAGCTCCCAAAGGCAAAGAAGGCAAAGAAGCCCTCGAAGCCATCAAGAATGACCTCGCACTGGTTGAAGCTACCCTTGCGGAAGTATCCACCCTCATTGAAAACGGCGATTTCCTGACTGCACTTGACAAAGTGAAGGCCGCCACAGAAAAGGGCAACTCCCTGAAAATGGAACTTGAGGAAGTGATTGCCAAAACCAGGAGATAATCACAACGGTAAGGTTTGACTAAGAAATATGCTATTTTTGCCTTGAAATTTTAGTCATACAATACTGAAAAATATTCATCATACGTTTTAGCTAAAGACCCCGGTCATGCCCGATGCATCCCCGGGGTCTTTATCAATTTGCTGATCATCTCTCATGGGTAAAAGAGGAAGAAGAATTCGAAGGTTGTTGCTGGCCGTGTTCCTGCTGGTCGTTGTTGGAGGTATTGTATTCGCCTTTCTGGTTGCTTTCTCGGCCAAACCGCCCATGGAAGCGATACAGCAGGCACAGTCGGGGCTCAGCTACGCCCGTGAGGTAGAGGCCGAAAAATATGCCCCCCGCCAGATGGTATCAGCGGAAACCACATGGAAATTGGCGATGAATGAGTGGAAGCACCAAAATGATCGGATGTTTCTTTTCCGGAATTATGAGAAACTGGCAACGCTGGCCGGAACAACGAGTGAACAGGCTTTGCTGGCAGCTGACAAGGCCCTTCAGATCAAAGATTCTCTCCAGTCGGGGCTCAGCCATAAGCTCAAAACTGTCGGGCAAAAGATCGACCATTTCCAGGTCAATTATGCCCATCTGCCTTTGAATGGCACTGCCCGGCAGAATTATTCGAATGCCCGGCTCCGTTATCTCGAATCAAAACAGGCATTTGAAAGAGGTGATTACAAACAGGTCGGGGTGAACCTTGATGTAGCCAGTCAATTGATCACCAAATCTGTTTCGGAAGCCCATCACTTCATTTCAGGTTATTTTAAAGACCTTCCCACATGGCGCCGCTGGGCGGATGAAACCATTGCATGGAGTAAGAAGAACAGGTCGTCCGTCATCATTGTCGATAAATTTGCCCACAAATGCTATGTTTATCAAGGGGGAAAACTGAAGATAGAATTCGATGCAGAACTGGGTCCCAACTGGATCGGCACCAAATTATACAGGGGCGATAAGGCAACCCCGGAAGGCAAATATCATGTCACGAAAAAGAAAGCCCGTCGCGAAACAAAATATTACAAGGCTTTGCTGATCAATTACCCGAATGATGATGACAAAGCCCGTTACGATGTCAACGTGAAAAATGGAACCATTCCGAAACGGGGGATTGGAAACCTGATTGAAATCCATGGAGACGGTGGAAAAGGCATCAACTGGACAGATGGATGTGTAGCTCTGACGAATGCTGATATGGATAAGCTTTACAATATGGTGTCGGTCGGAACGCCGGTTACTATCGTGGGGTCACTCAGAAGCATGAAGGAAATTAACGGCTTTTAGGAAGTTCAATATTTTGAAATCAAATATGCAGGAAAGGACAACATACAGGAATTTCACTGATATTTCTGCTCAAAGGAATAACCGGCCCACCCTTTCTCAAACCTTAACAAAGGTATTGGTTGTCTTATGCCTGGGTTTATTATTGTCAGTATTGCTTTCCTGGCCGATTATACGCCATTTTAGCAGGATCCAGGAGGCAATCCTGCGATTCAAACCCCATGCAGAACTGAAAGCTACCGCTGCAAGGATCGGGCCTGAAAAATTGGCCGTTTATGAGGCTTCGCTTGAAAAGGAACTGGCTGGTATCCAAAAAAAACTGGCCGCTTTTGTGCCGAAACAACCCTATCTGATTGTGAATACCTCCGGGAATGATTTTTTTCTGATGAATGGCAACCGGTTGATCCGGCATGGCATGTGCTCCACAGGTAGTTATACCCTATTGCAGGCCGGTGAATCACAGGAATGGATCTTCAAGACCCCGCGCGGCATGTTCCGAATCCATGGCAAAACGAAGAATCCTGTCTGGCGCAAGCCTGACTGGGCCTTTATTGAGGATGGCCTGCCCGTTCCATCTGCCACTCACCCATCCAGGTACGAATATGGCGTATTGGGCGATTATGCGCTCAGCCTGGGGAAAGGATACCTCATCCATGGAACCCTTTATAAAAGATTTCTGGGTTTGCCGGTGACACATGGATGTATTCGAATGGGCGATGATGATCTCGAACAGGTCTATCAAAATCTTCAGATCGGTGCAAGGGTTTATATATATTAAAAACGACCGACTCGATGCTAACTGATTGGATCAACAGGATATTGGAAACACTGTCAATTTTGAAAAGGAAAGCAGAGCTTTTCCTGCAAAACGCCCAGATGTTTATTAAGTGGTTCAGATATAACCGCAGAATTCAGGTGATCTTTGCTATTCTTGTGATTTCCTTCCCCTTGTTCGTCATAATTTATGGCATTGTTTTACCAATGAAACATTTCAAACCATCGCCGGTTTCATCTGATACTCCTGCTGATACGGCCCATTTTGGCAAAATATCACTGGATGATGAAATGATTGCCAGTTTGCAGGATATCATCTCCCTGGAAAACGAAAAGGCCTTCCAGAAAAACCGCCTGTCCCTGGCCGGAATGGATTCCATTTATCTTGTCCTGGATGTAGTGGACAGCATGGTAATGCTGGAAATCAAAGGGGTTACCGTAAGGGCTAACAAGATTCTTGATCTGAAAAAAAGCAAACGTTTTGCCCTGATCAGTCATGAGAACCTGCTCCCCTGGATTTCGCAGCCTTTCACCCTTGAAAGGGAATTGTCGACGATTCCCAAAATGCCTATTGTATTGAAGCAGGCTCCGAAAGATACGCTTGAAGCCGCCCAGATCTCCAGCACCCCGCTGCCTCCTGAATCAACCGCTGTATTCTTCACGTTTTACTTTGACCGCAACCTGGTCATAGAATTTGAGCAGGACAGCCCACTGGCAGCAAACGATTACCCGGCTTACAGATCATATAAGGCAAAAAAAAGAAAAGTACAGAGGCATTCTCTGTTTCAAACGATCAGAAGCCCCCGGCAAGCTGACCATCCCATGCTGATCCGCCTCGTCGTCAGTGAAGACGATGCCAGGGCGATCTATCGTGCCGTTCCCTCAAAAACCCATCTGGTCCTGAAGCTTTGATCCTGAAAAATGAAAGGAGGCTGTCTTCTATGTTGTAAAACAAGCCTTGAGTAAAATTTATTTTTTCGTCAGCGGAACGCCTGGATTCTCAATAATCCAAGGCGTTTCGCCTTTATTATCATAATTAGTTTTATGTCTTTACCTTCAAAATCAATCTTCTATTAACAGTCTTTCGCTGTATATTCTCTTTTCATATTTTAAAGGAGCAGGGAGCAAACTCAAAATAGCAGTCAAATGCTGCAGACAGCCTCTAGCGTTTCCCCTGCTTTTTATTAATCTTAAAGGTCAATTCAATAATCCTTTTTGATATAGTTCTTTGGTCACCAGAATATGTCGTATCCTTCTTAACAATCGCCTGGCTATCCTGATGATGGCTTTATTGCCGTTCATGCGAGTCAATAATTCCTTATAACATTGCAATAGAGCAGGATCTTTTCGTATAGCCACCCAGGCACATTCTATTAATATCATTTTTAAATGTTGATTGCCCCTTTTGGTAATATGGCCCACTTTCTCGGTTTCTCCACTGCTGTGGCAGTCAGGGATTAATCCAAAAAAGCTACATAAATCATCAAATTTGGCAAACCGTTTAATATCAATAATTTCTGTTAAGAAGATCATTGCAGAGATTAATCCTATCGAGGGGACGGAAGTCAATAATGCAACATTTTCTTTGTACCTGTCAGTTTGTGAAAGTGCTTTGATTTGTAAATCAAGCATTTTAACTTGTTGTTGGATATGCTCTAGTTCATCCAGGTAAGCCCTGAAGGCAATGGTTCCGGCATGTGTTGAAAATGAGGTGTTCCTCAATGTTTCTATGTATTTTCGGGTCCATTGTCTTCCTGCAAATTCATCAAATTCAACCCCTTGGAATTTCAGGTAGCTTTTTATCCGATTTTTAACCCTGGTTTGATCACGAACAAACTTTTGCCTGGTGCGAACCAAGTTACGCTCCTCCTGTTGTTCAATGCTCGGAATATAAATCCCGTTCATATCCTGGTTTTTGCACATTTTTGCTAACTTCCGGCTATCGATCCGGTCTGTTTTCTGACGTTTTTCTTTGTCAGTGGTCGGAACATCAGCAGGATGAATGACATCACATTCTATTCCTTTTGAAGAAAGTGATCTTTGAATTGTGAAACCACAAAATCCAGCTTCATACACCGCTTTGTACTTTGCTCCAGGATAATTCTCCTGAAGGTAATTAACAAGAGCAGAGGCTGCAGGTGGCTGTGAGTATGTCTTCAGCTCAAATTCTTCCGAATGTAAAGTTACAGCCCAATTTTTAAGATGGACGTCCAGGCCTATAAAAATTGTTTGGCCTGAAAAATCTAAAGTTGACGGTCTGTTTGTTTGCATGGTACAGGTTTTATTTCATTAAGTTAATCATTTCCAATTTACCAGGCTTGGATTTACAAACATAAGAACTCATAAGCCAAAAAGCCTCGTTTTTTTAGTCGTTGGAGCACGACCCAAATCCATGCATTAATTCGATTGCATGGACTTAAGAGACACCCTCATTACATTTTTTTACCCCGTATTCAAAATTTCCTTATTTTTAGTCGCAATTTTGCGACGCAAAATATTATTCATTTAAACCAGATTACATTGTTTCGTATTGAATCGAAAATCGACCTGAAATCCAAAGAATTTACCGGCAACAGGTCACAGTTCTTAAAGGTTCTCTCAGAGTATCGTTCTATTCTTCAGCAAGTTATGCACGGCGCCCCGCCCAAGGCCATTGAAAGGCACAAACAGCGGGGGAAATTACTGGCACGGGAGCGGATCAACCTGTTGCTCGACCCAAACACTCCATTTTTGGAGCTCTCGCCGATGGCGGCTTATGGGGAGTACGGCAACCAGTTTCCCTCTGCCGGCATCATCACCGGCATCGGTGTGATTGAAGGCAGGGAGGCCTTGATCATCGCCAACGACGCTACTATCAAGGGGGGCACCTATGTCAAGGAGACCATCAAGAAGCATGTGCGGGCCCAGCAGGTGGCCATGGACAACCACTTGCCCTGTGTTTACATGGTCGATTCAGGAGGGATTTTCCTTCCGGAACAGGCCAAGGTCTTTGCCGACCGCTTTCATTTTGGCCGCT
This sequence comes from Bacteroidales bacterium, assembly GCA_046484945.1. Lineage (GTDB taxonomy): Bacteria > Bacteroidota > Bacteroidia > Bacteroidales > JAGOPY01 > JAGOPY01. Next base: position 13,235 of record JAWOHY010000028.1, read on the forward strand.
TTTTCTATAACCAGGCTCGTTTGTCGGCCATGGGCGTGCCGCAAATTGCCTGCGTAATGGGTTTCTGCACCGCCGGCGGCGCTTATGTGCCCGCCATGAGCGATGAAACCATCATCGTAAAGGAGCAGGGCACCATCTACATCGGCGGCCCACCGCTGGTCAAGGCAGCTACCGGCGAGGTTGTCACCCCGGAAGAACTCGGCGGCGCATACGTCCACACCGCCATCTCTGGCGTGGCCGACCACCTGGCCGAAAACGACCGGCATGCCATCCAGATCTGCCGCAATATCTTTCAAACGCTGGAGAAAAAGGAACAGCAGGCCCTTGATACCGTGCCCATCGAGGAGCCTTATTATGACCCGGAAGAACTTTACGGAATAGCGCCCATCGATTTTAAAAAGCCGGTCGATGCCCGCGAGATCATCGCCCGCATTGTCGACGGCAGCCGCTTCCAGGAATTCAAGGCCCGTTATGCGCCGACACTGATCACCGGTTTTGCCTATATCATGGGATATCCTGTCGGCATTCTCGCCAACAATGGCGTGCTGTTTTCCGAATCCTCCCTGAAAGGGGCCCATTTCATTGAATTGTGTACTTCCCGCAAGATACCGATCCTGTTCCTGCAAAACATCACTGGCTTCATCGTCGGAAAACAATACGAGCACGGCGGTATTGCCAAAGACGGCGCAAAATTCGTCCATGCCGTTGCCAATGCCGATGTGCCCAAGTTCACCGTCGTCTTCGGCGGCTCTTTCGGCGCCGGCAACTATGCCATGGCTGGTCGCGGTTATGACCCGCGCCTGCTCTTCATGTGGCCCAATTCCCGCATTTCGGTGATGGGCGGCGAGCAGGCCTCCCACGTGCTCATCCAGGTGAAGGAGGAGCAATTGAAGGCACAGGGCAAGGAGATGGATCCGGAGGAAAGGGAGAAGCTGCGCGCCGAGATCCTGAAAAAATATGACGAAGAGGGTTCTCCTTATTTTAGCACCTCACGACTATGGGACGATGGCATCATCGACCCGGTCGATACAAGAAAATACATTGCCATGGGGATTGCCGCTTCGCTGAATTGCAAGTACCCTGAGACGAAATACGGGGTGTTCAGAATGTAGTTTTGAGTTTTGAGTGTTGAGTATTGAGTTATAATATTGAAGGATGAATAGTTTTTCTACCATTGAATTTGAACGGCAGGACGATCTTGGGATCGTCTGGCTGAACCGGCCGGAGATACACAATGCCTTTAACGAGGTGATGATTCAGGATTTGATCGATTGTTTCGAGATGATCAACCGCATGGAAGATATCCGGGTCGTGATCCTGCGGGGGCGGGGGAAGTCGTTCTGCGCCGGCGCCGACCTGAACTGGATGCGCGGCGTGGCGCAATACACCTTTGAACAGAACTTCAAGGAGAGCCTGAACCTGTCGAAATGCTTTTTCACCATCTATACCTGCACCAAGCCGACCATAGCCGTAGTGCATGGCGCCGCCATCGGCGGGGCGAATGGCCTGCTGGCCGCGTGCGACATAGCCATCGCGGAGGATAATGCCACCTTATCTCTGAGCGAGGTCAAGATCGGAGTGGTGCCGGCCTGTATCTCGCCATATGTGACCAAGCGCGTCGGGGAATACGGCTCCCGCGAGCTGATGCTCACCGGTCGCCGGATCAAAGGCAAAGAAGCGGAACACTACCGGCTGGTAAACAAGTCGCTGCCGGCGGAAGAGATAGAACAATACCTGCAATCACTCATCGACCTGCTGCGCACCAGCGGGCCAAAGGCGATGAACCATTGCAAAAACCTGATATTCAATATCAGCAATAAAGAAACGCTCGAGCAGGCCCTCGTATCGACGGCTAAAATGATCGCCGAGATCAGGGCCTCGGAAGAAGGTCAGGAGGGGATGGCGGCGTTTCTGGAGAAAAGGAAACCGAAATGGACGGAATAGCAGTTTTAAGGTTTAAGTTTTAAGGTTTAGTGCGGGTATATTAATATAAGTCCCCAACTCAAACCTTAAACCTTAAACCTCAACACTTGATAATGAAGGTATATGGAGTTATTTAAAAAAATATTAATTGCCAATCGCGGCGAGATCGCCGTGCGGGTGATCCGGGCGGTGCAGGACCTGAACATCAGGGCTGTGGCCATTTATTCGGAGGCCGACATGCATGCCATGCATGTCTTGATGGCCGATGAAGCCTATTACCTGGGCGGGAACGACCTGGCGGAGACCTACCTGAACATCCCTAAGATCATTGATATCGCTCAAAAATGCGGGGCACAGGCGATTCATCCCGGTTACGGCTTTTTGTCTGAAAACCCGAAATTCGTTCAAGCCTGCGATAAAGCCGGCATCGTTTTCATCGGCCCGAATGCCCGGGCGATGAAACTGATGGGCAATAAGATCGAATCGCGGGAAGCGCTCAAAGATGCCGGCATCCCGATGACGGCAGGCATAACGGGAGATATGGCCACCTTGCTCAAACGGGTAAAAGAGATCCCGTTCCCCATCATGATCAAAGCGGCCGCGGGCGGCGGGGGCAAAGGGATGCGCATCGTCTATGATGACGCCAACCTGGCCGAAGTGCTCGAGAGCACCAGCCGGGAGGCGAAGAACTACTTTGGCGACGGTACCGTCTTCATCGAAAAATATATCGAAGAGCCAAGGCATATCGAGATCCAGGTGCTGGGCGACAACTACGGCAACGTGATCCATCTTTTTGAAAGGGAATGCTCCATCCAGCGCCGTCACCAGAAGATCATCGAGGAATCGCCATCACCCACGCTTACCCCGGAGGTACGCGAAAAAATGGGCGAAACGGCCGTCCGGATTGCCAAAGAGATTGGCTACAACAATGCTGGCACGGTGGAATTTCTTGTCGATAAAGACCTGAACTTCTACTTCCTGGAGATGAATACCCGTGTGCAGGTAGAACACCCCGTCACAGAGCTGGTTACCGGCATCGATATCGTGAAGGAGCAGATATTCATCGCCGCCGGCAAACCGCTCGACCTGGAGCAGGACTTGCTGGTACAATACGGCCACGCCATAGAGTGCCGTATCTACGCGGAAGACCCGGTCAACAATTTCCTCCCGTCTCCCGGTGAAATGACATACTACCTGGAGCCGGAAGGAGAAGATATCCGGATCGACACCGGTATCATGGAGGCCACCACGATCCACAGCTTTTACGATCCGCTCATCTGCAAGCTGGTGGTATGGGGGGAGACCCGGGAAGAGGCCAGGGTGAAGATGACCGGTGCGCTGAAACAGTTTATCATCCACGGTATAAAGACCAATATCGCCTACCTGAGGCGGCTTATGGATCACCAGGCCTATATCACCAATACGGTCTCCACGAAATATTGCGATGAACATTCCGGTGAGATCATCGATGAACTGAAAAAAGAGCAGGAAGAAGTCCCTCTGCACATCCCGGGTTTCGCCTATTTCCTCTATGATTTCGGCTGCAGGCAGACCGGCAATGAAGCAACAGGAAAAAGCATCTGGAATCATATCGGATACTGGCGCGGTGTAATGGATCTGGAAGGTACGGTTGAGGACAAACCATTCCGTTTCACGGTCGAAAAAGCTATCAATGGCGCTTATCTGCTTTCCATTGATGACAAAAAACATACGGCTTTTGTCCGGATTTGCGAAGAGGGCTACCTGGAGGTCATATTAGATGAACAACAGCTTGAATTTTTCGTTTCTTCGGATGACGAGGGGAACGGGTATGTCACCTGCCAGGGACAGATCTTCCATGTGAAACGGAATGATGTGCTCGGGAAAAAGGAGATACTGGGGAGCTTTGATGCACAGGGAGGAAAGAGCGACGGAAAGATCGTTTCGCCCATGCCGGGAAGGGTCATTAAGATTAATGTCAGGCAGGGAGAAGAGGTGAAGAAAGGGCAGACATTGCTGATCGTTGAGGCGATGAAAATGGAGAACAATATTGTGGCCCCTACAGACGGTAAGATTGAAAAGGTGAATGTGAAAGTAGGGGAAATGGTTAATTCGAGTACAATTTTGATCAGTATAACAACATAAATACTCACCCCCTGTGGGGGAGGGGACATAAATGATAGCTATGAACTTTGAATTATCCGAAGAACAGAACATGATCCGCGATACGGTACGCGAGTTTGCCGAGCGGGAGATCAGGCCGATGGCCAAAGAACTGGATGAGAAAGCGGAATTTTCCCACGACATCACCCGCAAGATGGGCGAGCTGGGCCTTTTCGGCATGTACCTACCGGAGAAGTACGGCGGACAGGGCCTCGATACCCTGTCGTACATCATAACCGTAGAAGAGCTGGCGCGCGTCGACAGCTCCCAGGCTGCCACGCTGGCGGCGCATAATTCACTGGGGATCGGGCCGCTGTTCTATTACGGCACCGAGGAACAGAAGATGAAATACCTGCCGCCCTTGTGCACCGGCAACGCCCTGTGGGGTTTCGGCCTGACCGAGCCCGAAGCCGGCTCCGATTCACGCGGCACCAAGACAAAAGCTGTCCTGGAAAACGGTGAATGGGTGATCAACGGGTCGAAGATCTTCATCACCAACGGTTCGGTGGATATTTCCATTGGCTCAACGGTTCAGACCGTGACAGGAGAAAAAGACGGTAAGAAGCAATACACCTGCATCATCGTGGAAAAGGATACGCCTGGTTTTACCCGGCGTGCCATGCATGGCAAGATGCTCTGGCGCGCTTCCGACACCGCGGAGCTCTTTTTCGACGATTGCCGCGTGCCGGAAGGCAACCTGCTGGGCAAGGTGGGCAAAGGGTCGCACATCATGCTCAGCACGCTCGACAGCGGCCGCTTATCCATTGCCGCGATGGGGTTGGGACTGGCGCAGGGCGCCTTCGAGCTGGCCATGCAATACGCCAAAGAGCGCAAACAGTTCGGCCAGCCCATCATCAAATTCCAGGTGAACGCCTTCAAACTGGCCGACATGGCTACAAAGATCGAACTGGCCCGCAACCTGCTCTACAAAGCCTGCTGGCTGAAAGACACCGGCAAGCCCTTCGGCAAGGAATCGGCCATGGCCAAGCTCTACTGCTCCGAGATCGCCCGCGAAGTGGCCGACGAAGCGCTCCAGATCCACGGCGGCTACGGCCTCATGAAAGATTACGACATCGAAAAGCACTACCGCGACCAGCGCCTGCTGCAAATCGGCGAAGGCACCAGCGAGATACAGAGATTGGTGATTTCGCGGTATATCGGATGTTAGGGTTCCAGGGTGCAGAGTTCAGAGTTCAGAGTTCAGAGTTCAGAGTTCAGAGTTCAGAGTTCAGAGTTCAGAGTTCAGAGTTGAACTTACTCCTCAAAATTTAGAGTTTAAAATTGCCACTAAAACACCAATACACCAATCACCACAAAAGATGTATAATTTTTGGTGAATTTTTGTGCTTTTGTGATTTAGTGGCAAATTAGGGGTTTTCGGAGTGAATGAAGGTTTGAAGTAAAAAGCTGGTTAGGATGAACTAATCTTTTATTTTAATCAGTTTAATAGTGACACCGTTCCCATCAGCCTCCAGCCTACAATAATAAATTCCTGAAGGATAATCGGAAGCGTTGAATCTTGCCAGGTGCTCACCTTTTTCCATATGCCCCTGGTTAAGCATGGTAACCAGCCTTCCCGCCTGGTCAAGGATGCTCAGTTGTATGACGGCATCTTCCTTCAGGGCATATTTGATATTGGTAAATGACCTGAAGGGATTGGGGTAGTTGGGATAAAGCCGGATGCCATTATCAGCGGAGGCGATTTCCCCGTGGTCATCCATTCCCAGGATGATGCCGGCGCCATCGCCGAGCAGTTCGATTTCACTTAACAGGTTGGTACCCATCCCTTTCTGGCTGGCCAGCCACAGGTGGTTGTCGCACTCCCCGCCTGCCGGTGGAGAAAGCTGTTCCGGTTCCGGATCGATGCCCATGGCCAGGGAAGCGATGCTGTCGGTGGCGACGGGATCCTTGCCGGCAATCAGCAGGTCGTAAACGGAGGGAACGAAAGTGGGATTCCACGGGCCCTCGCCACCCTCGGCATTCTTGATGCCGTCGATAACCGCCAGGTTAACCGGCCGGGCCATGTTGATATCGCAAACCGAGCGCGGCAGATGATATCCCACCGGTCCACCCTCCTGGTGGATGGCGGAACGCCAGCCGGTGATGCCCGGCAACTGGTAATACTGCAAGGGAACGATCCCCACCAGGTTCTTCATGGAATGGGTCACCCCGGCATCGTAATGTTGCTTCATTTTAGGGATGGAGACAAAGGCATCGATCTCTCCCAGCACCTGGTTCAGGATGAACGAGCTATAAAAGA
>JAWOHY010000029.1:0-6803 GCA_046484945.1 Bacteroidales bacterium
AAATCCCTGGTTGCCAGCAACGGCCATGTTCATCAGGAAATGAAACAAGTTATCGCGCAATATTTTAACGGTTTAACATAACAAAAACCATGTCAACGATCATACATACATTCTTGAGGACTGGGGCCTTACTGATCCTCGGCAGTTTATTATCCAACACTTTGAACGCCCGCGAAGCAGACACACTTCAACAGGACAAATTGTTGATATACAAATTCGATATCAAAAAAGAGATCGCCCCTCCTGTGTGGCGGTCCACCAAGCTGGCATTGGAAGAAGCCGTTGAAAAGGAAGCCGACCTGGTGCTGATCGAAATGAGCACTTATGGCGGCATGCTGGAATCGGCCGACTCGATCCGTACCAAGATCCTTGAGTCGCCGATCCCGGTTTACGTTTTCATCAATCACAATGCCGCCTCGGCCGGTGCGCTGATCGCCATTGCCTGCGACAGCATTTATATGACGCCCGGATCAACCATCGGGGCGGCCACCGTGGTGGACCAGAGCGGCCAGGTGGTCCCCGATAAGTATCAGTCGTATATGCGGGCCATGATGCGCTCCACGGCTGAAGCCCAGGGCAGGGATCCTAACATTGCACAAGCCATGGTCGATCCACGGATCAGGATCGAGGGGATCATTGACTCAGGCAGCGTGCTCACTTTTACCGCTTCGGAAGCCCTGACCCATCATTTCTGCGAAGGAATTGCCAAAAACTATAAAGAGGCCTTAACACTGGCGGGCATCACCGAATATGAGATCATCGAACAAAAATTAAAACCGATGGACAAGGTGATCGGTTTCCTGATCCACCCGATCGTCAGTGGTTTTTTGATCATGATCATCATCGGCGGAATTTATTTCGAACTACAGACACCCGGCATCGGCTTTCCGCTTGGCGCAGCCGTCACAGCCGCGCTGATGTATTTTGCCCCGCTCTACCTGGAAGGACTGGCTGAACACTGGGAAATCTTACTGTTCATCATCGGGGTGGTATTGATCGCCGTGGAGATCTTTGCCCTGCCGGGCTTCGGGGTGGCAGGGATTACCGGTATTGTTTTTATCATAACTGGATTGATCCTCAGCCTGTTGGATAATGTCGGGCTCGATTTCAGGCCTGTCAATTTCAGCAGCATCATTTCCGCCTTCTTCCTGGTGACCATCTCCATCTTCCTGGCCATTGTCCTGTCATATTTACTCACACGTTCCCTTTTCACACAAAACAAGCTATTCGGCACCCTGGCCCTGGACACTACCATGGTAACAACCGACGGGTACACCTCATCCGACCGGCAATACCTGGAAATGATCGGACAGACCGGCATAGCCCATACCATTCTCCGGCCTTCCGGTAAAGTCAGGATAGAGAATGATGTTTTCGATGCCACGGCCCTGTCAGGATATATAGATAAAGGAGAAAAAATTGTGGTCGTGAAATACGAAACGACACAATTATTTGTTAACAAATCAGAATCCTGAAATAATCAATAAAGAGCGCATCCGGGTTATAACACCTCACTGCTTGCACTTTGCCTGGGCTTAAGGAACCCAGGCACCCCGGGGCGCTCTTATTTTATTGTTTTTTTATTACCTTTGAAAAAAACACTGAATGATATTAATTGCCGACGCCGGAGCCACTAAAATACAGTGGGTTACACTCCATGACGGATTGGTTTCCGATCCGGTTGAAACCACCGGGTTCAATCCTTATGTCATGGAACCCGATATCCTGAAAAATGCCGTCGAAAAAGACATGTTGCCCTATATCAAGTATGAATTTGTCAAGCAGGTTTATTATTATGGCGCCGGCTGCTCAACTGTCATCAAGTGCGGCATCGTGGAAGATGTGTTAAAAGAGATTTTTTCCCAGGCCGACCTGGAGATCATGCATGACCTGCTGGGTGCAGCCAGAGCGCTGTTCGGCCACCGGGAAGGCATTGCCTGCATTCTGGGCACGGGCTCCAATTCGTGCCTGTATGATGGCAGTAAAATTGTTGAGAATGTAACCTCCCTGGGTTATTTTTTCGGGGACGAAGGCAGCGGAGCCTACCTTGGAAAACTGATGCTGACAGCATTCCTTCGCGGGGAAATGCCGGAGCATATCCGGAAAGCTTTTGATGAGGAATACGGCTACAGCGTGGAGAATATCCTGGATGCTGTTTACACCAAACCACACCCCAATCGTTTTCTTGCATCATTCTCCTCATTCATTGCCGGTCTGGTTGAAGATCCATTCATGAAAGAGCTGGTCCGGAAGAACTTTGAAGATTTCTTCACGAAGCAGGTGACCCGTTACACTCATTTCCAGAAGAAGCCGCTCGGTGTCGTGGGTTCCGTTGGACTATATTACAGCGATATTTTTAAAGAAGTGGCCTCAGCACACAAGTTACAGGTAGACAAAATTATACAATCCCCACTGGAGGGACTGATAGCGTATCACCGGTCATAAACCACAGGATCTCGTAATGTATTCCCTGATCTGCTCCCACTTTGCGGGATGAAACCACCTGATCGATGCATCCTTCCGGAACCAGGTCATCTGCCGTTTGGCATACCGGCGGGTATTGGTTTTGATATTTTCAACAGCTTCCTCCAGGGTACAATTGCCATCCAGGTGATCGAATAATTCTTTATAGCCCACGGTGTTTAATGTGTTGAGATACCTTAATGGAAGCAACGATTTTACTTCATCCAGCAATCCCGCCTCCATCATGGAATCCACCCGGCGGTTGATCCTTTCCACGATATCCTGCCGGGGGAGATCAAGACCGATTTTCAAACATTGGAAATTTCTCGGACTGGGTTCATTCTTCCTGAATGATGAATAAGGTTTCCCTGTGATGCGGCAGACCTCCAGGGCCCTGATCAGCCGTGCGGGATTACTCAGATCTGCCATGCGGTAATAATCCGGGTCGAGCTTCAACAATTCCAGTTGCAGGTAACCAATGCCCGATTTCCGGTAAATATTCTCCAGTTCCCTGCGGATCAGCGGGTCCTGCTCCGGCATCACATCAATCCCCTTGCAGACGGCATCGATATACAGCCCTGACCCACCTGTTAAAACAACAATACGGTTCTTTTGAAAAAGGTCCGGAAGCAAATCGAGCACTTCCCGCTCATAGCGGGCGATATTGTAAGGTTCCAGCACAGAGACATGCCCGGCGAAATGATGCTTCACCCGGTCCATCTGCTCCTTATCGGGCCGGGCTGTGCCGATCTTCATCTCCCGGTAAAACTGCCGCGAATCAGCGGAAATGATCTCAGTTCCCAGCCATTCCGCCAGCCGGATGGCAAGCTCCGTCTTACCCGAAGCCGTCGGACCCAGTATGACAATTAAAAATTCCAAATTACAAGCACCATCCCGAGTACTCGGGACCAAACAAATTCAAAATTCAAAATTCAAAATTCAAAATTCAACATTTCTCAAGTCCCAGCTTCTCCCCTTCTTTCAGCATCAGCGCATAGGCTTCATCAAAATCATTATGGATGATACCATCGAGAATGGCTTCGCGGATGGCATTTTTAATGATCCCGACATCTTTCCCGGGGGGTATGCCAAAGGTCTTCATGATCACCTCCCCGGAGATCGGGGGCTGCCAGTTGCGGATCCGGTCTTTCAGTTCCACTTCCACCAGCTTATCGCGGACGAGCTCGAAGTTCTTCATGTAGCGCCTGACCTTCTCCGGGTTTTTCGAAGTGATATCGGCCTCACAAAGCAGCATCAGGTCATCGACATCATCGCCCGCGTCGAAAAGGAGCCTCCGCACCGCCGAATCGGTAACCTCTTCCTGCGAGAGGACGATCGGACGCAGATGCAGCAGCACCAGTTTTTGCACGTACCGCATCTTCTCATCCATTGGCAATTTATACTTATGGAACAATTTCGGGATCATTTTCGCCCCGATGAATTCATGGGCATGGAATGTCCAGCCGGCTTCAGGGTCAAATTTTTTGGTTTTCGGCTTGGCAATATCATGAAGTAATGCTCCCCAGCGAAGCCAGAGGTTGTCCGATTTGGCCGCCACATTATCAAGAACCTGCAAGGTGTGGGAGAAATTATCCTTATGCCCCTTACCTTCGATATAGGTTGCCCCTTTCAGGTCCACCAGCTCGGGGAATATTTTATCAAGGAGGCCTGATTCCATGAGAAGATGAAAGCCAATGGAAGGTTTTGGCGCCATCATGATCTTTTCCAGTTCGGTGTTGATCCGTTCCCGTGAAACGATCCCGATCCGGCCTGCGTTCCTGCGGATGGCTTCGAAAGAGCCTTTTTCAATGGTAAAATGAAGCTGCGCGGCAAAACGAATAGCCCGCATCATGCGCAGCGGATCGTCGGAATAGGTAATATCCGGGTCAAGCGGCGTACGGATCAGGCCATTCTTTAAATCCTCCAAACCACCGAACGGATCGACCAGCTCCCCGTAATCTTCCTTGTTCAGGCTAATAGCCATGGCATTGATCGTAAAATCGCGCCGGTCCTGGTCATCTTTCAGGGTGCCGCTCTCCACGGCCGGCTTGCGGGAATCTTCGCTATACGACTCTTTCCGGGCTCCGACAAATTCGACGATCCATTCCTGGTCATCTGTTTTAAACCGCACCATCGCCGTGCCATATGTCTTGAAGATATTCACCTTAACACCTGTGCCGATCTTCCGGGAAAAAATTTGTGCCAGTTCAATGCCGCTGCCAACCGCCACCACATCGATATCCTTGCTGTGACGCCCCAGGATAATATCCCGGACATAACCGCCCACAATGAAGGCCGGTTTTCCAAACTCCCCGGCCGCCTCCGACAGGGTCCTGAAAACCGGAAATGCCAGATGATCCTTGAACAGGTCTTTCATGAATACGGCAAATTTAGAAAAACTCTACACGAAGTTGTACGAATAAACTTTATTCGTACATCATTTTCTTGACATTACTGTTACAATGTTATAAATTTACGCTTTAATTTATCCAAGTCAAAATTAATTATTTACTAAAATGAATTGTTATGAAAAAGTTATTGATTTCATTGGCTATGCTTTGCTTAGGTATGGCAGCCATTTCCCAACAGGACGTCTATGACCTTTACATCCCCGGAGACGAGAGCAGTTTCACACCGCCTTCTGCACCCGCTGATGAACGCGGCACCACCAATGGCCCAATCTACAATATATTGTATGATAACGGGCCGCTGGTTACCAATCCCGGCAGCGGATTCGGAGGAGCGGACGCTTCCGTCCTTCAAACCGCCCTTGGCATGAACACTTATGGATTCGGACATCAGATTGCAAACGGATGGTGGGTAGCCGATGAATTCACGGTTCCTCCAGGAGGCTGGGACATTATCGGTTTCGGCTTTTTTGCATACCAAACCGGCTCTACCACTACTTCTACGTTTACGGCAGTGCAGATCATGATTTTTGATGGCCCGCCCGGTGCAGTTGGCACGAATACCTTGTTTGGCGATAACAATACCAACCGGTTAACCTCTTCCGAATTTACAAATATTTACAGGGTGCTGGACAATGCAATGTCGAATACGGACAGACCCATTTTCCGGAACGACTGTATGTTCAACCTGCAGCTCCCTCAGGGAACTTACTGGGTCGCATGGCAAGCAGCCGGCACACTTTCTTCCGGGCCCTGGGTGCCGCCCATATCTGTTTTAGGACAAACCACAACAGGAAACGGCCAGCAATTTACAGGCAGCTGGGCAATTGCTATTGACACAGGCACCATTACTGCTCAGGGTTTACCATTTTTTATTTATGGACCTGACCCCGTACCTGTCACAAACTGGGCTTTATTTATCGGAATCGGCCTGATTTTAGTTTTTGCCATGATGAGATTCAGAAGGATAGGGTGATAGGAAATCCAAATTCCAGATATAAGGTTTCAATGCAATTGAACAACGATTTTTGTCTAGCTGCCTGTACACGGGCAGCTTTTTTTTTTCAAAAATCCTGCTTAATGGTAATGTAACCCGGGTATTCCAGGGCGTTGGAACCGACCATGATGGTGGGTTTAGCTTTCAACTTAACACGGGTAGGCTTACCACCCGATCCGGTGAGGTTAAAAATGAAATTCGTCAGGGCCTCGCCCGATTTTCCCGAAAGGGCCTTCATCAGGTCGAAATTCATTGCCACAGGGAAAACGGTAAATGAATTAGGCTGTATCTCGATCCGCTCCATCAATACCCCTCTGGTCATTTCAATATCATCGATCAGCAGGATCCAGTCGAGCTTATTCATCGCAGCCATCGCCGGGTTGGGGTTGCGGGCCAATACATTGAGATCGAAATGCACCGGGACCGAATTGCTAGCCACGGCAGCAGTGATTTTGGCGATGTCCATAAATCCCAGGTCCGACATTGCATTCTTGTTCTGTATGTTCACCCCCGCCATTGTGAGATCAGACAGCGACTCCAGCCGGAAATCGCATCTGGCGAAATTTTTAATTTCTGAAGTTTGCTGAAGAACAGAACAGGATGACAACACGAAAGTCATCGCCATAATTCTATAAAAAGCTATCTTTCTCATATGGTAATAATTAGATCAAATTTAGCAAAATATTTAAAAATACAATGGATCGCAACCCTGCCAGGAAAGTCTCTGTGTTAATCTGTGACTTTCAATCTGTGCAAATCTGTGAGAAATTATTAATTTTTCTCACAGATATACACAGATAATGAACCAGCAAGTTGATTGTATTTATCACCTTCTACAAACTGAATATTTAGCAACTGTATCGCTATAGCAACTGCAAATATGAACATGCAGCCTGCTACAAAATACAAACGGTTTAATATGTGCTTTTCAGTTG
>JAWOHY010000035.1:0-11418 GCA_046484945.1 Bacteroidales bacterium
ATGGATGTAGTAACGCTATGGCTACGCTCTTATTATTTGATCAGGATAATTTTCCGGCTGGCCTCAGCCCTGAAGCCATCGTCAGACCGGACCAATATACGATAAACATAAAAGCCGGAAGAAAGTTCATTGCCGCTGGAATCCCGACCGTTCCAGTAATAGGGCGTTGAAGTGGTGCTTTCAGTAGTAAATGAATAGGCCAGGTGATTGACCAGCTGACCCATCATGTTGAAAATATGGATGTTGACATTAAAAGCAGTACCGGGCTTGTTATGATCGAAAACAAACCACGCCCCCTCCTGCATGGGATTGGGATAACTGTAGATATTGCTGATCATGAGCGCAGCCCCTGTATTGACCCGGAAGCTGATAGTGGCCTCCGATGAATTGTTCAGCACATCCCAGGCTTTCAGGGTCAGGGTATGGGTGCCATTCTCAAATGGCCCCAGCCTGTAAAGGATTTCCCCCTCCCGGTAGCTGTTAGCCAAAGGCCGGTAATAATCGTTCAGCACCAGCGGCATCTGGTAATTGTCATTGATCACAGCGACGATATCGTGACCGATACCATTTCCCACGGTGTTGATGCCGCTTTCATCGTAAAGCCGGGCAATCAGCAATGGTTCCGGCGTGGTGATATCCCCAGATTCGAAACTCAGTGTATTCAAATAAAGCCTGATATCGGGACCGGTCACATCAGGCGTGACCAGGCTGTCGCTGCCACCGATCCAGATAAGATCATAACCGTGCGCATCAAGGAAAGTGTTGGTATCCACCGCATAATAACTGATCTTGCCCTCGCCCATCTGGTAGGATATATCCCTGGGCACCACGAAGGTGAAACTGAATTCCCCGTCAGTCACCGAGATCAGCCCCTGGAACAAAACCCGGTCCTGCATATAAAAATTTTGAACCTTGCTGGTATTGTCATTCCCCCTGGTTTTATACAAGACCGGTTTATCCAGCACCGAAGGATACAACCAGCCATTGAAGCTGCTCAGTTTGTTTCCGGTCAGATCTTCCACCTGCCCTGTAATGGTCACAACCGACATGGCGTGGATCGTATCGGCCGGACGGGCGGCGCTTTCATTGATGATTGACAGGGTACGCACTTGCATCTGAGGGTAAGCCAGCATCAGCGCCGGATCGCCAAGCAATACGAAATTCTTTATATTCTGGTTGGAGGGTGTTTTGGCCAGACGGATCAGATCGCCCATACGGGGATATTCGCCCGTCAGGCTGTCGAGAATGAAAACCGCCTCGTAAAAACGTTTGTTTAACGCGTAATTCGATTGAGAATAGGCCAGGCGGGTAGTGGTGAACAAGGCGACTCCCCCGCCATGGGGATTCAGGATGACCAGTTCACCGGCAGAAGTGAGACCGGGATCATCGTACCGGCTGAATTCACAGGTGGCGGTAACGAATGCCGGGAGATTGTCCAGGTTCCGGAAAGACTGGATGGCCGGTATGTCCAGCACCCTCTCCCCTGCCCAGCCGATCTCCCCCCCATGCCCGGTGTAATTAATGATCAGGCACCCGTCGTCAACCGCTTTGACTATTGCTTCATAAGCATCCGGGTAACGCGTCCCGGCAGGAGTCAGCATTTGCTCGTAAGCATCCAGGTAAATCTTTTTTATGTTGTATACAGGCCCCAGGCTCTGGGTTATCTCTGCCAGGCCCTCCGCCTGGTTCAGATGGATATTGTTGTCCTCATCATCTCCCACCAGGAAAATCTCGTTGCGCCAGGGGCCAAAATTATTCCGGGAATGGGAAGCGTAATGCAGTATCTTATCGACCATAGCCGCTGCCTGCTCCTCCGTGTGGGCCGGCAACCTGCCAATCCCGATATCCACCGTCCCCGAACCGTTGCTGCCCTCATCATCGTCAAGGCAACCAAAATAATCATCCGTGACGAATGACCCGGCCAGGTTAAGCGACTCGCGCGACTGGAAGGTCGGAACAAAATTATGATCCGGCGTGATCCGGCCTTTGTAATCATAAGAAGCGTCACCGAAAAGCAGGAGGTAACGCAACCCGGCTCCCTGTTCCGCCCTGTCATAAAACATCCTGGCGAAATCGCGGATCGCCGTGACATCCTGAACACCGGAGGAGAATTCATTGTAAACCTGCTGCGGAGTTACCACCGCTACCGTCATGCCGGAAAACTGACGGTGAAAATCGGCCAGCCGGTTCGCCTGTTCTAAAAATAACGGATGACTGATGATCAGATAATCGATCTGCGGTAGCCCATGCAGATCCTGATTCTCCACTTTTTCTACAAAACGGGCCTTTGAATAAGCCGTGCTGTCAAAAACCGTGTACCGCCGGATCTCTTCCGCCCGGGCCTTGAAAGTATAACCATCATCCACCGGCTGCAAAGTTTGCGCCAGGATCTCTCCGCGATGGGTCACATCCCAGACAGCCGGCTGATATACCTGTGTCTGCAAATGATAACGCGCAATATGGCCCGGCCCGGTCATACGCGTGTTACTGAAAACAAACTGACCTTCATCAAAAACCAGGTGCCGCAAATAATTTATACTGAAATAATTCAGCCACCCCCGGTCATTGTCGCCCTTTTTTTCAAATTCAATGCCGATCTCCAAAAGATCGCTTTCCGGGTAAACCGGTAAAAAATTGGTCGAAAGAGGCCGGGCATAAGTATTAGAACCCAGGTTCACAGAAGGCACATCGATCTTTGAAATCTCTTCACCGTCAGCAAAAATGGTAAAATATGTGGCCGTAGTCGACCTCCCGGCAAGACTTGACTTGAAATAAATGGGTTCTGTGAGATCAGCATGGGGCAAAAAAATGGAGAAATCATGGCGAAGCTGGCTGTTAAAGACCTCCCCATACCAGGTCTTGCCCGATTTGATGAGGTTTAAGTCCTCCTTCTCATGAAAAATCAATTCTTCAGAATGATATACCTCATGGGTTGGATCATCTGTAATTAATTCATCCGGTTGTATGCGCCTGCCGGTCCCCCGGTCAATGGTCAGAAAATAACAGGTCTCGTCTGTGTACAAATTAACCTCATGCTCAAATTTCTGGAAAAAAGAATTATACCTTATAACATCGGGCCCTTCACCATAAAACAGGATATAATCGTCCTCGTCAAAACGCCCGTCTTCCTCTCCATGCACATAAATGGCATTTTCCGTCAGATCGTCTTCTCCCGGCAGGGCATTGGACTCTTCCAGCATGCCGGGGCCGTTGCCGAATAGCCCGATCTGGCGTGGGTCAACCGATCCCGGATCAACGCCCATCGCCATGAGATCCTGATAACCAAGCCGGTAAATGCCTGTCTGTGAAACAGCCAGCCGGTACCATTCTCCCATGCTCAAAACCGAGTGGGAAGCATAACTCCGATCCGCCGCCTGCCTGTTGAGATCAGCCTGAGGGTCTTCAATCCAGGAATATCTGACGGTAAAGGATTGCAGTCTTTCAAAATTCCCGCTTTCACCATTCCGCCTGAATGGAAGCAAATAGAATGAATAAAATTTCTTTTTTTGAACTGTTTCGGTAGTGATGATTATACGAGGCTCTTCTCCAATCATTTCCTTTTCAGGAATATGCTGCAGTTCCGTGGCAGGTTGTTCAAACCATTGACCCTCTGAAAATGAAATTTTTAATGACTGATCCGGATCAGGCTGCGCGAAACGATGGTAAAAAACCGGCAAAAGGCCAAAATCGGCATGATTTACCGCCCCTTCGAAATACAACAGTGGCTCGCCGGCGACCAACTCATTTACCGGCTGCCATTCCAGATCACCCCTGTAAAGCATCGCCTCCTGCGACCATGCCACCGGACCAGGCATGAGGCAATAAATGATCAGGATGATTATGTGAAGATAGATGTTTCTCATATTTGTTTCTTAAGCAGACAGTTCTTACATGTTGAAAGTTGCCTGCAAAGTAAAAAAAAGCCGGTTATTTCAGCAAAATAAGTTTCCCATCCTTCGCAGCCACCTGCCCTTCCTGGCTTCTCACAGTGAGCCGGTATAAATACATCCCGCTGGATAACGGATAACCTCCGTCATCGCGCCCGTCCCAGTATATGGGTTCCGTTCTGTATCCTCCGGATAGCATCTTTCTTTCGAAAGTTTTGACAACACGTCCCGCCATACTGAAAATGCGCAGGCTGATATCCATCTCACGGTCAGGCTGGTTGTGAGAAAATACAAATGTCGTGCTCTCCATGAACGGATTCGGGTAATTCATCAGTTCTTCGATAGTGAACCTGTCTGAGAGCATTACCACAAACTCTATGTAAGCCTCACCTGAATTATTGAAGACATCCCATACCTTCAGCGACAGGCTATGGTGTCCCTCCGACAGGTTATGGAACGGGAAGCGAATGGTACCGCTGGTGTAACTGTCCAGGTCTGCTTCATAAAAATCATTGAGGATGATGGGCTTGTCTGTATTACCATCCAGCACCGCGACAATGTCATGCCCGATGCCGCTACCGACCGTATTGATCCCGCTCTCGTCATTCACAAAAGCAAGCATAACCGGATTTTCATCCGTAACACCGCCCGAAACGAAATATTCGTCATTCATAAACAACAGCACCAGTGGCCCGGTCTCATCGGGCTCGGCATCCAGGTTAAACCCACCTACCACGACATTCCGGTAGAAGCCATGCGCATCGGCATCCGCCTGATCATTGACAGCGTAGTAACTGATCTTTCCGAAACCGTATTGGTAAGCAATATCCTTGGGTACAATAAAGGTGAAACTGAACCGGCCATTGGTCACCTGTGCTTTTCCCTTGTAAAGGATGTTGTTTTGTAATTCAAAGTTTTTCACCTGGCTGGTCGGATCCGTTCCCAGGGTGGTAACCACAGAAGGTTTGTCAAATACAATAGAGTATAGCGTCCCATTGAATTCCCCGGCCGTTCGTCCATTCATGACAACCTCCCCTTCAATGGTAACCCTGTCAAGGGCCCGCAGGGTATCCGGCACTTCGCCAGCCGTTACACCATTGATACGGGTGGTCACTACTTCGTGTTGCGGATAGGCCAGGTGCAGGGCCGGATTGCCCAGCAAAACAAATTTCTTGTCATTATCCACTACCCCCCCTTTGTTTTTCGCTATTCTGATCAGGTCGCCAAAACGATAATACCCGTTCTCCCCTTCCTCGAACATGATCTCAAACAGGGCCGTGTTCAGGTTGAAATTGGACCCGCCAAATGTAGCCCTGGCCGTAGTGAACATGGCAATGGCGCCGCCGTCGGGATTAAGGAAAACAAGCTCTCCCGCCGAAACCCGCTCCGGGTCGTCAAAACGGCTGAACTCGCAGGTCGCCGTGATGAATATCGGCATGCGGTCATAGTTTGTCCAGGAATTGATATCGCTGTTCTCGAGAAACCGCTCATGGCCCCATCCGACTTCCCCGCCATGCCCTGTGTAGTTCATGATCAGGCAGCCTTTGTCAATCCGGTTGTTGATGGCCTGGTTCACCTCGGGGGCGCGCTGACCGCCCGGCGTGGAAACCTGTGGGAAAGCATCCACGTATATCTTGTCCATATTATATTCGCCGTAATGGTTGTTTATAAAGATAGCCATCTGTTCCGCCTGGTTCAGATGCATGTTGCCATCCTCATCGTCAGCCACAAAACAAATGTAATTCCGCCACTCTTTCATCACAGCCGCCGAATTTGTGGCATAATGAATGATCTTATCTACCGCCACGGTTGCCTGTTCCACAGTGGAAACAGGCAGGCGGCCGATGCCAACATCCAGTATATTGTCGCCCGGACCGTCCAGGAAACCATAATAATCGTCGGTGGCAATAGAATATACGATCGTCAGTGATTCGGTATCCTCCCAGGTCGGCACAAAATTCGAATTGTCCTCGATCCGGTCCTTGTAATCAAACGATGCATCGCCAAATAACAGGAGATACCGGGGCTCCTGGCCGGCCGGCGCCTTGTCATACAACATCTTCATAAAATCCCGGATGGCAGTGATGTCCTGCGCACCCGAGGAAAACTCATTATATACCTTCTCCACATCCGTTACCAGAACCGACAGGCCGTCGTGCTCCCTGTGAAAATCAGCCAGGCGATGGGACTGCTCCAGGAAAAGTGAATGGGAGATGATGATCATGTCTTTCGGACCGAGGCCATGGAGGTTCTGATTGTCAATTTTTTCAACGAATTCCACCGTGGAATAACTGCTGCCATCGAAGGCAATGAATTCCTGAAGGGTATCATGCGGCAAACGGAAAACCTGTTCGTTGCCCGATGGAACGGTTTGTATGCGGCGGGCCTGGGTCGGATCGGTCACATTCCACACCTGCACGCCCTGCGGGGCGCTTCCCAGCCTGAACTCGGCAATGCTGCCGGGCGCCACCGCCCCGGGATCACGAAACGCCAACTGACCACCGGAAAATACAAGATGCCGGATCACATTCAGTTCGATAAAATTCAGCCATCCCGTCGAGTTCGTCGCCGTCTTCTGATAATTGATGCGGATATTGATATCCTGGGAAGATGGGGTGAACCAGTTGTACCCCACAAATGGCCTGGCAAATGTCTCGGAAGAACTGGGGATCCCATTGATGCTCGCCCGGATCACCTCCTGGTCCCCGTGGGAAAATATAAAAGTGCTCGTGGCGGTCGACTTGGCCGCTACATATCCCCGAAGATAAGCCTGGCTTGTCAGATCCAGATTGGGGAAATTAAAATTGAAATCATAAGCCGTCGTTACATCAAATATCTCCCCATACCATACCCTGCCAGTATTGACCAGGTTGAACAGGTCGCGCTCGTGATAGGCATAATCGGTGAACTTACTGACCGTAACACTGGGTGGTTGGGAAGATGACGGTTGCTCCGGGATACGCTGGCCCGGGCCAAGATCTGCCGTGAGAAAATAATATGTGTAATCACTGTATATATTATGATGGTGCCAGAAAGCCTGGCTGAATGGCTGATAAGCCCACTGATGAGGTGACTCCCCGTAGAACAATATGTAATCCTGGGGATCAAAACGACCGTCGGCCTCACCTGCTACAAAGATATTGTTCTCCACCAGGTCGTCGTGCCTGAATTCGGCCAGCGATTCAGGCAGCATGCCCCCACCGTTGCCATAAATGCGAATATTCCGGGGGTCAATGTTGGCGGGGTTTATCCCCATACCCTGCAAATCATTGTAAGTGATCCGGTGTATGCCGGTTTGCTCCAGCTGTATCTTATACCAGTTTCCGCCTGCCAGCACCGACTGGTCAGCATAATCAAGCAGCGCCATCCTGGAAGGTGATTGTTCTTCCTTGTATTGAACAACCAGGTCAAATGAGACCAAAACCTCAAATTCACCGCTGTAACTATTTTTCCTGACAGGAAGCATAGTGATCACCGCAACAGGCTTCTTACGATCGTAACTCAGTTGGGCCCTGATATCGGGATCAGCCTTCACCAGATCGATACCGTCGATTTTTTCAAATTCGGCCATGGCAATATCATAGACCGGGTTTTCAATCCAGGCAATGACTTCTGTAGCATCTGAAGGCAATGAAAATGATTCCGTATAGATAGGAAGCTGGCCAAATTCACGTGAATAACTGGCCCCTTCAAACCGTGCCATTGGAATGTAACCCGACTGGGTGTTTCCAATAAATTGAACTGGCTTCCAGTCTATGGATCGCTTTTGATAAAGCTCACCAGCAAAAAGTCCGGCAGGAAGAAAGATAAATAATAATGCAAAAATGTACTGACGCATATAATTTGTCCTTTTTGAAGGCTATTTGTAACCCGATATGGCCGTAAACGTATAAATAAGTTAAAACGGCTCTTGGATCAACTTATTGTCTGGCCAATTAATTGCAAAAAAAAAATATTTTGTTAAAAAAATAGTTGTATAATTGTACCCTCATTTTAAGGCTGGATTGATGTCGCGCAAATTACTATTACTATTAACCGTTGCAACAGTCATATTGTTCAACAACGAAGGAAAATCACAGGACCCTGAGTTTTCCCAGTTTTACGCTAATCCCTTATACCTTAATCCGGCTCTTGCCGGGGCTAACATCTGTCCCCGCGTGGTGCTCAATTATCGTAATCAATGGCCAGGCCTTGCGAAAAGCTATGTCACTTACAATGCCTCATACGACCAGTATATCGATAAAATTTTTGGCGGCGTCGGTGTCCTGGTGAATATGGATAATGCCGGCAGCGGTATTTTGCGGACAACACAAGCCAGCCTGATGTATGCCTATAACCTGCAGGCATCAAAAAACCTTTATTTCAACCTGGCGGTCCAGGGAACGTTTTATCAGAAAGCACTGAACTGGGACCTGCTGCAGTTCGGCGACCAGATTGATCCTCAGCAGGGTTTCGTCCTGCCCACCAGCGAAACCCCACCTGACAACACCTCGATAATGTTCCCCGATTTTTCGGCAGGGATGGTTTTCGGATGGAAAGGGATCCTCCACGGAGGAGTCGCCGTACATCATCTCACACAACCCGATATGGCATTTTACAGCCAAAATGAGAATAAGCTGCCCATGAAAATCACCGGCCATTTGGGGGTCAACATCAGCCTGGAAGGATCATCGCAGGGATTCCTGGAAGAAGAAGAACCCCGTTTCTACCTTTCACCAAACGTCCTTTACCAGCAGCAAGGTGAATTCCACCAACTCAACGCCGGCATCTACCTCATACGGCTGCCCATCATTGTCGGTGGCTGGTTCAGGCATAACTTTGAAAACGCCGACGCCTTTATCGTCCTTATCGGCCTGAGCCATAATAACCTCAGAATAGGCTACAGTTATGACATCACCATGTCCAAACTCAAAAGCAATACCGGTGGCGCCCACGAAGTGTCTGTCGCCTGGCATTTTCCCTGCATTGAAAAAAGAAGAAAGATCCGTGCAATAAAATGCCCGAGTTTTTAGTTATATGTCTTTAATAAATGTGAAACGTATATGATCAGATTCAGGAATTTAAGTGTTGTCCTTTTCGCAGGTGCGCTTCTCTCATTCTTAGCATCCTGTCAAAAAGAAGTATCCCGGACAACCGGATGGGAATATAACAATCCCCAAATGGGTGGCTTTGAGGTTGCTCAGGCCAGAAGCCAGATCACCGGACCGGGACTGGTGCTTATCGAAGGAGGTTCCTTCACCATGGGCGCCAACTTTGAAAATCTTACCTATGAGTGGGATAATATCCCCAGGAGGGTCACGGTGCCATCGTTCTACATGGACCAGACCGAAGTGAGCAACCTTGCCTACCTGGAATATCTTCACTGGCTGCAAAGGGTCTTCGGACAGGACTTTCCCTCGGTGGTCCGTAACGCCCGCCCGGACACGCTCGTATGGCGCGAGAAACTGGCCTATAACGAGCCCCTCGTAGAGAACTATCTGCGCCACCCGGCATACCACGACTATCCCGTGGTGGGTGTGACATGGGTACAGGCCAACGATTTCTGCCTGTGGAGAACTGACCGGGTGAATGAAATACTTCTCATCCAGGAAGGCATCCTTGATTTTGATCCGGACCAGCGAAACCAGGATAATTTCAATACCGATGCTTACCTGGCCGGACAATACCAGGGGTTGGTCAACAAACCATTAGCCGACCTGGATCCCAGCAGTACCGGTGAACGAGGCGTCAGGCTGCAGGATGGGATTCTCCTGCCCAAATACAGGCTCCCCACCGAAGCGGAAT
This sequence comes from Bacteroidales bacterium, assembly GCA_046484945.1. Classification (GTDB taxonomy): domain Bacteria; phylum Bacteroidota; class Bacteroidia; order Bacteroidales; family JAGOPY01; genus JAGOPY01. The sequence continues at coordinate 9,672 of JAWOHY010000035.1, forward strand.
GGGAATTTGCCGCGTTGGGACTGGTCGGAAACACCCTCTACGAAAGAGTGGTGGAACGCAGGATATATCCCTGGAATGGAAATTACCTCCGCACCGACCAAAGAAAATATTATGGCAGCTTTGTCGCCAATTTTAAACGTTCCAGCGGCGATTACATGGGCGTTGCCGGCAACCTGAACGACGGCGCAGACCTGCCCGCACCCGTAGGTTCATACTGGCCAAACGACTATGGCTTGTATAATATGGCCGGCAATGTCTCTGAATGGACCCTCGACGTGTACCGCCCCCTTTCACCCGAAACTGTGGCCGACTATGCACCCTTCCGTGGCAATGTCTTCACAAAGCCAGCCACCGACGCCGATGGGTTCCTCCTCGAAAAAGACAGCCTCGGCCGCATGCCCCGTGAACTGGTCACCGTGGAAGAAAGCATGGACCGGACCAATTATCGCAAGGCCGATAATATCAATTATGCCGACGGGGATTTCCAGACAAATATTACAACCGACTGGCTGACCGACCCGGAAAGGAATACCACTTCCGAAATGTACAACTATGGCGTTACATCCCTGATAACTGATAAGTCAAGGGTGGTGAAAGGCGGCTCCTGGAGAGACGGCCCCTATTTCCTCAGCCCCGGTACGCGCAGATACCTTGATGAAAATTCAGCCACTAACTGGGTAGGCTTCCGCTGTGCCATGATCCGCACCGGAGACCCCAGGCGTGGTAAATAATATTCCTTATTGTATGTTTAAAACCCCGCTGCCGGAATTTTCGGAGCGGGGTTTTATTTTATATTTGTATTGTTATCCGACAGTTGTATGATATCCATCGATGAAATATACCACCAATTTCTGCAATGTCCCAAAATCGTGACCGATTCCAGGCAAGATGTAACAGAGGCCATTTTCATCGCGCTGAAAGGCGAAAAATTCGACGGCAACCGGTTCGCCCGCGAAGCCATCCAAAAAGGAGCCTCCCTGGCTATTATCGATAACCCCGGGTACCTCCTGCCCGGACAATGCATCCTGGTGGAAAATACGCTGCAAACCCTGCAGAATCTGGCCCGCATGCACCGCCGGAACAATCCCGCGAAAATCATCGGCATTACCGGTTCCAACGGGAAAACCACCACCAAAGAACTGATAGGGGCTGTCCTTTCGTCTGACTTCAAAACCATTGTTACACAAGGCAACCTGAACAACCACATCGGTGTTCCACTGACCATGCTCTCGATAAAAAAAGATACCGAATTTGCAGTAATTGAAATGGGCGCCAACCATCCCGGCGAAATCCATACCCTCTGCGAAATCGCCCGCCCTGATTATGGTATTGTCACCAATATCGGAAAAGCCCACCTGGAAGGCTTCGGCAGCCTCGAGGGCGTGGCCAGCGCCAAAACAGAACTTTACCGCTTCATACAAAAAAACAACGGCCTGCTCTTTGTAAACAAAGACAACGAACTGCTGATGAAACGGTCCGAAAACATCTCCAGGATTACTTACGGCTCGTCGCCCGGTGCCGCCTGTTCCGGCCGAATCGTCAACCGCCATCCAGCCATTTCGCTCGAGTGGACCTGGCAAAACTTTCATGGCTTTGCCAATACGAACCTCTATGGCGATTATAATTTCGAAAATATCCTGGCAGCCATCTGCATCGGAATGTATCTCGACGTAAGCCCGGCTGGCGTATCCCGGGCCCTTCAGGCTTACGTGCCGGAAAATAACCGCTCACAATGGCTTCATACACC
>JAWOHY010000115.1:0-39909 GCA_046484945.1 Bacteroidales bacterium
TTTTTCCTCCCGATTTTGAAACCTACGACCCGAAAATTACCAATAATATCTCAAGAAGCGCTGCCGGCATATCAGGCACCAGGACTTTCGAATATCTCATCATCCCCAGGAATGCCGGTGATTTTACCATACGGCCCGTTGAATTCTCCTTTTTTGACCCATCAAAACAAACATACGTTTCATTATTTACCCAATCTTTTTCGATACAGGTCGTAAAAGGCGACGATGAACCTTCCGGTATTACATACAGCGGGGTCAGTCAGAAAAACGTCCGGTTGATCGGTTCGGATATCCGGCATATCAAAACGGGGCAAATCCGCCTTCAGCCGATAAACACCTTCTTTGTTGCGTCAACGGCTTTTCTCCTGTGGATCATCATTCCCTTCGTATTGTTCCTGACAGCGGTCTTCCTCTGGAAATCCTACCAGAAACAGAAGGGGGATATGGCGCTGGTCCGGAAAAGAAAAGCCAACCGGGTAGCCAGAAAGAACCTGAAACAGGCGGGGGAATACCTCAGGAAGGACCTCCATACCGCCTTTTTCGAAGAGATATCCAGGGCGCTGTGGGGATATATCAGTAATAAATTCAATATACCACCGGCCGGTCTTTCAATCGAAAATGTCAACCAGCACCTGTCTGGCAAAGGTGTTGGTGAGAAGATGATACAGGATTTTTCCAACGTGCTGGAAAATTGTGAATATGCCAGGTTTGCCCCGGGCGACAAATCGGAGAAAATGCAGGATATTTATCAAAATGCCCTCGCGGTGATCAGCAAAATGGAACAGGAACTGAAATAATGCGAACAATATGACACGATGGTTGATCCTTTCCCTGGTCTTATCTTTTGCCATCTCAGCCCTGGCGCAATCCAACCCATTGCAAAACCGCATGGAATCGGCAAACCAGTCTTATCTGGCAGGTGATTTCTCCCAGGCCGCTGTACAATATGAACAAATCATCGCTGAAGGCTATGAGTCGGCAGTGTTGTATTTCAATCTCGGGAATACCTACTTTAAAATGAATCAGATACCGGCTGCTGTTTTATTCTACGAAAAAGCGCTCAAACTGGACCCTACGGATGAAAGTATCCGCTTTAACCTGGAGCTGGCCAACAGCAGGATCATTGATAAGATAGACCCCCTCCCCGAATTTTTCCTGCGCACCTGGTTCCGCAACGTAAGAAACCTTTACTCATCCGATCAGTGGGCCAGAGCGGGTGTCGTCGGTTTCATTCTGTTGCTGGTCGCACTGTTTATCTTTTTTGCTGCCGGAAGTATCATGATCCGAAAGATGTCTTTCTGGGCAGGGGTTCTTCTCTTCATCGTCATCTCTCTATCCTGGTTATTCAGTATCAGTAGTTACAAAGAATTTACCCGAAAGGATGCAGGCATTATTTTTACACCAACCGTTACGGTCAAAAGTTCCCCAAATAAAAACAGCATCGACCTGTTCGTGATCCATGAAGGCACCAAGGTTTTCATCACTGACCAGGTGGACGAATGGAGCGAAATCCGGCTTGTCAATGGCAATGTCGGATGGCTGAAAACGGAATGCTACCGCCGGATTTGATCTGGCCATTTTTTTTTTGATCTTACCGCATTTTACGAAGCGCTTTTTGAAATTGGTTAACAGCGCCGTTTACTGATTATGAAGAACCGCATACTGATTGTGGTTTGAATCGGTCCGGATTAAATTTAAATTTGTCTTAACGTAGGTAATGCCGAATATTATTCAATATCTTTGTTAAAATTTTAACCGCGTTCGATTTGCTGGTTTATAAAAAAAATGTAATTTGGGCCTCTGTTTCTCAGGAAACAGGATATTCAATAAATCAAAACCTATTCACATGAAGAAAAGACCTTTACCCCTGGGCTATTTCATTTTTATTCTTGTATCTGCTTCCCTGCTGCTTTCTGCAACACTCACAGATAATGACAAGGCTGTTTCAAAAAATGGAACAGAATCGGAGTATTTTACACTTATCAGGAACAACCAGGTCACCGGTCAGATAGATCCGGCCGATTATCTGAAGGCCATGCAACAAATAGAAGAGGAAAAAATAAACAGAACCGGTCATGGTTTTGATTTAGACTGGAAGGTGATCGGGCCAAATAATCTGGGGGGGCGTACCCGCGCCATTTTGTTTGACAACAGGGATCCCAGTGGCCAGACCGTCTTTGCCGGCAGTGTTCTTGGCGGTATTTACACGTCATCCACCGGCGGTGCGAAATGGCAAAAGATCCCCAACGAATGTGTCAATATGAATGTCTCCTGCATCACCCAGGCCGGCAATGGGGATATTTATGCCGGAACGGGCGAAGCATTCACAGTGGAAGAATATACGGTACTGGATGAATGGGGTTATAGCGGTGGGCTTTTTGGCCAGGGAATTTTTAAATCCACCGATGGCCTGACGTTCGCACTCATCCCTTCCACAAAACCCGCGATGAACGGTGATCAACTGGAATGGGGTTATATCAACGAACTGGCGGCGCATCCATCGGATGGCGCCTTATATGCCGCCACCAATACCGGGCTGAAATATACACCGGATGGTGGAAATTCCTGGGAAACAGCCAAAACAGAGGAAGGGGAAGAACTGATTGGGGTCTCCAAAGATGTCAAAATGGGCGCAGGCGGCATCGTTGTAGCAGCGGTCAATAACCTTTGCTACGTTTCGGAAAACGGCAATCCCCAAAATTTCATCCTCCGGTCAGGCGATTCGACCTATAATCTGCCGCGGATCGGAATCGGCCGGCTGGAATTCGCGATCGCACCCACTGATAATGATATCATATACGCCCTTGCCGTAGCTGAAACCGGCGAACTGAAAAATGTTTACCGGTCGGACGACAAAGGCGCCAACTGGATCATTATCGGACCCGGCGGAACTTCAAGTTTTAATGTATTCGGCCTGAATAACCCCGCCACAGGCACCAAAGCCATTGGAATGTATGCTGCGACCATTGAGGTCTTCCCGGATGATCCCTATCGTATTATTATCGGCGGAAAAGACATGTGGGAAGGAAAAAGGATACAGGATGAAGGCTTCTATCATTGGACCCTTCGTTCCTCCGGTAATACCCTGTGGTTAGCTCCCATGTTTTTATGGGAGGGGCATCATACTTATCAATTCCTGCCGGGCAGTTCCAATAAATGCCTGGTGGGCACCAATGGCGGCATTTCCATGGGTACCTTGTCCCAGAATTTTGTGTTCCAGTTCATGAACAAGGATTATATAGCCGGACAATTTTATACAGTGGGCTGGACAAGTGAAAAAAGAAATGTTATCGGGGGGGGGCAGGACATTGGTACCATCTATATTGACGGTTCCACTAATCCGAACGATGGCAGAAGGGGTGAAGATATCTGGACCACCCAGGCCGGGGTGCCGAATGGAAAAACCGGTGGCTATTGTGCCGTTTCCACTATATACCCGACAGCTTTTATCTATTCCCGGACCCCACACCCGCCCAAAAGCGGAAACTTCGAGACATTTGTCAGGCGAAATGAGTTCAGCGGCGGCCCCGACTGGGCACAAAACATGTTCAGTGACAGGTACGCCAGTAATGCCTTCCTTTCACCATTCCTGTTATATGAAAATTATGAAGATTACCAGACCAGGGATTCGGTTTCCTATGTTTCCACAGGGAATTATCCGGCCGGAACGGAGATCTGGGTGGAAAGCAATAATGGTAAACGGCCTTTCAAATATATCACCCCTGTTGATCTATCGGGCGGCGATACGGTCATGGTACCCGATTACATCACAGCCAGGTTTTTTGCCGGAGGAGATGACCGTGTCATGATGAGTAAACAAGTCATCCAGTTCGATGTTTTCCCGGAATGGTACGTCATCAGCAATAAAGCCACCGGCGGTTTCGAAGGGGTGCCCTCCAGCATGGCCTATTCATCCGATGCCAATCACCTGTTCGTAGGTACTATTAACGGCAATCTTTACCGCATCTCGAATATCAAATTTGCCTATAACTTTGAAACAGCAGATGTTACAAGTCCATTCTGCGTTATCTCTACCAAAAGGATCCCGGTGTATATGCCCGGTACAACCGATGAGATTACCCAGGCGATTACTTCGGTTGCGGTTGACCCAAACAATGATAACCGGCTCATTCTCACCCTGGGGAATTATGGTAATAATCATTATGTCTTTTTCACTGACAATGCCCTTGCCGAGACACCTGTTTTCCGATCGGTCCAGGGCGCCCCGGGCAGCGGTGGCCTGCCTCAGCTGCCCACCTATTCATCCCTGATCGAAATGGATCCCGACAATAACCTGGTTTTTGTCGGAACAGAGGCGGGGATCTTTGTTACCAACGACATAGAATCCACAAATCCAACCTGGATCGCTGAAAATCATAATGTCGGCTGTGTGCCGGTATTCATGCTGAGGCAGCAACATGTCAGAAAGGGTAACGATACCATTGCATTTGTTAATGTTGATACAACCTATGTAATTTATAAAGGCGTGAACAACTATGGGGTGATTTACGGCGCTACTTATGGCAGCGGACTCATCATGCTCGATCATTTCCAAAAGCCTGTAGGCATATCCACACCCGGAAAGAATCCTCAGTCCACCCGGGTCATGATCTATCCGAATCCGGCCAATGACAAAATCACCGTTGCATTCGAATCTTCATCACCAGGGCCTGTTGTGATCAACGTATATAATCTATCCGGCACAATGGTTAAAACCATTGATCTTGGAATCCGTCCCGCAGGAGATCACGAAGCGATCCTGAATTGTACCGGCCTTGCACCGGGCACTTATTTGCTGCGCGTTACAACAGGAAACCGGCATGCAACCGCTAAATTCATCAAATTCTAAACAGCGACTACAAAAAATAATACAATAAACCGCACAGAGATGAAAAAAATATTTGCATCCATTTTGTTACTCAGCCTGATCGGATCACTGAACCTGACAGCCCAGGTGAGGATTTACACCCCTGAGCTCAGCACGCCTGTCGATGGGGCCATCGACCAAATGCCCGATGTTTTACTGAACTGGAAGGCTGTTACCGGCGGCAACACAGGGATTATCCAATATGAAGCCTGGCTGGACACTGACCCGGATTTCTCCAATCCCACCGGTTTTGAAACCGAATTCCTGACTGCCGTCAAAACTGCTGACCTGTTATTCAGTCAGGTGTATTACTGGAAAGTTCGCGCCAAAGATGGCCCGGATGTGTCGGAGTGGTAGGAAACCAGATCGTTCAGGGTAATTCAAAGACCGGTGCTGCGTTCTCCCAATGATGCATCATCCGAAAAGACTGATGTTAAACTGGAATGGAATGCTATCACAGGTACGACGCAATATGATTATCAGATCGATACAGCTTATTACTGGAAGCCGTTGGTCACTGACGTATCAAATAATCTTTCATCCACGGCCGTGGTCGATGAAAACAATGCATGGATCGTGGGTGCAGGTGGAACTATCCTTTATTACGACGGAATATCGATGGGCCCGCAAGAAAGCAACACCACCCAGGATCTCTATGGCGTGTATTTTTTGGATGCCCAGAATGGCTGGGCTGTAGGAAAAGGTGGGCTTCTGCTATTTTATGATGGTACGGAATGGACAACGCAAACCAGCGGTACTACGCAGGATCTTTTCGGCGTACACTTTCTGGATGCCAGCCATGGTTGGGCATTTGGCAAAAGTGGCACCATGCTGGTGTACGATGGTACCGGTTGGACTTCTCAGAATACTGGTGCCACAAAGGATATCCTGGCGCTGTATGCTTTAAGCGCAGATAATGTCCATGCTGTAGGAAAAACAGGTTTGATCTTACATTACGACGGCACCTCCTGGTCAGAATTTCCCAGTGGTACGACCCGTGACCTCCAGGGCGTTGCATTCGGCAGTGAAAACGACGGATGGGCCATCGGAAGAAACGGCGTTCTTTTCCAATACCAGGACGGAGTCTGGAATTCACTGACCCATTCGCTGACCATTCGGGATTTGCAGGACATTCACTTTACCGCCCCCGATAATGCCTGGATTGTGGGCAAGAATGGAACAGTGCTGCAATACAATGGCCTCGCCTGGTTTAACCAAACCGCCGGCGTTACTTCAGTGTTAAACACGGTCCATCTTTCACCTTCAGGCACGGCTGGTTTCATTGCCGGTGATAACGGACTGGTCATGATATTCAATGATGGTGCATTCAGCAGTCCGATGGCTGTGATCAAAACCGTTCCCGCCACCAAATTATCAGCCGACCTGTATGATCTATTGTTCGGTACGCGCTATTTCTGGAGAGTCAGGGCCAGGCACAGCCAGGATGTATCCGAATGGTCAGGCGCCCGTTCGTTCAATACTTCCTCAAAGGTGGAACTGGATAAACCCAATAATAATTCTGTCAATCAGAATCTGAATGTGTTGCTGAAATGGAAGATAATATCCCCGCTGGTCAGTTATGAAATTGAAGTGGACGATGACCCCGACTTCGGATCACCGATCTATTTGGCCACATCAGATTTAGAAATCAACGCCCGGCTGCTGAAATTTGGCTTGCAGTATCATTGGAGGGCCCGTGCCCTGCATCCATATGATACCTCTGCATGGTCTGATGTTTGGACCTTTTCCACGGTGAACAGCGTTAACCTTAAGACTCCGGCCAATAATGCCATGAACGTAAGCCTCTCACCCATGCTTACATGGGATGCACTGACAGGCATCACCGGTTACCAGGTTTACGTATCCAATGACGATACCTTCGAAAACATATTGTTGAGCGGTGTATCCCTCCCGGCTGAAAATTTCTTCTCCATTCCGGTTGTGCTGAACAGGGACACCGATTATTACTGGAAGGTCAGGGCGGTGAATGGACTTGACACCAGCGGCTGGAGCCCGGTTTGGGCATTCAGGACCTTACCGCAGGTCGGTATCCCGGAAACCGGACTCGATGGCAAAATATCCATCTATCCCAACCCGGCTGATCAGGTGGTTTATATCCAGCTGAAAGAAAAGCAAAGCCTGTTTGCAAGGCTTTCCGTGACTGACCTGGTTGGAAAAACAGTTATAGATAAAGAAATACAACTTGATGCCGGCAACAAAATCGTTTCAATTGACGTAGCCGCCTTGCGGAATGGCATCTACCTGTTACGCCTGGCTGATCAGCAAAATGTATTGACCAGAAAGCTGATCATTAAAAGATAGCTTTTGTCACACTCCGACGGGTTCAGGATACTAGTTGTATCTTTTTCCGAACGAATAATTCAGGTAAAAAGTCAGGATAAACCGTTGTGACGGGTTATAGGCCATAATGGGTATGGCAATCGGAAAAACTTCAAAAACACCTCCGACTTCCAGTGCGTTGATTTTGGAATTCAACTGCCCGAATTCGAAATTCAGACCCGCCCTGGCATAGATGCCCGGGTAAACTTTTATTTCACCCAATCCCTGCAAGTACGGGGCCCTGCCATAGATATATTCCGCACTATGATAATAATTATCCGGATCATATTTCTCTTCCTTTAAATAGGAATACGTTTCATCAAAAAAGTAAAGATAAACAGGCTTGGCAAAGGCCACCGACAAACCACCCATGTATAATGCCCTCAATTCGATACCTCCCCAATAAGGCTTTCGGTTCAGTAACTTTTTATAACCGAAGCCTGCCCTGAGTATATAGACATGATTGAGCTTGCCATAAACATAACTGCGCGCATTGTAATAGTATGGATTGATCACCCGGATTTGCTTGGGGTGCTTCAGACTGACCAATTCGACCTCTATAATACGAGTGGTAAAAAATGTCTTATTCGTACCCCGGCGGAAATTAGCCCCCATCCCCAGCACATGCAAAGTAGCTCCGAGGGTATACTCCTTTCTGAGCAATACCCTCTCTGCAATCGTATCATAAATCAAATTATCGTCTGCCTGGGAATATACCTGACTGGAAGAGAAAACGCAAAACAACAAACCCAGCGATATGACGGGTAACAATTTCATAGGTGAATGACTTCAGTTATCCGGAACCATTATTAATCCTAACAACGATTGTGCCAGAAACTGACCTGAAATTGAACACCGGACTAATACCTTTGTTCAATCTGGTATTTATGGACTTCGCCGTAGGCCGGACAATCCGTTGAGGATTTACAGGAAGTCACCGCCAGGATGAACAACCCTGTTACTATGATGGCTACCAAAATTTTTTTCATTGACTGCATACTGAAAATATAAGGTTTTAATAACCAATGCCGATACAAAGATAATTTTATTTATCTTTAAAACTGTAAAGGTAAAAATATATTGTTTGAACCTTGCCTGGAAGAGCTATGAACACATCAACCACAAATCCACAAATTGAGGAGAGCTGGAAGGAAATCCTTCACGGGGAATTTGATTCGCCTTATTTCCAGGATTTAAGCCAGTTTATCCGCGAAGAAGTCAAAAGATTTACAATATACCCTCCCGGTCCGAAGATATTTACTGCGTTCAACCTGACCCCATTTAACCGGGTGAAGGTTGTTATCCTGGGGCAGGATCCCTACCATAGCCCCGGACAGGCGCATGGGCTCTGCTTTTCAGTACCCGCGGGCATTCCGCATCCCCCTTCGCTGGTGAATATCTTTAAAGAATTGCAACAGGATACCGGGTTGCCGGTGCCGCTTAGTGGCGATCTCACCCGATGGGCGAGGCAGGGGGTTTTGATGATCAACGCAATCCTTACCGTCAGGGCAAACGAACCGACATCCCACCAGAATAAAGGCTGGGAAAAATTCACCGATGCAGTGATCCGGAACCTTTCAGACAAAAGAAAGAACCTGGTTTTTCTGTTGTGGGGAAATTATGCAAGGGCCAAAGAGCAACTGATCGACGGCAACAATCATTTTATTCTGAAAGCAGCACATCCCTCGCCGCTATCGGCCAGCAGGGGATTTTTCGGTTGCCGGCATTTCTCACAGACCAACCGTATCCTGAATGACCTGGGGTTGAACGGAATTGACTGGGAACTGAAATAGTATTCGAATAACAATGATTTGTCAGCTCATGAAGCAAAAAGAAATCGTTTTCGCAACCAATAATCCACATAAGCTCAAGGAGATCAGGGAAATCATCGGGGAACTGTTCCTGGTGAGAAGCCTTGAAGATATCAGCTGCCTGGAAGATATCCCCGAAGACGCTGAAACGCTGGAGGAGAATGCCGCTTTTAAAGCCAGATTTGTATATGACAAATATGGATATGACTGCTTTGCGGATGATACCGGTTTGGAAATTGACGCGCTGGGAGGCAGGCCGGGGGTCAGATCGGCCCGGTATGCCGGAGAAGATTGTGTTTCTGAAAATAATATCCGGAAAGTATTAAAAGAGATGGAATATGTTTCGGATCGGAGAGCCAGGTTCCGGACGGTCATTTCACTTATCAGAAATGGCCATGAAACCCTTTTTGAAGGAGTGGTTGAAGGGACCATTTTAAAGGAAAAACATGGAGAAGGAGGATTTGGCTATGATCCAATATTTTTGCCCCAAGGACAGGCAAAAAGTTTTGCTCAGATGAAACCCGATGAAAAAAACCGTATCAGTCACAGGGGGCGTGCCATGCAAAAACTTATCGCAGCCCTGGAGCGTGCTCCATTGCTTCCGTGAAGAGTTCCTGCAAAGATATCCCGGCTGTCAGGGCTTGCTGTGGCACGATGCTCAACTCAGAGAAACCCGGTACTGTATTTACTTCCAGGAAATATAAGTCGCTGCCGTTCAGTATGTAATCGAACCTTACAATGCCCCTGCAGTTAAGTCGTTGATATAACATGTGTGAAATGTCACGGCATTCGGCGGCCATCCGGTCAGGTAGAACGGCCGGGGTGATCTCCTCGGATTTCCCCTCGTATTTTGCCTCATAATCAAAGAACTCGTTTTTACTGATGATCTCCGTCAAGGGCAAAGTAATCAGTTTGCCTTTGTTCCAGGCCACGCCGCAGGCGATCTCACGACCGGGAATGTACGCCTCCAGCATAACCTGGCTGTCTTCCCGGAAGGCTTTTTCCAAAGCCGAACCCAATTCATCCCATGATTTTACTTTCGATGCACCCACGCTTGAACCGCCCCTGACAGGTTTGACAAAAAGAGGTAATCCGACTGATCCAGACAGGGTTTCGATATGAACATCATCCATCGAATGGACCACAACCGATTTGGCAACTCTCACGCCAAAACTGCTGACATAATGATTGCAGAAGTACTTATGAAAAGTTATCGCCGAGGTCGCCTGATCGCAGGAGGTATAAGGCAGCCCGAGAAGATCAAAATATCCCTGCAATTTACCGTCTTCGCCGGGCGTGCCATGAATGGCAATAAAAATCCCGTCAAAAAAAATCTTTCTGCCAGGTAACTGAAGGGAAAAGTCCCCGATATTGACCGGATGGTTTAATCCGCCCGCATCGGAGTAATACCAATCCCTGCCCCTGATCACAACCAGATACGGTTCAAACTTCGAAGGATCCAGATGAGACAGGACAACCGATGCACTCATCATCGAAATTTCATATTCTCCTGAATCACCTCCGGCAACAACCGCAATTTTCCTCTTCATATCACAAGTGGTTAATGGTCAGCTAACGACACATCAGAAAATTCTTATCTTTGTCCGGTATTACGCAATAACAGGATAGTTTTACGTTATATAAACTGATCCAGGTATTACCGGTTCGGGATAAAATTACGAAAAATGAGCTTCCTCGGTTTTCTTCTCAAAAAGAAATTTTATTTACACCTGCTGATTTCTGTCATACTCACCATTGCCATCATTCTGATTGTAATTGGTTTAATGAAGTTATATACCCATCACGGCGAGGCTTATATTATTCCCGATCTCACCGGTTTTGAAATAAAACAGATCAAAGACGCGGAATATTATCAGACCTTTAATTACAGTATCACCGATTCTGTTTTTGACAATAAGCTATTACCGGGATCCGTCGTCAAGCAAAATCCTTCCGCCGGCTCCAAAGCCAAAGCCGGCCGGACCATTTATGTCACGATCGTTTCCTACAATTTGGAAAAAACTTATGTGCCGGAGGTGAAAGACCTGACGGTCAGGCAAGCGATTACAACGCTTAAAACCAATGGTTTGAAAGTTGGCGAACTGATTTACACTTCTCATTTTGCAGAAAATTCGGTATTGGGTCAGTTTTTCAATGACGATACGCTGATGGCCGGAACAGAGCTGTTAAAGGGAAGCGAGATCGATCTTCTGGTCGGACGGGGCAATAACTTCAGGACTACCCGTGTTCCCCGGGTCATTGGATTAACCCCTGATCAGGCAAGGGATGTGCTGCACATGGCTTTTTTGAATCTCGGACGGGAACATTATCTTGACCATGCAAATCCCCTGCACAGTAAAGTATATCGCCAATACCCGGAATGGGAAATGGAATTGCTACCCGGTGAAACCGTCGCACTTTACTACCGCTCAGACCTCACGTTTGATTTTGATTCTTTGCTGAATATAATCCAAACTCCTGATACGGCTGTTGTCCCGGACACCTATGAGTTACCTGTTGATTTAGAAGATTTTGATTCGCAATAATGAAAAGATCCATTACCATATTCATATGGCTGGCTGGTTTCAGCATATATTCCCCGGCACAGGAGATCATCACCGGATTGTATGAAAATCCTGTGATCATGACAGAATACCAGCGGTTACAGCAGGAAGCCGATACCCGGTTACAACCTTCCGTTACAGCAGGTGAAGCCGTCAAACTGCCGTTTTTTGACGATTTTAACCAGGTGTGGATCTATCCTAACGGCAGGCTATGGGCAGATAAAGAAGCTTATGTAAATAAGAATTTCGGTTACAGGTCGGTGAATATTGGTGTAGCCACCCTTGATGCGATCGACAGTCGCGGAAAGTTGCATGCCAATGCCAGCCAGTTCCCTTTCCTGGCCGATTCCCTGACTTCGCAACCAATACGCCTGGACTCGGTCTTCAACCCGTTACCACGCGGGATTACCGTTGCCGATTCGGTCTACCTGAGCTTTTTCTACCAACCACAGGGCAGAGGCAACCAGCCGGAAGGACCTGACTCGCTGATCCTTCAATTTGGCTATTATACCGGCAATCTCATTTTTGCCAACTATTACGACTCGATCTGGATTCCTATGAGCCAGTACATCCAGCCGGGCGATACGGTCTTTCCGGGTGATACCATCTATGCCCCGCAGGATATCTGCGCCAAAGGCCTCTTTGTTATTGCCCTGGAATATTATTTTTATGAGGACCTCATCCAGATGCCCTGTGATTCTGTTTTCATTCCCGAATACCAGTGGAAGCGTATCTGGAGTTCCCGTGGCATGTCGCTCCAGGAATTTTATGATACCTATGGCACCTACTCCCGGCAGGTAATGGTCCCTATCACCGACAGCGTGAAATATTTCACGGACGAATTCCGGTTCCGCTTCATCAATTACGCCAGCCTGGCCAGTGATTTCAACCCCAGCTGGCGAAGCAACTGCGATCAGTGGAATATCGATTACGTTTACCTGAACATCGGACGTTCCGGAAAAGATACGGTTTACCGGCATGTCACCTTTGCTGAACGGGCGCCGTCGATGCTCAAAAGTTACGAAGCGATGCCTTACCGGCAATATGTCAACGACCCGACCAATGAGATGAAAAGCCAGCTGGAATTGTTCATCACCAACCTCGACTCGACCATTTTCAATTCCACGTATTACTATGCCGTGTACCAGGTAGACGGGCCCTTCCAATACTTGTATCCCGGGGGTAATTGCAACCTTTTCCCGTTCTATATCAACGGCTACCAGAGCTGCAATGCCTGTGCCGCCCATGCCTGCCCGCCCGTCAATTTTCTCTTCCCGCTCGGCACGGCCGACAGTGCGGAATTTGAGATCCGGCATTTCATTATCGGCGACCTGACAGCACAGGATACGGTAGGCGACACCCTGCGCTTCCGTCAAAAGTTCCACAATTATTATGCTTATGACGACGGGACGCCTGAAATGGGTTATGGACTGACGCCGGCAGGTGCAAAACTTGCATACCGTTTTGAACTGAATGCGAGGGACACCCTCCGGGCCGTTCAGATGTTCTTTAACCGGACCCAAAACAATGCCAACGAAGAATTCTTCCATCTGATGGTCTGGCAGGACAACAATGGCAAACCAGGCAATGTCATTTATCAGCAACCCAATATGAAAGTGGAATTTTCGCAGGAATTGCTGGGATTTCACACATATGTCCTCGATGAACCCCAGCCGCTGAGCGGTATATTTTATATCGGATGGGAGCAGCTTACCGGCAATAATCTGAACCTTGGATACGACCGATACAACAATGCCAGGCAAAATACCTATTATAACACCAGCGGGGAATGGTTCCAATCGACATTCGACGGGGCGCTGATGATGCGGCCCATGCTGGGGAAAAAATTTCAAACCAGCGGTACCGGTGAGCCCTTACAACAGGCGTCCGCCATCATCCCTTACCCCAATCCACTGCGCAGCAACCAGATCAGTTTCCGGTGCACCGGAGAATATATCAATGAGCGGATCACCGAAAGGTTCTCCGTATTACTGCTAAACATACTTGGAGAGGAAATTTTATCCGTTCCTTTCCGGGAAAGCATCGATGCGGGCCCGATCAGCCCCGGTGTTTATATCCTGCGCATTATGGATGAAAGAGGGCAGCCTGTCTCCGTATCGAAACTGATCAAACACTGATTTCCATGTCCGCTGACCTCCCGGATATACCTGAAAACCAGGAGGTGCTGGAAGAAAACCAGGACCTTTACGAACATCACCGGATCACCGCTGATAAAGGTCAGGGCCTGTTGCGCATCGACAAATTTTTGATGGTCCGTTTGGAAAATGCCTCACGGAACAAAATCCAGCAGGCAGCCAGGGCGGGTAACATCCTGGTCAATGACAAACCGGTAAAACCCAATTACCGCGTAAAGCCCATGGATGTCATTTCCATTGTACTTTCCCATCCCCCGCGGGAGATAGAGATCATTGCAGAGAATATTCCCGTCCCTGTTCTTTATGAAGATGCGGATCTCCTGGTTGTTGATAAACCAGCCGGGATGGTGGTACATCCGGCCTATGGCAATTACACCGGAACGCTGGTCAATGCACTGGCTTACCATTTGCAGGAGGTCTCTCCGGATAAAGCGCCCGGCCGGACGCCTTTCCTGGTACACCGTATCGACAAAGACACCTCCGGGATACTGCTGATAGCCAAAAATGAACTGGCACAGGCAAAACTAGCCGCGCAGTTCTTTCATCATACTATTGAACGGCATTACCTGGCGCTGGCCTGGGGGGATTTTAAAGAAGATGAGGGTACCATCACCGGAAATATCGGGCGCAGCCCGAAAGACCGTAAGGTGTTCACCGTTTACCCCGATGACAGCCAGGGAAGGCACGCTGTTACACACTATAAGGTCATCGAGCGGTTCGGTTATGTTACCCTGCTGGATTGCCGGCTGGAAACTGGCCGGACACACCAGATCAGGGTGCATTTCAAACATATCCGACACCCGTTGTTCGGTGACGAAACATACGGCGGGAATGTCATCCTGAAAGGCACTACATTTACCAAATACAGACAATTCGTGAACAACTGCTTTGAAATCCTTCCACGCCAGGCGCTTCATGCCCGTTTTATTGCATTCTTCCACCCCGCTGACGGTAAGTGGGTGGCGTTCGCCTCCGAGCCGCCCGATGATATGCTTACAGTAATCGATAAATGGAGAAAATACAAAACTGCCTAAAATGGTATCAGTTTACCGCTCCCGTAAATATCCGCTTTAATGTCCCCGGGATTGCCCCGGTAATAAATATTTCCGGTATTCCCTATCTCCACTCCCAGTTGTTCTGACGCATAAACGAAAACATCATTCGGGCTGAAGGTGTATACATAAGTGAATTTAGACACCAGTTCCTCTGCGTGGAGTGGCCCGTAACCCTGGCTGGAGATGAAAGTGACCTGGGAAAACCCGGCAGCATCCAGCCTTACTGTTCCGTATTGAATGTGGATAAAGGATTTGAACATGTTCAGATTCAACGAAATACGGCCTGCCCCTTCGATAACATTGAAAAATATCGAATCATTGGTCCATGTATTGATACAGGTGACATTTCCGGCGGCCCTGAAAACCAGCGTATCGAGTTTGGTGAAGGTCAGGTAAACATTCACCGGTATGCTGAAGTTCCGCAGCCAGTTGCAGGTGTTGCGGTTCCGGAGCACCAGCCGGCCGCTGTCGATCTCGGTGGTGATGCCGCCGATCAGGTTTTCGCCGGCCTCCACTGAAATAGATGTCAAAGCCGTGTCCTGCTTCAGGAAGAGATTGATATTATCGTAAACCTCGACGAAATGAAAAGGAAGGGCTACCCTGTTTTCCCGGATCATTTTCCCGGTACTGGTAATACAACTGCCATCATCCTTTGTACACCCGGAATACAAAGCGATGAGCAGCAGCAGGATTATCAGTGAGATCAAATTTTTCATCTGTCAGTAATATTTGATGTTCAACCGGTATCCAATCCCCAGTGTCAGATAATCGGCCTTTGCATAATGTGCTTTAAGTGTAAGGCTTGCATATAGCTGTTCTGTGATCCCGACGCGCAGGGCCAGTTTTTCATAGACATATCCATCACTTTTATCAAGGCCTGTCACATAGCTCCCCATGTTCAGCATGATAGCCATTCGGGAAAAGGATAATTCATAAGCAACTGTCAGGCCGGTTTTCACCAGGTTAATCCGGTATTCCGGATCTATTCCTTTGAGCTCCAGCACCTTTTCATCAGAGCCGTCGTATGACAGGTCCACGCCAAATCCCAGCCTGCTTTTAAAGCCAACCGGCCATGTCATATTACCATAAGCCACGGCAATAATATACCGGTTTCCGACACCAAGGGTGGATTGCATATCTTTTACACCCAAACCGGCATTCAGGTCAACCTGCAGGAATTTTTTTCCATCAAACTCAAAAGGGACCAGTTCCGGCATCAGTTTTTGTCGCAGGTAAGGGTTCTCGCAGCTGAGCCGGTAGGCCAGCGCGAGGTTGATGCCGGGCATATTCAGCCCGTAGTTGGGTTGCCTGATGGCGCCATTGGAAAAATGCATGAGCGACAAACCGGCAGAAGCCATGAAACGGTCGCCCAGCCGCCAGCGGGCCTCAAAAAGCAGGTTGACAGCCCCGTTGATATGGGAACCGATCGCCAGGTTTTCATAATTGTCGTACCGGTCGTACCTTCGGGTTAAGTAGCCCAAGCCGACACCCAGCCGGAAGTAAATGTTGAAATCCCGGCTCCTGAGCAGCGGGAAGTTGATATAAGGAAATAAGGCATGGGCGCTGCCCAGGGGCCTGGTTCGTCCCAGGTCCGAATACCAGTAAGATACGCCGATAAACGGGTAATTATACATATATTCCCAGCGGGTATGTCCATAGGTGGCCTTTAAAATACTCAGCTCATATGCCGGATAGTGCCGCTTGAAAGTGGTCATCTCGATATGGTGATCCAGGGTCCATCCGTAATAGGCCCTCCCTTCCAGGATCAGGTTCGGGCTTCGGAGCTGATGAGAGAACGGGCTTTGAGCCACCGACGCACCAGGCCAAAGCAATAACAAGACCAGTAAAACCGGTAACCGGCGACACACCGATGTTTTCATCATTGTGAACAAAAATAATAAAATACCCTCCTCACGCAGGCTCTTTGCAAAGTCATTTCACGTTACTTTTGCAGAAAACAATGGTATGGATCCCCGTTTGAAAGCTTTTGCCCATCTGCTTGAAATCATGGATGAACTCAGGGACAAATGTCCCTGGGACCGTGAACAGACCTTTGATACGCTTCGCCACCTGACACTGGAAGAAACCTATGAGCTGTCGGATGCCATTATGAACAAGGATTTGGATGGTATTATGAAAGAACTGGGCGACCTGATGCTGCATATTGTATTTTACGCCAAAATTGGCAGTGAAAAAGAGGCATTCACGATCACCGACGTTCTCGAATCGATCAATGAAAAGCTAATCCGGCGGCATCCGCATATTTATGGAGATGTGCAAGTACAAAATGCCGGCGAGGTCCGCGACAACTGGGAAAAGATCAAGATGGGCGAAGGCCGCGAGTCGGTCCTGGGCGGTGTGCCCCAATCCCTGCCGGCCCTGGTGAAAGCCTACCGCATACAGGAAAAAGCCAGCGGGGTGGGATTCGACTGGGATCATATCGGCCAGGTGTGGGAGAAAGTCGTCGAAGAGTTGAATGAGTTCAAAGTTGAGGTAGAAAAAGCGGCAGAAGATCACGACCAGCAAAAACTGGAGCTGGAATTCGGCGACCTGTTATTCGCCCTGGTGAATTATGCCAGGTTCATCGACATTAATCCTGAAAATGCGCTGGAACGGACCAACCGGAAGTTCATACACCGCTTTCAGTATCTGGAAAAGAATGCCCGCCGGTCGGGAAAAGTCCTCCACCAGATGTCGCTCGATGAAATGGATGTCTTCTGGAATGAAGCCAAGGAGATGGGGGAATAGCTACATAATATCCCTGATGTTGAAGATCAGCATCTTCTCATCCATAAAATCGTATAGGGTCATTTTCCGTAGTTGAAAATAGTTGTTCCAGTAACTGCGGAGCGCCTGGTAGTAACCTTTCCGTGCATTGTCGTTGTCGATCTGCGCGTTGTTCAGCTCCAGCACATCATTCACCTGACCGATCATATACCTTCGCTGTGTTACATCGTATCGCTTCTGTGCCACCGTATCGGCTTTGGCGGCAATGAACAACTGGTCTTTTTGCATATTGAACTGCATCACATTCAGGAAAATGCTTTGCTCATAATCGATAATTTCCTGTTCCACTGATGTTTCCACGAGCTCCAGGTTTGATTCCGCCACTTTGATCTGTCCCCTGGCTTTCCCCCAGTCGAGCACGGGGACGCTGATCCCCAGGTTGAGCTGCTGCTGGTCGAGCGGGTTACTATAAACTTCACCGATATCTGCCGTGCTTTGCGTCAGCCCATATTCGATATACAGATCAGCGTCGAACCTGCCGTTCATTTTCGCCCTGTTCACCTGGCTTTCTGCCGTAAGCAGGCGTTCCTGGAACTCCAGGGCCGTGGAGGTATTCTTTTTTGCCTCTTCAATGGCGGCGGCCGCGCTGACCACCTTGTGCCTGGTATCTGCCGGGGGTATCAGCACGATCGGCTGATTGTCCTTGATCCGGAGGAATGACTTGAGGCGGAACAGCATGTTTTCATAATTCAGGTCGGCGTTGTCGACTGAAGCTTTGGCACGGAGGAAATTCAATTCCAGCTGCAACAGTTCATTTTCAGCGATTTTACCGAGCTGATACCGGCCCAGCGCGATCCGGTAAAGCGTATCATAACTGTACAGGTTCTTTTGCGCGATTTCACGTTCCACCTGCGCTAGCAGCAGGTTGAAGAAATGGTTCACCGTTGAGACTGATACCTGCTCTATGTCTTCAATATATTCCCGCTTGGCTTTTTCATATTTTAGCGGTTCGATTTTCCTGGACCAACGATATTCATTGTATTTGAAGATAGGCTGGCGGTAACCGATGATAATGGGAGTGGATTGGTAATTGGTGTAAGTGCTGTCGGTATAATAATTATCCAGGCGCTGGAGCCTTGACTGGAGGAAGATCGTTCCACCGGTAAATCCGACTTTCTGGTCTATCGACATCCGGACCGCATAGTTACCCAGGGTGTTGTACTGGAAGATATCGGGTCCGTCAGGAACCGATATTGTCCTGTAGGAGCGGCTAAAAGTGGGCATCACGGCATCGACATTAACCCCGGGCAGATAATCGGCTTTAAATGACCGGAATTCCCAGTAGTTCATCCTGAACCGGTGCTTGGCGATCAGGGCTTCGGACGATTGGGCATGCGCGATCATCAGCGCTTCGTCCAGGGTCAGGCGGTTGACTGCGTCCTGGGCATTTACAGTAAAAATACCGGCCACCATGCAGGCCGCATGTAAAAGAATAACCCTTAACTTCAACATGGCAGAAAGTTTTTGCTATTCATATCTCAGTGATTCCACCGGGTCCTGATCAGAGGCCCTTTTTGCCGGCATATAGCCGAACATGATGCCGATAAAAGCTGAGACCCCGAACGAAACGACGATAGAAAGCGGTGTAATAATCGTAAGAATACCGGTAGTGCGATTGATCATGACGGCAAATATCACCCCAAGCGCTATGCCGATCACCCCGCCGGTAATGCTGATAATAATGGCTTCTGAGAGGAACTGGAAGGCCACATCGCGTCGGGTGGCGCCGGTAGCCCTGCGGATCCCGATCTCTTTGGTTCTTTCCATGACCGAAGCCAGCATGATGTTCATAATGCCGATTCCTCCCACAACCAGCGATATCCCGGCAATGACGCCCAGTACTATATTAAATATATCCTTTGTACGCTGTTCCTGCTTCAGCAACAATTCCGGCACGCTCACCTGGAAATCGTCGACCTGCTGATGCCTTCTCCGGAGCAGGTTTTTCAGGGCATCAGTCGTGGCATTGAGGTACTTGCTATCGGAGACCTGCACAACAATTTTATCCAGTTGATTATGATTTTCGTCGGTTGATCTTGAGGAAGTGGAAGAGATAGAGGCCACACCGCCGTCGAAGAAAACCACGGAACTGCCACTCCTGCGCAGCGAGGCGTCGTTTATATAGGCCCTGTCCCTGTAGCGCAACAGCACCGTCTGGATGGGAGCGTAGATATGATCATTATAATCACTCACACCCAGGTCTTTCGACTTCTCCAGGTCCAACACCCGGGTTTCGAGCACCCCTATGACGGTCAGCCAGATACCGCCGCATTTGATGGTTTTGCCAATCGGGTCTTCCTGTGAAAAAAAACGTGATTTAACAGAAGGGCCGATAATACAGACAGGACTTCCGCTGATCAGCTGCTGCTCCTGGAAGAACCCGCCCGCCGAGAGGGTCAGGTTGTAAACCACAAAAAAATCATTGGTAACCCCGATCAGCTTTGCCGGTGATCGCTTACCTCCTTTTATAATATGGGAATCATAACTGACTTCGGGACTGATGCGCGTCACTGTCGGGATGATCTCACGGATGCTGACCGCATCTTCCAGGGTAAGGCCCGGCGAAAACTTTTTCTGCATTTTTCTTCCGTTCCCTTCCTGGTCTGAACCGCTTTGCCCGGAAATATCAACCAATGGGGTGATTACAATGTTATTGACTCCCACCAGTTTAATCTGGTCGAGGATCTCTTTTCTGGCACCATTGCCGATGGCCATCATGGAGATGACGGCAGCCACTCCGAAAATGATCCCGAGGGCTGTGAGCATGGACCGGACACGGTTGGCTATTACAGCTTCCACCGCTATGTTAAGCGCATGGAGATACCGCTCATAACCACTATTTTTTATGTCCTTGATTTTCATTTCAGTTTCCCCTGCCGCGCCGTTTAGGAGGTTCGCCCGGCCGGCTTATCCGCTCTTCTTCTTCCTGCTTGTACTTATCCAGAGTTTCCCGGGGAAGCCTGATCAACCTGTAAGATTCAGCATTGGAGGGCGGAACGAGGTATATTTCCTCTCCGGATGAAAGGCCCGCCCTTATAATGACTTCATTCTCATTGCTCTGTCCCAGAATCACCTGCTTACGGGCATTGGAAGCGTACACATAACTCATCGTATCATTCGACTGCACACAATCAAGCGGAATGTAGCAGACACTGTCGATGCTCGCGGTGAGGATCTCATTTTTACTGGTCATGGCCGGCCTGAGGACCGTATCGTATTCATTGACCTCGATGATCACCTCAAAGACCTTTGCATTGGAATTGGGCAATTGCTGCCCTATGTTCGCCACTTCTGTGACAATGCCGGTAAATCTTTTATCTGGGAAGGCATCCACCCCGATCCGGACCGGCTGGCCGGTCCTGACCTTACTAATGTCAATCTCATTCACATAAGTCTTGGATTTCATTTCCCGCAGATTTGGTAATTCAGCCACAACCGGATCCCAGACGCTGACGGAAGAACCGATGCCTTGCTTCTGGCCGTCCCAGTTTCTACGGTAGATGACCATCCCGGATTTCGGAGCATAAATGGTGAACTGATCGAGGATAGATCCCATTTTTGCGTATTCCGACCGGGCTTTTCTCATGGCGGTGTTGATCTCCTGCATATCCGCCATTGCCTTCTGCAACTTGACCTGGTAATTCTCCACAGCCTGTTCATAGTTGCGTTGCGCTCTTTCCAGTTCGATACGGGCCTGGCGCTGGGTAGCCGGGGGCTCATAGATCGACTGGTCAACAACTATCTGACGCTCTTCCAGGGCATACTTCAGGTTGATCAGGTTATCCCGGGCAGTTCGCAGGTCCAGTGTCGTGTCAAGCTGGGTTTTGGTAAACTGTGTGGTCAGCTTTTCTATCTCCAGTTCCTGGTCTTTTAATTTATTCACCAGTTCGGTCCGGTCAAGGCTGGCGATATAGTTGCCTGAGTCAACCACGGTACCATCAGGGATAATGTCTTCGATCTTGATCTGCCAGATCCGGAAATCACGAAGGTTCACCGGCCCCATGATCTTTTCGGAGCTTTTGGCTTCCAGCTCACCGGTGGTGGTCACCACAATGTCGAACTTGCCGTATTTGACAGGCACCTTGATGGTCACTTCCTTGTCCGGGCCGGTACCTGAGAAGATCCATATCAGCACGATGATCAGGATGGCCACCAGGCTGATCAGGTAAATCCTGCTTTTTTTCATAGACGGTTCAGTTAATCATGATCCTGTTATTTCAATAATTCATGTATGATCTTTTCGATAGAATATCCTTCCGCTTCCGCTTTGTAATTCCTGACGATCCTGTGCCGCAGGACCGAGGTGGCAATAGCCCTTACATCCTCTATATCAGGGGAATATTTTCCCTGGATAGCAGCATGGCATTTGGCCCCGATGATCAGGTACTGGGATGAGCGGGGACCGGCGCCCCAGGTAATGTAATCATTGGCGAGGGGGTGAGCTGGTGGCGTTCCCGGACGGGTCTTTGCCGAAAGGGTTACCGCATACGAATATACATTCTCCGGAACCGGTATGCGGCGGATCAGGCCCTGGAAATATAGTATTTCTTCGGCGCTCAGAACAATCTTTAATTCGGTCTGTTGATCCTGCGTAGTGTTTTTCACCACGTCCATTTCCTGCTCAAAAGTGGGATAATCGAGCCAGATATTGAACATAAACCGGTCCAGCTGAGCCTCCGGCAATGGATAGGTGCCCTCTTGTTCTATGGGGTTCTGGGTGGCCAGGACAAAGAAAGGTTCCGAAAGTTTATAATTCTTACCGGCTACAGTGATCGCCTTTTCCTGCATGGCCTCCAGCAAAGCGGACTGGGTCTTGGGGGGCGTGCGGTTTATCTCATCGGCGAGGATGATATTGGCAAATATAGGGCCCGGGATAAATTTGAACCGGCGTTCCTCATCGAGAATCTCAGTTCCGATAATATCCGAAGGCATCAGGTCAGGGGTAAACTGGATCCGGCTGTAAGTCAGCCCCAACGCCCTGGAAATGGTGTTCACCATCAACGTCTTGGCCAGCCCCGGCACCCCGACCAGCAAGCCATGCCCCCGGCTGAAAATAGAAATCAGTACTTTTTTCACCACTTCATCCTGTCCGACAATCACCCTGGCAATCTCTTCACGAAGGGAATGATACTTCTCCACGAAAGCGTCAACCGCCTCAACATCAGATTTATATGATATCATGTATTCGTCTTTCCAATTAAAAATTCATAAAAGAACAATTATGGCCGGTCTTCTGGAAACCAATCATATTCAAATCCACAGGACTGGTAATCATCGATGACCATTACATAAGCATTTGATATATTCTTATTCACCCATTCCGAAAGTTTTCGCATTCTCTTTTCTTCCAGCGCCATTGCCTGTAACCTGTTGTAATCATCCGACAGATTCGCCCGGTGCGGTTCTGTCCTCATAATAAGTTTTACCAGTTGGTATGCTTCCTGTCCTTCTTCTGTCATGGTCAGTACAGGCGTGGAAAACTGCCCGACTTCCAGCCGGTTGACAATAAAAGCAAGCTGTGGTGCCAGCTGATCCATCTCAAATTTGCCTGTCCCGGTTTGAGGATTGATAATTAATCCGCCACTGTGCTTTCCCGGATCGTCTGAATATTTAGGAACCGCTTCTTCAAACGTGATCTTTTCATCCCGAATCAAATGCATCACGCTGTCGAGTTCCTGCCTGGCCTTCTCCATATCCACGGGCGACGGCTTTGCCTGCAGCAGAATATGCCGGGTATTGATATAGTCTCCCCGACGTTCCAATAATTGGATCACATGATAACCGGCCCTGGATTCGATAATTTCAGAGATCTCCCCTTCCTTCAGCTTGAAGGCCGCCGCTTCATATTCCGGGTATAATTCCCCGCGACCAACAAAGCCAATTTCCCCTCCCCTGGAAGCGGAACCGGGATCCTCCGAATATAGAATGGCCATGGTGGCAAAATTCTCTCCTTCAACGATTCTCCTCCGCAAATCTCTCAGCTTCTCCTTTATCAGGACGCGCTGTTCCATGCTTACCGGCGGAATCTTCAGGATTTGTATCATCTCCACTTCCGCATTGACCAGCGGCAGGCTGTCGATGGGTATCGATTTGAAGTATGACCGAACCTCTGATGGCGTTACAAATACACTGGCCGTGATATTCTTCTGCACTTCCCCTACCAACAATTGATTCCTGACCAGGTCCCGAAATTCTTCCTTGATCTCAATGATCGATTTCTGGTAAAACTCCTCAAGCTTGTCCTGGGAGCCAAACTGTGAAATGAAAAAGCGTAAACGTTGATCCAAGGTCTGCTCCACTTCGCTTTCAACCACTGTAATGCTGTCGAGATCCGCCTGGTTAAGCAGCAGATTTTCAAGCAACATATTCTCCAGGATCTGGCATTTAATGGAAGCGGCACTGCCGGCAATCCCTGTTTGCATCCGATATTGCATGTATTGCGCTTCGATTTCCGACTCCAGAATCATGTTCTTCCCGACCACTGCAATGATCCGGTCAACTGCCTTCTCCTGGCCGATCGCGTGATAACCCGTCAAAACCAGGAAAATTCCGGCGATAATAAAAGAAAAGTGAAAAATTTCAGTTCTTTCTTTCATAACATATGCTGATAGTAGGAATAAAACATCCCAAAAGAAATTTTATTGTAATCAAAGATCATTATAAATTTCTATCTGATTATTCTGAAAAGCCTGTTCAATGAATTCCTGTCTTTTTTGCTCTATCAGGTTCAATTTTCTGCCGTTTATAATGATATTCCGGATTTTCTCCCGCTCAAATTCAAGGGGAGATATACTGTCGGTTGTCCTAAAATCATTGATCCTGAGCAGATAAGTATAAAGGGAATCACTGGCCTCCGCAAATTTTGTTCTGCGCAGCCACAACGCCTGGTTATCAACGGCTAGTGGCATTTCATCCAAGAGATAGTTCAACGTGATCCACTCCCGGGAAAACCAAAAGTCAGTGGCGTCCTTTTCGGCAAGGCTTTCCAGTTCATTAATGTCATCCGGATCAAGCGATCGCAATAATTTCCTGAAATCCCTCAATTGTTTTGATTTATTGGAGACCTTGATAAAATCAAATTTCACGATATTGGCTTTCAGTTCAAACTGGCTGCTGTTCTCTTCATAGTATGTATCGATCTCCTCTTCTAAAACCAGGGTATCCAGGTACTGGCTGACCAGCTTTTGTTCCAGTGAGAACATCAACAGCGAGTTCTTGTATTCCTGCAACTGGGATGAAAAATCCTGCTCGCTGGCCAATAGCATCTCTTTGGCTTTTTGCAGAAGGATCTCCTGTTGTATCCATTTCGTTATATAATTCTGCGCCAGGGTAATGCTGTCCCGCTCCGACAGACCATCAGGGATTTTTTGTGCCAGTTCCGATTCCCGCAAGATTTTTTCATTGGCGCGGGCTACGGCAGGATCATCCTGCTCCGGCTGGAAAAAACGGGAACAGCCGGTCAAATACACCAACGAAAGGAAAAACGTGATCTTCAATATTTTGTGAGATATCATTGTAAGGTTGATAAAACCTCTTCGTGAATGATCACCGGGTATTTTCTCCTGAGTTCTTCGATCCACCTTTCTTCCAGAAAGGCCTGGTAATCCGCTGTAATCAAGCCCCTCGCCTCATCCAGCGTTTTTGGCTCAGGATCCAGTGTTTCATAAACATAAGCAAACGAGGGCCCTTCCGGAGTGTCCACCATCGATGACAAACCCTTTTTCCACCTGATCTGGTCGATCACCGCAGATTCTCCTTTCGGATACTTTGATGTTTCGATCAGGATATTCAGCGTGGTATCTGTGTTAAAAGCTTCCAGTATCTCCTGGGTTGTTTTTCCCAGGGTGAACATTTTCCGCACATCGTCCGACTTCACAGCGCCCGGGTTCAGGATGGTGACGATAGCGGCATGTAGTCGCTTATCCCACATATATTTCCCCGGATTTGATTCATAAAACTCCCTTAATCCAAGGGTATCCCTGACAGCCTTCGACCAGACATTCTTATCGGTCAGGTCAAACAACAGGATCCCATCATGATATTCCCTGACCAGCATCCTGAAATCGGGATACTTCTCCTCCAGCTTACTGTCTTCGATAGCCAAACACTTTTCAACCACAAAGTTATTGTAGGATTCTTTGAAGAACTGTTTGATATCGGTAATCCGCTTGTTTTGTTTCGCCGCGATATATTCCGCGAAATCATTTTGAGTAAAACGATCATCACCCAGTGAAAATACCGTTTCATCAAGCCCCCTGGCTTTTTCCACTTCCCACTCTGCCTGCATCAGGGTAGAATCAAGTACCGAAAGGACCGCCTCCAGCTTCTTCGGATACTCCTTAAATTTGTATTCCTTTTTAATTCTTTCAATAACAGCCTGTTCGCTAAGTTTATTCCGGATATCCTTGTCAAGCCGGTTTTTGATGCTCAGTTGCTCTTCCTCAAAGGTTCCCACCGGTTTACGGTCAATCAGTTTAATGATGTGCCAGCCGAAGGGGGTCATGAAAGGTTCGCTGACATCTCCTGTTTCCGACAGATTTCGTGT
The DNA here is from genome assembly GCA_046484945.1 of Bacteroidales bacterium. Lineage (GTDB taxonomy): Bacteria > Bacteroidota > Bacteroidia > Bacteroidales > JAGOPY01 > JAGOPY01. The sequence continues at coordinate 26,126 of JAWOHY010000115.1, forward strand.
TGCAATGATAAAATCGGGTACCATGCGGTTGGAACCAAACCAGGGAAGTTTTCCTCCGTTACCCGCTGAACTTTTATCTTCCGAGAATTCAAGCACCACCTCATCAAAGTCCACACCGCTTTGGATCTTGTCATAAGCGGCATCAATTTTTGCTTTCTTTTGAATGGAATCTTCCATGGTTATCGTGTGAGGCACCTGCACAAAAATATGGGCCACCTGGGCTTGTCCCAGGGCAGGTTGCCTGTCGGTCACCCTGATCAGATGATAGCCGAAGTCGGTTCGAACAGGCAGGCTGACTTTACCGGGCGCTGTATTATAGGCGCCATTTTCAAAAGGATAAACCATATCAAATACGGTAAAATATCCCAGGTCTCCGAGATTGCCCTTACGCGCGGGACGGAACTGATTTCCTTCCGTATCGCGGGCCGCCGGGTCTTCGGAGACTTCAGCCGCCACTTTTGCGAAGTCTTCGCCTTGTTGGATTCTTTCATAGGCCTTCATGGCGAGCTGAAATGCAGCCAAAGTATCCCTGGGTGGGGCATTTTTATCGACCCGGAACAGGATATGGCTGGCCCTGATATCAATCTTTTTCCTTTCATAGGCTTCCCGGAGCAGCTGTTCACTGACCGATTGGTCGGTAAAGTATGGCTGTGCCAGTTGTTTCCTGTATCCTTCAAGCTCGCGCAGAAAGGCGCCTGCCGTATCCATGCCAAGCTCTTCGGCTTCTCTGACCTTCAACCTGAAATTGACATACAGGTCCAGGTATTGCCTGATCGCTTCAGGGTCGGGGGATTCCTGGTTGAAATTGTTTTTTTGGTAAACATACATAAATTCGCCTGCCGTAATATCATCACCTGCAATGGTCAGCAATACACGATCGTCGTCAACCTGGGCAACGGCCGGTGGCAAAGAAAAGGCGATCAAACAAGCTAAAAACAATACAATCCGAAATTTTTTCATAGCATTCTTATCATTTAATTTTACTGATTACTCGGAAATTGAGGTCATAGCCGACTGTAATTAGGCGCCTCACTGGTAATGGATACATCATGGGGATGGCTCTCGATTACCCCGGAATGGGTAATTTTGATAAAACGGGCCTGTTTCATGGCTTCAATATTTGCCGCGCCGACATAACCCATACCAGCCCTGAGGCCACCTACCAGTTGTGTGATGACTTCGGACAATGTTCCCGTAAAAGGAACACGTCCGACGATCCCTTCGGGGACCAGTTTTTTAATATCATCCTCCACGTCCTGGAAATAGCGGTCTTTGGAGCCTTTCTGCATGGCTTCAATGGATCCCATTCCACGGTAGGTCTTATATTTCCTTCCGTCAAAGATCACCGTTTCACCCGGTGATTCATCCACCCCTGCAAACAGGGAACCGGCCATGATCGTATCACCGCCTGCGGCCAAAGCTTTGGCAATATCACCGGAATAGCGGATACCGCCATCGGCAATAACGGGTATTCCTTTGCCTTTCAGCGCCTGGCTCACCTGGTAAACAGCGCTGAGCTGTGGGATCCCCACACCGGCAATGACCCTTGTTGTACAAATCGATCCGGGACCAATACCAACCTTAACGGCATCGGCACCGGCTTCTGCCAGGGCGATCGCCGCTTCAGCGGTGCCAATATTCCCAATAACAAGATCGATATGCGGGAATGCTTTTTTAATCTTCTTTGAAATCTCAATGACCCCGCGGGTATGGCCATGGGCTGTATCCACCACAATGGCATCGACGTTGGCCTGTACCAGCGCCTCAGCCCTTTCCAGGGTATTGGAGGCAATACCTACCGCAGCCGCAACCCGCAAGCGCCCCTGATTGTCCTTGTATGCATTCGGATGCGCCTGGATCTTTATAATATCCTTGTAAGTGATCAGACCCACCAGCCTGTTGTGGTCATCGACAACCGGAAGCTTCTCAATCCTGTGTTTTTGCAAAATTTCACCAGCCTTCTCAAACGAAATGAACTCCTGGGTGGTGATCAGGTTGTCCTTGGTCATCACCTCCGCTACCGGCCGTTCGGTGTTCTGCTCAAAACGCAGGTCGCGATGGGTGACTATGCCCACCAGTTCTTTATTGCTTTTTACCACGGGGATGCCGCCGATTCCATACTCCTTCATCAATGCCAGGGCATCTTTTACAATGGCATCCACCGGCAGGGTGATCGGGTCGAGGATCATGCCGTTTTCGGCCCGTTTCACTTTCCTGACCTGGTTAGCCTGCTCTTCGATCGACATATTCTTGTGGATTACCCCGATCCCGCCCTCCTGGGCTATGGCAATGGCCATCTGCGACTCTGTCACCGTATCCATGGCGGCCGCTACGATCGGGATGTTCAGCTGGATATTCCTTGAAAAAAAAGTGCTGATATCAACCTCCCGGGGCATTACATCCGAATAGGCCGGCACCAGCAGGACATCGTCATAAGTGAGGGCCTCTCCAAGAAATTTGTTCTTGTCCAGCAACATGACCTTAAAATTTAGTTTGCAAATGTATGAAAAAAGGCTGAACCAAGTCTTAAAAATTGTTAAGGGGCGGAGGACACGATATTTCCGGAAAAAATATTGACTGTCAATAGATAACGGCTACATTTCCCTTTTGAAACCTAACCTGGTTCATCGCATTCCGGTATCGTATCAGCCAGACATAAACGCCGGCTTCTACAAATGATCCGTTGTAGGTGCCATTCCAGCCTTCACCCGGATCCGAAGTCTGGAAAATCATCTGCCCCCAGCGGTTATAAACCATGAATTCATAATCCTGGCTGCCCACAAACAGGGAAACGGGTTTGAGCTCATTATTGATCCCCCGTGGCATAATGGCATTGGGCATCAGAATCTTAGATTCCTGTTCTGCCAGCGCTTCATTGGAAAAACTCGACTCGCGAAAGCCATAGGCATTCCCTTCCCCCTCAAAAGCCTCAACCAGATATGTGATGCTTCCTGTGCCAAACGAAAGCGACGAAACATCGTCAGTATAAGTCAGCTCAGAAGGGCCAACCGTTTGCAGCAGTTCCAGGGCAGGATTGTCATTCAGGCGTCTGTATATATTATAACCTTCTACATCGCCGTTCCAGGATTCATAAGCATTCCATTGCAGCACATTCTGCATGGTTTCCAGGGCATCAATCTGTAAAAGGATAGTCCTGGAAACATTGGTAATAACGAGCGATTGACCACAACTATCGATCACCTCAACCAGGTAATAATAGCTCGTGGAGTTAACGCTGGCTGTCTCGTCAGTGAAGGAGACGAATGCCTCATCCTGGTTCACGACAGATCCTACCAGATCAAACGGGCCAGACAGTTCCGTACTCCTGATAATATTGTATGATTGCACATGCGCTGTGGTATCGGTATAGAAAAGTATGTTTGCCTGCTGATTATCTTCCACTGTCACATAACGGGTGTACATGAACGCGGGGCTGGGGGAATTATAGGTACGGACCTGCCGGGTGCATGAGGTGGATGTTTTCAGGTTATCCTGGCTGTATGCGCGGATATAGTAAGCATATAAAGTATTGGGCAGCAGATCTGTGTGAATGAAAGTAGTCTGCCCCACCGGGATGGTCGCCAGTTCCTGGAACGGCCCGCTGTCGTGGCTCATAAAAATGCGGCTGTAGCCTAATGGAGGATCGAAATTCTGGTATTCATTCCAGGTCAGGGTATTGGTCATCTGGCAGGGATCATATTGAATATCAGCCAGGTAAATTGTTGAATGGGGTCTATCCAGCAAAGTCACCGGATCAAAAGGAAAAGGGCTTTCATTCCCGCAGGAATCAACTGAATGGATAATGTAACGAAGTGGGCCATCACATGCATTGGAAGACAGATGGGTATAAATAGTATTAAACCTGCCGTCAACATAGTCGATCGAATCATTGGAAGCAGTGACCCTGAAAATAACATAGCCCTGGATATCAGGTTCTGTGCCGGGTTGCCACCCGATAATGGCCCTTCCATCAGCGTCAATACTTACCGAGTCGATGACCGGCGGATAGCGGTTCGACTGATTCTTCAACACGTATCCTCTTGTATTTGAATACGATACACATTGATAATTGAACTCATCCACCCTCACACCGATCCTGAACCGCACTGTATCGGAGTTTTCATTGCATTCCCAGAAATGATAAGACATGTTTAACGCCTGGGTGGAATCGACGAGTGACCAGTTGCCGGGAGGGTATTCCCGGTAAAGCAAATACCATGGATGCATGAAAGCGGCCAGCGGGTCAAGCAAGGCGGTCCAGACCAGGTCGATGATTTCAAGATCTTGCGTCGCTGCCGCAAGGTAAATGGTCGATAAAGTATCCGAAGGCGCCGACACCCCTGCCACCCTGTATACGAGCATGTAATAATGCTGTGGCTGTACCAGCGCTCCTGCATTTACATGCTGATAGGAATCAACGGTCATGTCGAGAATAGAATCCAGGCGGGTATATGGCCCTGCTAAACCGGATGAATGAAGAAGAACATACGCATAGGCCCCGGTCCCGACCAGCTCAGACCGCCAGCGCAGCATCACATCACCATTGTTCATCACTTCCACACACCGGAGCCTGGCAGGGCTTCCCTGCGAGTGCATATCCGGTTGCATGAAAATGATGCAAAAAAAAATGATGATGAATATTGCGGGTCTCATGCGTGTTTTCTTACTGCAAAATTAAGCTTTTTGGATGTGTGTACAGATTATCCTTCCCAGTTCAGATGAATTCCGTAATTTTGCCGGTAAACAAACAAAATTCATACTATGAAACGGGACAATCAGGTATTTCGTATCCTGGCGAAGGAGAAGAAAAGACAATTGCACGGGCTGGAGCTCATTGCATCGGAAAATTTTGTGAGCAACCAGGTTTTAAGGGCCATGGGCTCCGTCATGACCAACAAATATGCCGAGGGATATCCCGGCAAGCGGTATTATGGCGGCTGCCAGTTTGTCGATGAAACGGAACAACTGGCCATCGAACGGGCCAAAGAGCTCTTCAACTGCGAATATGCCAATGTGCAGCCCCATTCAGGCGCCCAGGCCAACATGGCCATTTTCCTGGCGTGCCTGAAACCGGGCGACAGGTTCATGGGTCTTGACCTTTCGCACGGCGGACATCTTTCTCATGGATCACCTGTCAACAGTTCAGGGATTTTGTATAATCCCATTGCCTATGGTGTAACCAGGGAAAACGGTACGGTTGATTATGACACGATGGAAGAAATCGCCCTCCGGGAAAAACCGAAGATGATCATTGCCGGTGCCTCTGCCTATTCGCGCGACTGGGATTACGCGAGGATGCGGGCGATTGCCGATGATGTCGGCGCCCTGCTGATGGCCGATATCGCCCACCCGGCAGGTCTGATCGCACGCGGATTGCTGAATGACCCCATGCCCTATTGCCACGTAGTGACCACTACCACGCACAAGACCCTCCGGGGGCCGCGCGGCGGGCTGATCCTGATGGGCACAGACTTTGAGAATCCCTGGGGATTGACAACCCCGAAAGGCGAAATCAAAATGATGTCGCAACTCATTAACTCGGCCGTTTTCCCGGGTATACAGGGCGGGCCGCTGGAGCATGTCATCGCCTCCAAAGCCGTTGCCTTTGGCGAAGCGCTCACCGATGAATACTTCGAATATATCCTGCAGGTAAAAAAGAATGCAGCGGTCATGTCGAAGGCATTTGTCGATAAAGGCTATCACGTCATCTCTGGTGGCACCGACAATCACCTGATGCTGATCGACCTGCGGAACAAATTCCCCGATCTGACCGGACGAAAGGTGGAAGACACCCTTGTCCTCGCCGATATCACCGTAAACAAAAACATGGTGCCATTCGACAGCCGTTCGCCTTTCCAGACCTCCGGCCTGCGCATCGGAACCCCCGCCATCACCACCCGCGGACTCAAAGAAGAACACATGCCCGCCATCGTGGACCTCATCGACGAGGTGATCTCCCGGATCGACGATGAGAAAGTCATCCCGGAAGTCCGCAAAAAAGTCAACGACATGATGGATGGTTACCCGCTGTTCGCGGGGTAAGAGTGCGGTGAGCAGATTTAATAATTTCTTAAAGTAGAAAACGTTATTTACCCGTTAGTTAACGTATTTTTACATCATAATTAAGGACTGCAATGAAAACCGTCTATATCGTCAGGCATGCCAAATCCTCGTGGGATATCAGCGGTATCCCGGATGAAGACAGGCCCTTGCTTGAAAAAGGGAAAAAGAGGACGAAAAAAATCATTGACTTCCTTCATCAAAAGAGTATTTCGGTGGATTACATGATATCCAGCCACGCTGTCCGGGCGCTTGAAACCGCAAAAATTCTGGCCCATGCGCTGAATTATCCCAAAGACAGGATCAAGGTTGACCCGCATATCTATTTTGCCAATGGAAACAGCATCTTCAACCTCTTTTACGATCTTCCGGACCAATATAATTCCGTCATGATCGTCGGGCACAACCCTACTTTGACCGACTTCGTCAATAAATACCTCAGGCCAAGGATTGATAACCTGCCGACTTCAGGTGTTGTCAGTATTCATTTTGACACCGATCAATGGGAGAAAATCCCGTTGGCAAACCACACCATCAATTTTGTAGTATTTCCGAAAGAACTCGACGGCAAGAAAAAGGCTTAGTACCTGAAAACAAAGAATGTTAACCTTTTATCAGGCAAGTTCACTATTTTTGCATCGCAGTGCATCATACACCAAGAACTGTGGTTAGACGACTATTATGGAAGAAACCAATCAATTCTTTTTCAACCGGGAAATCAGCTGGCTTCATTTCAATGAAAGGGTTCTGCAGGAAGCCATGGATAAAGACACCCCGCTTATGGAGCGGGTTAAATTTTTGGGTATTTATTCCAACAATCGCGATGAATTTTTCAGGGTCAGGATTGCAACTTTGAAAAGAATGATCAAACTGCAACAGCTTGAGCCGGTTCCCGACCCCAAATACAAAAACATCCTTGACCAGGTCCTGGACATCATCATGGCGCAGGAAAAGCTTTTTACCAGGGCATATACGAAAATACGAAAGGAACTGGAGCGGAATCACATCTATATTATCGACGAAACGCAGCTCAGCGAAACCCAGGGCGAATTTGTCCGGAAGTTTTACAGGGAAAAAGTCAGGCCGAATCTGTTTCCGCTCATGCTGAACAATGTGAGAAGCTCCGCTATGCTCAAGGACGCTTCCATTTACCTAACGATACGTCTAAGAAAAACCCATGAACCGGATGTCGTGGAACATGCCCTGATCCGGGTTCCCACTGCTGTTACGGGCAGGTTTTTCGAATTGCCGTCCGAAGGCAATAAGCGGTTCATCATTCTCATGGACGATGTGATCCGCTATTGCCTGGATGATATCTTTGCCGCCTTTGGTTACGACCAGTTCGAGTCTTATACCATCAAGTTCACCCGTGATTCAGAGCTGGAGATCGACAATGATGTCTCCAAAAGCTTCCTGGAACTGATCAGTGTCAGCGTGAAGAAAAGAAAAATCGCCGAGGCGGTACGGTTTGTCTATGACAATACAATGCCCGAAGATATCCTGAAGATGCTGACGAAAAAGCTCAATATCTTTAAAAAGGATACGATCCGCGGAGGTGGCCGGTATCACAATTTTAAGGATTTCATGGAATTCCCCCGGGTCGGGCCTGATAAGCTCTATTATCCTCCCGCCCCTCCCCTGCCACATCCGCTGTTGGAGAATCACCGCAGCCTCTTCGATGCAATACGGGAGAAGGATATCATGCTGAACTTCCCCTATCATCCCTTTCAGCACATTATTGATCTGCTCAGGGAAGCCTCCATTGATCCGTTGGTGCGGTCGATCAAAATGAATTTTTACCGTGCCGCCCGCGATTCCGCAGCCATGAATTCCCTGATCAATGCTGCCCGTAACGGGAAATACGTGACGGTCTTCATGGAGATCCAGGCCCGGTTCGACGAAGAAGCCAATATTTACTGGACCCGGCGCTTGCAGGAAGAAGGCGTCAAAGTCATCCAGACCATCCCGGGATTCAAGGTGCACGCCAAACTGATCCTTATCCGGCGCAGGGAAAACGGCGAGAACAAGTTATACGCCAACATCAGCACAGGGAACTACAACGAGGCCACGGCAAAGGTCTTTTCAGATTTCAGCCTGCTGACATGCCATCCGGGTATCTGCGAAGACGCTTACAATACTTTCGATTTGCTGGAGAGCAAATTCATCCTTCCCACTTTCAAGACCATGATCCTTTCGCCTTTCCGGACCCGGGAGTTTTTCACGGAGAAACTGGAGCTGGAGATGCAAAATGCGCGGAAAGGGAAAGAAGCCTGGGTCATCCTGAAGCTAAACAGTATTGTCGATCGCAAATTGGCTTCCAAACTTTACGAAGCCAGCCAGGCAGGCGTCCATATCGACCTGATCTGCCGGGGAATCTGTGTTGTCAAACCAGGCGTCCCCGGCATGAGCGAAAACATCAACGCCCTGTCGATCGTCGATAAATACCTCGAACATGCCAGGGTTTACATTTTCTGCAACGGAGGCGATCCCGAATATTACATCTCCTCGGCCGACTGGATGCCAAGGAATTTCGACCACCGGATCGAAATTGTCTGCCCCGTCTTCGATAAAGAGATCCGGCAGCAGTTATGGGATACCATTCAGATTCAGCTCCGGGATAATGTCAAATCACGGTATCTCGACCCCGATAAGCTGAACAAATACCGCAAAACCGGCGACCCAAAGCGCCACCGGGCCCAGTTTGAGATCTATGATTATTATGGGCGTAGGGCATAGGGCGTAGGGCGTAGAGCTTAGGGGTATAGGATTATTCTCTTAATTTAAGAAATTTGATGGATTTGGGTTGATTGTCTGTTGTTAATATCTGGATAATATATATTCCTCCAGGATAATCCGAAACATCAATCCGGTAAGGAAATGCCATGATGTTTTCAAATTCGTCTCTTACCCTTCCGAACAAGTCTGAAATAATTAATTTGCCTGCTGGCTGCTGACCAGTAAGAAATAGTTGCCCGGCCGCCGGATTTGGAAATACCGTAAAGTGCGAATCCATGTATTCATCCATGCCCGATAAATATACATAGATTACCTGGCAAGCTGTATCAGTCCCGCATTCGTTACGCGTGATCAAATACACATAATAATAGCCGGTCGTATCATACGTATGCCAGGGGTTAGCCAGGTCGGAATAATAACCGTCTCCGAAAGACCAGAAGCATGTTTCTGAAAAAACAGAACTGTTCTCAAAATAAACCGTAAGGTCAAGACTTGAATAGCTGAAAGCAGCAACAGGGTAATCACAAATATCAACAATTTCACAATGTTCAGCCATGCCGCAACTATCCGAAACCTGCAGACAAACTTCATAGCTCCCCTGCTCCTGATATTCATGAACCGGATCAGGGAGATTAGAAAAGTAGCCATCTCCAAAATCCCAGAAAAAAGATTCAGCAGTTGGGCTTATGGCGTTAAAAAATACTTTTTGCCCATCGATTGTATAATTAAAAGAAACTTGTGGAGGAGGGCATAACTTATAAGTTATTACAAGTTTAGGTCGCAGATTCTTATTTTCATGATCACCGGAAGCAAAGCACATGGCATGGTAGGGATACTCATTTTCCAGTATTAACATCATTCCATGATTGGTGGAAGGATTCAGGAATTTATCCCTGATGAGACCGGTGACATCAATATCAGGATAATTCTGGTCCGGGCTCTGACTGGCCGATAATCTCACTTCAAATTCATCAGATGTGGCCGGTTGGTTGTCCCATGTGACCCCATACTCATTCCAGGGAGTTGTGACCTTTCGAATGAAAGCCTGGTTTCCGGAGGTCTGGTATAGTCCAGGATTATAAGCGTTTATCGCGAAAAACAAAGAAAGCCTCGCTTCAAGAATGACGGCATGGACTGGAATTTCACTTAAATCAAAATCCAGGAGTGATCTCGACATGTATGGACTGCCAGAATGGGTCCATCCCAGGGCAAACAAGTTAGGGGAATTGCCATGATTAAAAGTAAAATATGAATTTAACAACGCATCCTTTCCTTCCGGTCCGGGTTGAAGAGTGATCGTGGCCTGTGCTGCTAATTCTCTGAATGACAAAGTAATAAGAAATGACAGGAGAAGGTATTTTGGTTTCATAGCCTTTTGGTTTACCGGTTATAAATATAGACAATAAATTGATGCAAAAGGTTGCATTTCAGTTACAGGCAATCTGAAAGGGCATCTTAATTATATTGCTAATTTTGTGGATTGAAGCGAATGTGCTTATGATTACTTACGAAGATGCGTTGAAGATTGTCCTGGACAATGCACCCCACAGCGGAACCGGGCGGATAAGTTTCTCCGCATCTGCCGGAAGGGTATTGGCGGAGGATGTGTTTTCCGATATCAATATGCCCCCTTTCAACCGGTCGGCAGTGGATGGATTTGCCTGCCGGTCGGCCGACCTGGGCTCGGTGCTGGAGGTGATCGAAACCGTCAGGGCCGGGGTTTATCCACAGAAGAAATTAATTCCCGGTCAATGCACAGGCATTATGACCGGCGCCCCGGTCCCGGAAGGGGCTGATTGCGTGGTCATGGTCGAAGAGACGGAGGAGGTTGCACCAGGCAGGATCAGGTTCACCGGGGTGAAAACCAAAACGAATATTTCGCCTTTCGCGGAGGATGTCCGGGAAGGGGACAGGGTCTTGCAGGCGGGCATAATGCTCAGGCCGCAGCACATAGCCATCCTGGCTGCCGCAGGACATGTGCACCCTTTGGTAGCCGAAAAACCTTCCGTAGCCGTTATCTCCACCGGTGATGAGATCGTGGAGCCGGAGCGAAAACCGGGGATTTCCCAGATCAGGAACAGCAATGGCAGCCAGCTTACGGCCCAGGCTGTCAGGGCCGGTGCCAATGCCGCTTACATGGGCATTGCCCCGGATAACGAGAAGGCTACGTTACAGATGATCGAAAAAGCCCTGGAGCAATCAGATGTGGTGTTGCTTACCGGGGGCGTTTCCCTTGGAAAGTATGATTTCGTTCCGGCTGTGATGGAAAAAGCGGGCATCGGTATCCTGTTCCGGACCATCGCCCTGCAGCCCGGGAAACCTACGATCTTTGGCACTACCGGCAAGAAACGGGTATTTGGCCTGCCCGGCAACCCGGTATCATCCTTCACCCTCTTTGAAATCCTGGTCAAGCCGATGTTATGGAAGATGATGGGGATGATGGAACCGGTGTGCAATATGAAACTCACGCTGGGCGTTGATTATGAACGGCGCAGGACCGACCGGATGCAATGGCTGCCGGTACAGATTCGGGATGGCCGCGTTTTTCCGCTGGAATATCACGGCTCGGCCCACATTTTTTCCCTTGCCGGCGCTTCGGCCTTAGCTGCCATACCACTTGGGATCAACAAATTAACTGCAGGTGACACCGTTGATGTACGACCGCTTTAACCGACATATTAACTACCTGAGGATCTCGGTCACCGACCGGTGCAACCTTCGCTGCATCTATTGCATGCCTGCAGAAGGGATAAAATTGTTGCGCCATGAAGATATCCTGACCTTTGATGAAATTGCTGATGTTGTAAAAACGGCTGCAGAAATGGGGGTGACCAGGGTCAGGCTGACCGGCGGGGAGCCGCTGGTGCGGCGGGGCATCGTCGACCTGGTGAAAATGATCGCCGCCATACCTGGCATTGAGGACCTGTCGATGACCACCAACGGGATGTTACTCAGCCAGTATGCCTTCAGGCTGAAAGAGGCGGGGCTGCACCGGATCAACGTGAGCCTTGATACGCTGGATCCGGTTAAATATCATAAGATCACCCGTACCGGCAACGTGAAAATGGTGCTGAAAGGATTGCTGGCAGCCAGGCAGGCGGGACTTCATCCCATCAAGCTGAACTGTGTGGTAGGAGAAATGAACGATGAGGGAGATGCGATGATGGTGAAACAATACGGGGAAGAAAACGGGTTCCAGGTACGTTTCATCCGCCAGATGGATCTGGCTTCCGGCGAATTTTACGTGGTGGAGGGCGGAGACGGCGGGAACTGCCGTATTTGCAACCGCCTGAGAATGACCTCCAGTGGTCTGATCAAGCCCTGCCTGTTCGATGCCATCGGTTTCAGTGTGAGGGACCTCGGCCCCGGGGAAGCCATCCTGCAGGCCATCGAGCACAAACCCGCCTGCGGGACAGTGAACCTGAAGGAGCAGTTTTATAATATAGGTGGATGAGAGAAGACAGAAGACAGAAGACAGAAGACAGGAACCAAGAACCAAGAACCAAGAACCAAGAACCAAGAACCAGGAACCAAATGTCCAAACTCTCTCACATAGATCCGGCCGGCAAGGCCCGCATGGTGGATGTCAGCCACAAGAAGGACCAGCTCAGGATTGCTGCGGCTGAAGGTTTCATCCATCTCAGCCCAAGTACCCTGGCCCTTATCCGTGAAAACCAGGTCAAAAAAGGCGATGTGCTCACCGTGGCGCAAATCGCCGGTATCCAGGCTGCGAAAAAGACCAGCGAACTGATCCCGCTGTGCCACCCCCTGCCGATCACCCAGGTAAAGGTCAGCACTGATCTGACCGGAAACGGCGTCAGGGTAGCTGCCGAAGCGCGCTGCCTGGGCCAGACCGGAGTGGAAATGGAAGCCCTTACCGCCGTCTCCGTCGCCCTGCTGACCATCTACGATATGTGCAAAGCCGTCGACAGAACCATGGTGATAGGCGAAATAAAACTCACCGGCAAAACGAAAACAGATGTCTGAAAACATGAAAGTGCTCTCTGTCAATATATCCGAAAAAAAAGGAACGATCAAGACACCCATCGATTTCATCACCCTGGATGAAAGGGGTGTGCAAAACGATGCCCACGCAGGCGACTGGCACCGCCAGGTGAGCCTTTTGGGAGTGGAAAGCATTGAAAAATTCTCCCACCAGGCCAACAGGCAGATCGGCTTCGGGGAATTCGCCGAGAATATCACCACCGAAGGGATCGTCCTGTATGATACCCATCCGCTGGACCGTTTCCAGATCGGGGAAACGGAGCTGGAAGTAACCCAGATCGGTAAAAAATGCCATGGCGATAACTGCGCGATCTACCGCGAGGTGGGCAACTGCGTGATGCCCAGGGAAGGGATCTTCTGCCGGGTCATCCGGACGGGAGCCGTCCGGCCGGAAGACAACATCACCTATCTTCCCAAAACATTCAGAGCCATGGTGATTACCCTCAGCGACAGGGCCAGCCAGGGCGTTTATGATGATAAGAGCGGGCCGAAGGTGATCGGGTTACTGGAGGAATTCTTCAACATGGAAAAATGGAAATACCAGATCGATCACCACATCATCCCCGATGAAGGCCACCAGTTGCAAAAGCTACTGGAAGATGCCGCCAACAAATGGACAGATATTGTCATTACCACCGGTGGGACCGGCATCGGCCCGCGGGATATCACCCCCGAAATTGTTAAAAATGTAATTGAAAAAGAGATCCCGGGGATCATGGAGATGGTCCGGCTGAAATACGGCCAGGATAAGCCCAACGCCCTGATCAGCCGGAGCATTGCCGGGGTTTCGGGGAAAACGCTGATCTATGCGCTTCCGGGTAGCGTGAAAGCCGTCAACGAATATTTAGAAGTGATCCTACCTACGGTAAGGCATAGTATCTATATGTTGCATGGGTTGGATTTGCACTAAGGAATGTTGAATTTTGAATGTTGAATTTTGAATGATTATGGCGTTTTTAAAGGTGATTTCATGGCAGGGGATT
>JAWOHY010000138.1:0-2597 GCA_046484945.1 Bacteroidales bacterium
TTATGTCGCATATACCGCATGGCTGATCAGCACAGTATTGAGGGTTCAGACGTGAGTTGTAAAACACACAGCCGGTTATTCGAGCGGGAATCGAACCCGCATCCGTTCTCTGTTTCGGGAAAATGTAGAGAATTAAATTTCTCTCGGAGTCCGGCAATCTGAAGGGCTGGACATTGCGGAAGGTGTTGAATAACTTATTTTATGGATGTTTTGACGGTTTGTAGAATGAATTGGGGTAAGAGGTCGATATTGACAATCAGCGTCACTCCAAGATATTCTATCCTCAATTATGCTGATGAAGCATCAGATGCTGAAATTTTCAGGTCGTTTGCATGACTGATAAGACATGGCTGTTTTGAAAATTATCATCGATGCTCGAAATGGGTAGTGACAATGATGGAAAAACGATGACTTTTTTTGTGATATCGCGACTCATCCCGGTTTCAACAGGCAGGTGGGTTAAAATGATTCGGGGATAAAATTAGAGGTGGTTCCATGAATAGACAACAATTTATTGAAACGATACAGGCCAATCGTGAATTGCTGGAAGAGTTTTCAGTCAAATCTATTTCAGTCTTAGGCTCGGTTGTGCGGGGTGAAGACAGACCGGGAAGCGATATTGACATTTTGGTGGAATTTGATCCGGATGCCCGGATTGGTTTTTTCGCTTTTGCCCGTCTTCAGCGAAGACTATCAGATATTCTGGGAAGACCAGTTGATCTTGTCACTCCGGATGCACTTCACAAGGCGATGAAAAGCCTTATTTTGAAGGAAGCTGTCCATGCCGCGTAGAAATTGGAAACTTCCGATGCAGGATGATATCTTCCCGGCATATTTAAGCATTAGAAACGGCTGCTTTCATTGGAAAGGGGTTATTATTTTTCTTGTCGAATATAAAATCCGCTGAAAAATTTCAAGTGAAAATCCAAAATCAGGACTGTATAAAAAAGTCCCTTTAGGCTGATCGCAAAATGGTGGACAGGACGTGTGCCACACTGCAATGGAGTTGCCGGAATATAGGGTGTTCATATGGAACAAAAGACATTAATTGATCAAATAAAACAAGCTGTCTGTGAAGTTGAACCCGAGGCAGAGATTATTCTTTACGGTTCTCGCTCAAGAGGAGATACCGTTTCGGAATCAGACTGGGACCTTCTAATTCTGGTTGACGGTCCTATTAGTGATGAACGGACGGACCGAATCCGTCACAGGCTCTATGAGGTGGAATGGGAATCCGAAGAAGTCATCTCTTCAATTGTAAGAAACCGCAAAGAATGGAATAGCAGACAATACCAAACCATGCCATTTCATCAGCGAGTCCGGCAGGAAGGAATCAGGCTATGACCGAATGGAGCATGGGTCTGGTATTGTACCGAATGTCACGGGCAAATGAGGCCTTAGAAGATGCTCGTATTCTTGCAAGGGAGGAACGTTGGAATGCCTGCGTGAATCGTCTCTACTATGGCTGCTTTTATGCTGTCTCCGCCCTTCTTGTTCGTGATGGTCTGTCTTCTTCAAAACATGCGGGTGTCCGAGGTCTTTTCAATAGGGAGTATGTAAAAACAGGCAAAATCCCGAAAGATTTAGCCCGGATCTTCAACGATCTTTTTGAAAGACGGCAAGAAGGTGATTATATCGATTTTGTAAGCTTTCAAGAATCTCAGGTTCTGCCATGGATTTCAAAGGCGGAAAAACTTATTGAGTATATCGCCGGCTTGATTCAAGAGCAATTAAGCTGACACATCCACGGCAAAATGGTGTAAATCTCGCTTCAAAAACTTTTTAAGATGCTTAACGCCATAAGGTATAAGCAGCTCATATTGACCATCCGGTATATTTTTTCGTATTACATACTCGATGGCACCTTCCTGCTCATAGATCTCCTCTATTCTTGCATTTTCCGGCCACCACATTTCCCAAATTTTCAGGTTTTTTGAAAGCAAGGTATTGCCATATTTGTTCCTGCCGAGCATAAAAAGGTGCATATGTGTGTTGTGATGAAATTGACATAATTATGCCCCAACATCCTTCCACAAGATCCAGTTGGGTATATCCTTTTTTCAGCCTGGCGTTATAAATCATTCTGGCAGCTTTTGAGACGGTTTTCTTTTTCATTGATGGGCAATGATTCGTTTTGAAGTATCTCCAGGTTTTTTAATAAACCCTAATCTGAACGGGTTTTATTTCTGGGAATCTCCTAAGGTCATACCGGCGAAGGCCGGTCAGCTCACAGAGAAAACAACTGGTATCGGTTCATAATATTATTTCTTCCCGT
Organism: Bacteroidales bacterium; assembly: GCA_046484945.1. Lineage (GTDB taxonomy): Bacteria > Bacteroidota > Bacteroidia > Bacteroidales > JAGOPY01 > JAGOPY01. The sequence goes on from JAWOHY010000138.1 coordinate 2,276, forward strand.
TTTTGGGTTTAGCAGTTTCCTTTCGAGCCATCTGCTTTGTCTGTGTGGTATTTACCCCTTGGTTTATAAGGTTCTTCGATTCCTCCGGAGATTCCCCGTTGATCCGTTTGGCGTTAACCTGTTCCAGAGGCACCGGTGCCCACATTACTTTTCGTCACAGGAACAGCTTCGTGGGGCCGAGCATGGGCAACACGATCAGGCGCCGCACCTCGCCCTCGGTCGCGCCGTCGACGCGGGCCGCCTCCTTGACCTCGCCGCTTTGCCGAGATTGCTCAGGTGCATGGCATTCAGATCGTACATCTGCGCTATGCCTGGGGCGAGC
>JAWOHY010000151.1:0-8575 GCA_046484945.1 Bacteroidales bacterium
AGTCCGGGCTGTTCGCTGGGATTGGCGGAGAACTGGTCTGACATTCGGTCCAGCAAGGGGCCCATCAGGTCGATGGTCTCCACATTGCGCAGGCGGGCAATGCGGAAAAGTTCTTCGCGCAGCTTATCGCTGACCAATGTATGCACGATGAAGGCTTGCTGCTGAACAGCCAGTTGCACCAGCTCCTGAAGCTGCGATACCGTCCGGATATCGCTGAATCGCCGGATTTCAATAATTTGATCGGGAAACTGCATCATCGCAGCCCTGACAGCCTGTTCCGCAGTCTGCCCCGTACCGTCCGATGCCACGAAGATGTGGTGCATAGCCTCACAGCTGTGGCCCTGCCGCTACCAGCCGTTTTCCTTCTTCGTTATCCGTAAAAGCTACGAAGTTATCAATGAATTTTTTCGCCAGGATTTTGGCTGCCTCGTCCCACTCTTCCGGGTTTTTCCAGGAATTCCTGGGATTGAGCACATGGCTGTCGACGCCCGGAACGTCTTTTGGAATGGCCAGGTTGAAATATCGGAGGTTTTCGTATTCGGCGTCATCGAGTTTGCCTTCCAGTATTGCGTCAATGATCTTACGGGTGGAGGGCAGGTCCATTCTTTCCCCTACTCCGTAAGGGCCGCCGACCCATCCGGTATTCACCAGGTAAGCGGTGGAGCCATGCATCTTCATTTTCCGGATCAGCTCGGTAGCATAAACCGTGGGGTGCAGCAGCAGGAAGGCGGCGCCGAAGCAGGCTGAGAACGACGGGACAGGTTCTTTGATCCCGCGCTCGGTGCCGGCAACTTTGGCCGTGTAACCGCTCAGGAAGTGATATTCCGTCTGGTCTTCGGTCAGTTTGGCCACCGGCGGCAGTACCCCGAAGGCATCGGCGGTCAGGAAGATCACCTTTTTCGGATGCCCGCCTTTGGATACCGGCTTGACAATGTTATCGATATGATAGATCGGGTAACTGACCCTGGTATTCTCGGTTTTGGCGTTACTGCTGAAATCGATCTCACCGGTCTTTTCGTCATACACCAGGTTTTCCAGCAGCGCATCCCGGCGGATGGCACGGTAGATGTCGGGCTCCTTTTCTTCGCTCAGGTGAATGCATTTGGCATAACATCCCCCTTCAAAATTGAACACCCCGTCATCGTCCCAGCCATGTTCATCGTCACCGATCAGGGCGCGTTTGGGATCGGCCGAAAGGGTGGTCTTGCCTGTGCCCGACAGTCCGAAAAAGATAGCCACATCACCGTCTTTGCCCATGTTGGCCGAGCAGTGCATCGCCGCGATTTCTTTGAGGGGCAGGTAATAGTTCATAATGGAGAAAAAGCCCTTCTTGATCTCGCCGCCATACCAGGAACCCCCCACTACCGCCCTTTTTTCCTTCAGGTTAAAGACTACGAACACTTCGCTGTGAAGATTATGCTTCTCCCAATCGGGATCAGTCACCTTGCAGGCGTTCAGCATAACAAAATCGGGGACAAACGTTTTCAGCTCTTCTTCCGTTGGCCTGATGAACATATTTTTTACAAAGTGGGCCATCCAGGCCACTTCGGTCACGATCCGGATGCGGAGCCGTGTATCTTCATTTGCACCGGCATAACCATCCTGTACGTAAAGTTTTTTCCCGGAAAGCTGTTTTGCCCCTAAGGCGTAAAGATCTTTCCAGGTATCTTCCGTGATGGGTTTGTTGTCAGAGGATTTCCTGCCTTCCGTTTTCCACCAGATGTTATGCCGTGAGGTTTCTTCATCGACAATGAACTTATCTTTTGGTGAACGGCCTGTGAAAATGCCCGTATCTACAGCGACAGCGCCCGTGTTCGTGACAAATCCGCGGTCGAACCCCTCCAGCGAGGGATCGGTTTCATGTTTGAACAGTTCTTCATAGGAAAGATTATGATAGACCTCTTTTATGTCAGTGATGCCATAACTGGTGAGGTCCTGCCTGATTTTTTCGTGATTTATTGCCATTCCGGTGAAATTAATTTATTGAAATAGTTAAACAGGCAAATTTATTAATTTCTGAATAAATTCATATATGATTATTGCTAAAGAAAATGAGTAAGAAGCTGCATCAAAATTCATGCAGCCTCTTTTTGGTAGTCCGACGACTAAAGCCGTCGGTTCCAATATTTGTAACATGCTCGGAACCAACGGCTTTAGTCGTTGGAGCACGACTCAAATCCCGTCAGTTACCCTACAAGAGACCAGGTTCGGCTACTTCTTGCTTTTCTTTTTGCCTTTCTTGTCTTTCTTCTTCTCTTCCTTTTTAGCTTTTTCAGCCAGTTTTCCCCTGACGACAGCCTGGGCTGCGGCGAGCCTGGCGATAGGCACGCGGTAGGGTGAACAGGAGACATAGTCGAATCCGAGCGAATGGCAGAACTCAACGGAAGATGGCTCTCCGCCGTGCTCGCCGCAAATGCCGATCTTGATCTTTTTCCGGGTTTCGCGCCCTTTCTTCACGGCGATCTTCATCAGTTTGCCAACCCCTTCCTGGTCGAGGACCTGGAACGGATCGTGCTTGAGGATCCCTTTCTGCAGGTAAACCGGCAGGAACTTACCGGCATCGTCGCGGGAATAGCCGAAGGTCATCTGGGTGAGGTCGTTGGTGCCGAAAGAGAAGAACTCTGCCGATTCGGCGATCTCATCGGCGGTGATAGCCGCGCGTGGTACTTCGATCATGGTGCCGACCAGGTAATCCACCCTGTCTTGCTTTTCAGCAAATACTTTTTCAGCCGTGCTCCTGACGATATCTTCCTGCATCTTCATCTCTTTCAGGGTGCCCGTCAGCGGGATCATGATCTCCGGCACGGCGTTAATGCCGCGTTTCTTGAGGTTCACGGCGGCTTCGATGATCGCCCTGGCCTGCATTTCGGAGATTTCCGGGTAGGTATTGCCCAGGCGGCAGCCACGGTGGCCCAGCATGGGGTTCATTTCGTGCAGCTCATCAACCTTATTTTTAATCTCTTTTGCAGTCACGCCCATTTGTTTGGCCATTTCCTTCTGGTTTTCCGGTTCGTGCGGTACGAACTCGTGGAGTGGCGGGTCGAGGAGGCGGACGGTCACCGGCAGGTCGTGCATGGCTTCAAAGATGCCTTCAAAGTCTTCGCGCTGGATAGGCAGCAGTTTTTCGAGGGCTTTGCGCCTGCCGGCCTCGTCGTTGGCCAGGATCATTTCGCGCATGGCCACGATCCGGTCGCCTTCGAAGAACATATGCTCGGTGCGGCACAGGCCGATCCCTTTGGCGCCGAAGTTCCTGGCTATGGCGGAGTCGTGCGGGGTGTCGGCATTGGTACGGACGTTCATTTTGGCAAAACGGTCGGCCAGCTGCATCAGCTCGCCGAAGTCGCCGCTGAGTTCAGGGTCGCGGGTTTCGATCTTGCCTTCGTACATTTCACCGGTGGTGCCGTTCAGGGAGATCCAATCGCCTTCCCTGTAAACTTTTCCGTCGATGGTCATGGTCTTGGCCTTGTAATCGATCTTGACGCTGCCGGCGCCCGATATGCAGCATTTACCCATGCCGCGCGCCACCACGGCCGCGTGTGAGGTCATCCCGCCGCGGGCGGTGAGGATGCCTTTGGCCAGGTTCATCCCTTTCAGGTCTTCCGGGGAGGTCTCGATACGGACAAGGATGGTGTCTTTGCCCTGGTTTGCCCATGCTTCGGCGTCGTCGGCAAAGAATACCACCTGGCCGGTGGCGGCGCCCGGCGAGGCCGGAAGACCCTTGGCCAGTACATTGGCCTTTTTCATAGCGGCGGTATCGAACACCGGGTGCAGCAGCTCATCGAGCTTGTTGGGCTCGATCCGCATAATAGCTGTCTTTTCATTGATCATCTTTTGCTTCAGCATGTCCATGGCGATCTTGACCATGGCGGCGCCGGTACGCTTGCCGTTGCGGGTCTGCAACATCCACAGCTTGCCTTCCTGGATCGTGAATTCCAGGTCCTGCATGTCGGTATAATGATCTTCCAGCTTTTGCTGGTATTTGTCGAGTTCCTTGTAGATCTCTGGCATGGCCTCTTCCAGCGAAGGGTATTTTTCCACCCTGATCTCTTCCGGGATGTTGGCCAGGACGGCCCAGCGCTGCGCTCCGATCTTTGTGATCTGCAGCGGCGTCCGGATACCGGCCACTACGTCTTCCCCCTGTGCATTGAAAAGATATTCGCCGTTGAACTGGTCTTCGCCGGTGCCGGCATCTCGGGTAAACGCTACGCCGGTGGCTGAATTGTCACCCATATTGCCGAATACCATCGCCTGGATGTTCACGGCGGTGCCCCATTCTTCGGGAATGTTGTTGAGTTTGCGGTAGTAGATGGCCCTGTCGTTCATCCAGCTGCTGAAAACCGCTACGATCGATCCCCAGAGCTGCTCCCACGGATCGGTCGGGAAACTGTGGCCCGTCTTTTTCTTCACGGCGGCCTTGAATCTTTTTACCAGTTCCTTGAGGTCAGCGGTGGTCAGTTCATTGTCGTTTTCAACGCCCTTCTCTTCCTTCATCTCTTCGATGATCTCTTCAAACGGGTCTACATCTTCCTTGGAAGCGGGCTTCAGCCCCAGCACCACGTCGCCGTACATCTGTACGAAGCGCCTGTACGAATCCCATGCGAAACGGTCATTCCCGGTCTTCTTTGCCAGGCCGGCGACCGCTTTTTCGTTCAATCCCAGGTTCAGCACCGTGTCCATCATCCCGGGCATGGAAGCCCTTGAGCCGGAACGCACCGAAAGCAGCAACGGGTTGGTATCGTCGCAGAATTTGACGCCCATGATCTTTTCGACATATTCGACCCCTTTTTCCACCTCCTTGCGGATCATATCCAGGGCCTTTTCTTTACCCATCTTGTAATACTGGGTGCAGACTTCGGTGGTGATCGTAAATCCGGGCGGGACAGGTATCCCGATCAGGTTCATCTCGGCCAGGTTAGCCCCTTTTCCTCCCAGCAGCCCCTTCATGGCCGCGTTACCTTCAGCTTTCTTGTTCCCGAAGGTGTAGACAAATTTACTTTTTGCCATATTTTTCTCTTTTATTAATTGTAAATGAATAATTTACGTGTTAAAATCAATCGGTTTCCGAATGAAGCTGCAAAGGTAAGAAATTGTTCTGATTTTGACTAGAATCGTTCGAAACTTAATACTGGTGAACCGGAACCCTTGTGTTAAAAAAATAACAATACTCCTCCTTCGCTCTCCGAAATTTTATAAGTTTGCCGCACTGTTTGAAACTGAAAATTTGGCCTGACGATGAAGAAAATTGGCATTCGCTACGAAGACAAATACGTGATGGAGCGGCGTGTTCCGCTGGTTCCGGCGCACGTGAAAAAACTGATTGCAGATGAGGGACTGGAATTTTGTGTGGAGACTTCGGCCAAAAGGGTATTTTCAGATGAGGAATTTGAGGCGGCCGGGGCGAATGTGACGGATGATCTTACTTCATGCCCTGTAATTATCGGGGTGAAGGAGATTCCCATTGAACGGCTGGAGGCGGACAAAACGTATATCTATTTTTCGCATGTGATCAAGGGACAGCCGCATAACATGGCCATGCTGAAAAAGCTGATCGAATTGAAATGCAACCTGATCGATTATGAATGTGTAGTAGATGAAATGGGTAAGCGACTGATCTTTTTCGGCCGTTACGCCGGCCTGGCCGGGATGATCAACACCCTCTGGTCGCTGGGGCAACGATTGGAAGAATCCGGAGTGGTAACCCCTTTCCTCGACATCGCCCAGACCCGCAATTATCATTCACTGGCAGAAGCAAGAAAGGTAGTTTCGAAGGTGGGGCAGAAGATCATCGAAAAGGGCCTGCCGCCGGCCATGAAACCGCTCATCATCGGCATCACAGGTTACGGCAACGTTGCCCAGGGGGCGAATGAGATATTGTCTCTCCTTCCGGTGAAGGAGATCCTGCCCGATGAGATCTTCTCCCTGGCCAGGCATCCACATCTGCCGGATAACATCATTTACAAGGTCGTTTTTAAGGAGGAACATCTGTTTACACCCAGGAACAAGGAGCATAAATTCGATTTGCAGGAATACTATCACCACCCGGATAGGTATTGTAGCCAGTTCGAGAAATACCTGCCTTACCTGGATGTCCTGGTGAATTGCATTTACTGGGACCCGCGCTATCCGCGCCTGCTGACGAAAGATTTTACTGAAAAGCTTTTCCAGGAAGGGAAGCCGAAGCTGACCGTTGTGGGCGACATCACCTGTGACCCCGATGGCTCGGTGGAGATCACCCACCGGGGGACGGAGATAGAGAACCCGGTCTTTGTATACAATCCTTTCACCCGCCAGCCAACCGACGGTTTCAAGGGCGAAGGCCTGCTCGTGATGGCGGTGGATATCCTTCCCAGCGAGCTGCCGCGCGACGCGTCGGAGTTCTTCAGCGAGGTGCTACACCGGTATGTGGCACCCATCGCCAAAGCCGACTTTGACCAGCCCTTCACGAAGCTCAAGCTCCCCGGACCGGTCCGCCGGGCAATGATCCTGCACAAGGGCGAGTTCACGCCGGGGTTTGAGTATATGCGGGAGTATATCAAAGCACCCCCAGTCGTAAAGACGTAACATGTTACGTCTTTGCTTAGTAAGCAACTAACTAACATTATACCTATGAAAAAAGTCCTCATCCTTGGCGCCGGAATGGTCGTGAAACCCATCGTCCGGTATTTGCTTGACAAGAATTATATGGTTACTGTGGCAACACGCACCAAATCCAAAGCTGATGAAATGATCCTGGGCCACCCGAACGGCCGGTCGCTGGCATGGACCGTCGAACAGGAAGCTGAGCTTGATGGCATGATCGCCGATCATGACCTCACCGTCAGCCTGTTGCCGTATACATACCATGTGATGGTGGCGAAGAAATGCATTCGCCTGAAAAAGAACATGGTAACCACTTCGTATGTGAAGCCCGAAATGAAGGCGCTCGACGGTGAAGCCAAAGCCGCCGGCATCATCATCCTGAACGAACTGGGTCTCGATCCCGGTATCGACCATATGTCGGCCATGCGGATCATCGACCATATCCACGGGAAAGGTGGAAAAGTGGAGGAGTTTTATTCCTTCTGCGGCGCGCTCGTAGCTCCCGAGGTCGAGGAGAACCCCTTCCATTACAAATTCACCTGGGCCCCCAAGGGGGTGGTGATGGCCGGCAACAACGACGGCAATTTCCTGAAAGACGGCAAAGTGGTGTATGTCCCTACGGAAGATTTGTTCAAGAACCCATTGAAGGTTGATTTTCCGGGAGTTGGAATGTTAGATGTATATCCCAACAGGGACTCCGTCCCTTACCAGGAGCTTTACGGCATCCCCGAAGCCAGTACCATCATGCGTGGCACCTTCCGCTACGAGGGCTGGTGCGAGATCATTGATGCGATGAAATCGCTGAAGCTTCTTTCATACGACAAGATGAACCTGGAGGGCTTGTCGTATGCCGGGTTCATGGCCAAGATGATCGGGGAGAAAACCGTGGAGAATATTGTAGCCAGGGTGGCCAGCAAACTGGGGGTCAAGCTCAACGCCCGCCCGGTCGTGGCGATGGAATGGCTGGGCCTGTTCAGCAACGAACCGGTGAACCGCACCGAAGACAGCTCCTTCGAGATCGTTTCCGATCGGATGATCGCAAAGATGATGATCCGGCCCGATGAGCGCGACATGGTGGTGATGCAGCACACCTTCCTGGCCTCTTATCCGGGTGGCAAGCAGGAAGTCATCAAGTCGCGCATGCTCGATTTCGGCACGCAGCAGACCGACACCTCGGTGGCACGGACGGTAGCTTTGCCCGCCGCCTGTGGCGTAGAGATGATCCTGGAAGGAAAGATCTCCGAAAAAGGGGTGCACATCCCTGTCCTGCCCGATATCTACAACCCGATCCTCGACCAGCTCGAAACCATGGACATCAAAATGGTGGAGGAATACGGGCTGCCGGTGAGCGAGCGGATATAACGCCCCCCTCACTTAAACCTAAAACCTTAACACTCAAAACTTCCTGCACGGGGTTTGGATATTCATTTCTCATTTCGCAATGGCAAGGCACATTTCACAATAATGGGAAATGTCCACCGTATGACCACCGCATGACAATCGTATGACTACCGTATGACAACCGTATGACCACCGCATGTCACTCACACAGCCAGCCATCACTGCTTCACCGCCCTGGCCGTTTCAAGTTCTTTGCCGTCCAGTGTCATGCGGAGAAGGTAGATGCCGGCAGGGAGTGTTTGTCCGTTCTGGTCGCTGCCGTTCCAGTAAAAACTGCCCTTGTCGCCCGGATTGGCCTGGCTGCTCACCAGCGTTTTGACCTTCAGCCCCGCAAGGGAATACACGCTGATGTTCAACAGCCCTTTCTCAATTATAATGTAACTGATATACGTACCGTATCTGAAAGGATTAGGAGAAACCGTTAATAATTTTGAATGTTGAATGTTGAATTTTGAATGGGGGGGGTCCCGCAGGGAAACCCATGGTCCGTGCTCATAGGCGCCCATATCTACAGAATTTCCATATACGCGGGGGTTTCCGGCCAGGTCGATGTTGCTGAGTTCGATCACTTTATTTTCATTGATGTGCAAAAACA
>JAWOHY010000154.1:0-9708 GCA_046484945.1 Bacteroidales bacterium
CGACGGCCTCCTGCATGCACGGCAGTGTCATCAGGCTCGACGACGGGGGAAGAGCCGGTGAAGAAGGCTTTGATCTTCTGGAAAAAACCCATCGGAACGACTCGAGGCAAGAAAAGAATGAGGACCGGACGCCAGATCACTTCGAAGCCATGGGCTCTGGACCAGCTCGTTACGTGGGAGCTGTCTGGGCGAAGTATGTCACGCAGGTGACCACCGCGGCGAAACGCGCGCGGCATGGTGGCTGATTCGGTGGCGTCCGATCCTCACTCTCCAGTTATAGAAATTCGCCGGGGGCGGTGTCAATGGTGTCGGCTCTTCGACGCATGGCGAGCATGTGCGCGCAGGGGCCGCGGTTGAGCATGTTTTCCTCGAAAAACGGGCAGGTGCAGCGGCCGAAGATGATCTGCCCGCTCGATTTGAGGACGACCTCGACCTCGAACCCCTCGGCGACGCCCTCGAGCATCCGATCGACGTAGACGCGCGTCACGGGCTCCCCCTCGCCATGGCCGCCGCCCCCGCGAACGGGGCGCTCGGTGACACGCTCCTCGTCGCGGCGAAGCTCGACGCGGCCGGCGTCGACGAGGGCGTCGGCCTCGAGCTGACGTGGGTCGGGAGGGAAAAACTCCGTCGGATCAATGGGCGCCTCGAAGATCTCCCGGTGGCGGTACTCCCGGGTCTGCACGTCGAAGATCGCCATGGCGCGCCGGCACATCTGGGTCATCGCCCGCGCCGCAAGCGCCTCGTCGACCCCGAGGGCGGCGGCGACGCCTGCGTAGAACCCGAGCAGCGACAGGACGAAAGCGATCCGGGAATAGCACAGCAGCCCGATGGCGATGAGCAAGCCCGGGAACAGGTGGTACTGGAAGAAGATGGCGCCCAGCGACCGGAAATAGATCACCAGTGAACCGGGGAGGCCGGTCTGGTTGAACCATTCATAGACCCTGACCATTGTCATGCCGCCCAGGGTGTACATCTCGTTCAGGGTATACACCCCCCGCTGGCTGATCTCCAGATAGTTGAACTCCCGGGTGGCCATCAGGGCGAGCCAGAGGCCGAACAGAAAGGGCAGGCTCAGGTAGGGGAGGTAGTATTTTCCGATCACCCCTTCCATGACGATCGTGACAAAGAGGGTCAGCAAGGCGCTGAAAACCAGTACCAGGAAGAACTCGGGAGAGGCCGAGAAATACATTCCCAGTCCCAATCCAACCAGCAGCGCGTTGAACCCGTAGTATCCCCTGGATATCTTGTCTTTATTCAGGCCGGCGATCCAGGCCACGGAATTGGCAGTCAGAATGGCCAGCAGCCCCGCCAGGCCCGAGGTGACGTCAAAGAAAGTTACGATCAGCAGGATCCAGGCAAAGAGCTGGTTTGTCGAAAAGAAGACGAGGGAATAGCTGTTGAGTATCCCCCGGAGGAAAGGCTGGTATGATCTTATATCACGGCGCAATCTGCTTCAGGTGTTCCGGTACCGATTCATACTGGTTGATACTTTCGAGGGTTTCACACTGGCGGATGATATGGGCCCGCCCCTCCATGTCGATCAGCACCACCCGTGGCCGGAGGGTGATGAACTGCATCCATTGTGTCATGTCATAAGCCCCCACGTGATGAATGACGAACTGGTCGCCCTTGTTGAGCAGGGGCAAAACGGCATTTTCCCTCACCACGTCGATATTCATGCAGAGCGGGCCGTAGAGCATGGTCTCTTCGGTATAGTTGGAGAAGGACTGTGCCGGCGAGATCTTATGGTCGTACCAGAAGGAGGTAAATAGCAGATTGACCCCCACATCGATGATGGTGATTCGTTTCCCGGTAGAAGATCTTTTATTGGAGATGACCGTTCCGAGGAGGTAACCTGCTTCATCGACCAGGGCGCGGCCTGTTTCGAGGATCAGCAGTGGCATTTTGCCTTGCGGGAAGTTGCTGTTGACTAGCGGGGTGGTGATGGCCTCCGCCAGGGCATCGAATCCCGGGTTGGTGTCGGTGCCCGGCAGGAATGCCCCTTTGAGCGTATTGCCCGACGGGAACCCGCCCCCCATATCGATATATTTGATCTCGTGGTTATAGCGTTGCTGAATACCGATCGCCAGGTCGGCCAGCTTCAGCGCTGCTACGCCATAGGCCGACGGGCTGAGCATAAAGGTGCCGATGTGGCAATGCAGCCCCGTCAGTTCCAGCTTGCCCGACCGCATAATCTTGTTCAGCGCGTCCCACGCCTGCCCGTTTTCGTAGTTGAAGCCGAATCGGTCCCAGATGGGGAAAACCCCGGTGTCCATATTGACCCGGATGGCCACGCGCGGCCGCTTGCCCGTTTCATCCGCCAGGCGGATGATCGAATAGAGCTCCTCCAGGTGGTCGATGTGGATCAGCGAATCGTTTACTATTGCTTTCCTGAGGTTTTCTTCGTGCTTGTCAGGGCCGTTGAAGATGATCAGCCTGGGATCGATGCCGTTGGCCAGCGCTTTGTCGTATTCAAAACCCGACACAACCTCTGCCCACGACCCTTCCTGGTGGAATATGTTGCAAACGGCGTTCAGGTAGTTGGTTTTGTATGACCAGGCAAACTGAACTTTCGGATACCGGTTGGTGAAAGCCTGTCTGGCTTCCTGGTATTTTTCCCGGATGGTCCGCTCAGAAATCACAAAGAGCGGTGATCCGTGTTCCTTCAGCAGGTCTTTTACGGCCACCCCATCGATATGGGTCATGGGGACGTAGGCCGTCCGCAAACCGAACTTGTTCGGCATTTGCGCTTCCAGCCGCTTGATGGCCGGTCGTTCGTAACGTTTCTTAGCAGTCATAACTCTCCATACGTTGCAATCTGTTGATAATCTTTTAAATCCACGATCATATCCCACGAATAGCGGATGAACATCTTACCGATCTCGTAATGGGTAAAAGGTTCAACTTTTTCTCCAAGGGCCAAACGGACCAGCGCTTCGGGGATGTTCTGCCCGACACCGACAGACAGGTATACCCATGCCGGTATCCGCGGGTTGATCTCCAGCAGCGAGAATTCATTCTTTTCATCTTTCATCAGCTCCAGCTCAAAAGGCCCCCTCCATTTCGTCGATTGGATGAAATGATCTGTAAGGGCCAGCATTTTCTCATCACCAACCGATATTCCGCCCCAGGCTTTTCCCTTGTCGGTGATGTATTGCTTGCGGATGGGTACGGCGGCGATGCGGTGGCCTTTGCCGTCGCCCAGGCCGATCACATTGTATTCGATCCCCTTGACGTATTCCTGAAGGATAACGGGCAGCCCCCATTTGGCGCTGACCTTGTGAAAGTATTCCCGGGCCTGTTCGGCATTGAAGGCCACATAGGCATCGTAATATTTTCCCTTGACCAATAGGGGGAACTTTATCTCCCTGCCAATCTTTGCGATCTCATTCGGATCGTTCACCGGCTCGCTGGCAGGCACTTTGATGCCGTAATTCTTTCCGAATGCAGGAAGGTTGGTCTTATGCCGTTCTTCCAATTGCTTTTCCGTGGGCAGGAATGTCCGGATCCCTAAAGCCCTCAGCCGTTCCTCCAGTCTGATAAAGGGGAAAAGCTCGGCATCGAAGTTGGGGATGATCACATCCAGGTTCTCTTTCGAATGAATGTATTCTATCCGGGCCAGCAGTGATTCGATACCTGAAGCCGGATAAGGGACCTGGTATACTTTATCGACGATATCGTGCATGTAGATGCCCGGTTCCAGCGATTCATAGGATAACCCGATGATACGGGCATCCAGCAGTTGCGATTCCTTCAGCCCGCGGATGACCGGTATCCCGGGGCCCGGGTTGTCGATCGCGTTGAGCGCCGTTACGGCAACGGTGACCTTACGCCTGCTCATCCGGTTCCATCATTTGATAAGTGTGCAGTAGATGGACAAAATCCTCATAGTCCTTTTCGAAAATCGATTCTTCCACTTCGTAAATATCCAGGAATTTTTTCCGGATCGTTGTAAAATCATTTCCATCCCGGATCATTTCGAAAAGTTCCTGCCCGACAGGATTTAACGTGAACGACTCCCCCGTGTTGGGATTGAAGATAAATCCCGATTCACTCAGGGCAATGTTGCTTTTCATTTTCATTCTATTGAGATTACTGCATTTGATGGTATATGAATCAAATGGTTTAACAGATAAGAAAAAATATACTATTCCGTATGACTTTTCAACCGGCTGCGCTCATCCAGCAACTGGTCGATTTCCTGTTCGGTAAGGTTGGGATCTTTCAGCAGTTGATCGATATCCTCCACGGTTTTTTTGCTTCCCGTGATAATGGGTGGATGAGGCTGACTTTCTATTTCCGGGATGTCGTCTTCATCAACGGCCTCCTTCAGTTGTTCCACCATATCGGCGACCATCTGCTTGATGGGCTCACCGAATTGCTGCAACAACTGGTCAGAGATCTGATCTTTCATCCGTTCGTAATTCTGCAGAAAAAAATCAAAGTTCATGACAAACATCTTTGGAACACCGGGCATGCTCTCAAAATGAGACCTGTCCTTCAGCTTCCGCAGAAGTTTGATCAGTTGATCGAGGTTTTCGCTGAATGAACGGTCGCTGTCATCCATGATGAAACAATTTCTGCAAAATTAATGGTTTTTTATCTAATGGGTCAGGACTGTTTTTTTTTGACATCGGTCCTTTTACCCTTTGTGTTGATCTTTATCTTATATTTGCTATAAATCAGAAGAATCATGTTACAAAACGTCAGGTTTGCTTTTTTACTGGTGATGATCATTTCACCGGTGGTCATTTTTTCACAGGAGATCAACCGGAAGATCACTGATCAGCGGTTAAATAAAGAGATCCTGTATGGCTACTGCGACCGTTCCGGTTTGCAGGAAGGGGATTTCGGAGAGGCTTTCAGTGAATATTACAGGAACTATAAACCGGATAAGGCCGTCATCAGGCAGTTGCGGAAATTGGACAAAGACGCGGATATAACGATTGTGCTGGGAACCTGGTGCAGTGATGCAGAAAAACAGGTGCCGCGGTTTTTAAAGATACTCGACCGGATAAAATTCAATAAGCAACGCATCACGATGATTTGTGTGGATCGTGATAAGAAGGTCGAAGGCATTGACATCCAGAAGCTTGACATTCAGCGCATTCCGACTTTTATCGTCTACGTGAAAGGACGTGAAGCGGGCCGTATTATTGAGAAGCCTTATCTTTCGCTTGAGAGAGACTTACTGATGTTCCTGAGCGATTAGCCAAAAATATCAGGCCACGCATGATTACTTTTCACACGATTGATGAAACGCGCCGTTGGATCAATGGTCACCGGACAGCGGGGATGAGGCTTGGCTTTGTTCCCACGATGGGCGCATTGCATGATGGCCATCTTGAACTGGTCAGGAGAAGTGTGACTGAAAATGATTTTACTGCTGCCAGTATTTTCGTCAATCCCATCCAGTTCAATAATCCGGATGATCTCAAAAAATACCCCAGGACACTTGAAGCGGATCAGCAACTTCTTCAACAAACAGGATGTGACCTGGTTTTTGCCCCGTCTGCCAAAGAAATGTACCCCTCGCCTGCCACGGTAAAATATGATTTTGGCGGGCTGGAAAAGGTGATGGAAGGGGCTTCCCGGCCCGGGCATTTCAATGGCGTGGCCATTGTTGTGAAGAAATTATTTGACATCATCACACCTGACCGGGCATATTTCGGGGAAAAGGACTTCCAACAGCTCAGGATTATACAGGCGCTGGTGGAAATGGAAAATATCCCGGTGGAGATCATAACTGTTCCGACCATGCGGGAAGCGGACGGTCTGGCCATGAGTTCCCGGAACAGGCGTTTGACCAAAGCTGAAAGAGCCATTGCCCCTGAGATATACCAGGTGCTGCTTGAAATCCGGCGGAATGCCGGTAAAATGAGCATTCCGGAGATCAGGGAGCATGCGGTTTCCCGGCTGGAAAAAAATGGATTTGTCTGCGATTATGTTGAAATAGCCGCTGCCTTCAGTCTCCGGCCGCTCGAATCATGGGATGAAAAGATTCCCGCAAGGGCGTTCGTGGCTTGTTACCTGGGAAATGTCCGGCTCATCGATAATCTGGAAATTATTTATTAATTTTGCATTCTGTTTTTATATAGATTTCCGGTTAATAGTCTGAAAATGAATGTAAAGCTTCTTAAGTCGAAAATCCACCGGGCCACGGTAACACATTCCGATCTACATTATATCGGTAGTATCGGTATTGATGAAGACCTGATGGATCAGGCGAAGTTGTTCAACTGGGAAAAAGTCCACGTGTTCAATATAAACAACGGGGAGCGTTTTGAAACTTATGTGATCAGGGAGGAGAGGGGCTCGGGGATTGTGGGGATCTATGGCGCCGCAGCACGGAAAGTGGCCATTGGCGACCTGATCATCATAGCGGCCTTTGCCTCCATGACACCAGAAGAAGCGAAAAATTTTCAACCGGCGATTGCCATTCCTGATGCAAGTAATCATATAAAGTGATTATCTCTTGAAGAATCGAGTTTTTTCCGTTATCCAGTACCTCTTTTTTCTTTTGATCGGTATCGTCCTGCTGTGGCTCGTTTTCCGGAAAATCGACATCAATGAGGTGTTTCATGAGATACGGGAAGCCCACTACATCTGGTTATTGATTTCCATCATACTGGGTATTTTCAGTCACATCGCCAGGGCCATCCGGTGGAATATCCTGATCCGCTCCATGGGGTACCAGGTGGAAACCTCCACCACATTTTTTGCCGTCATGGTCGGCTACCTTGCCAATATGGCTTTTCCCCGGCTGGGAGAGGTGACCCGGTGCGGGGTCCTTTCAAAAAAGAAGAACATCCCTTTTACCTCTCTCTTTGGAACCGTTATTTCTGAAAGGGTCTTTGATATGATCGTCCTCGCGCTGATCATCCTGTCTGTCATATTCCTGCAGTTGGGCTTACTGAAAGCTTTTGTCGACAAGTATATTGTTTCATCCCTGACAGGCATGGCCAATCAGGAGAATTTATATCTGCTGCTCGTCGCTATCTTTATCATCATTGTCCTTCCTTTGATATTTCTAAGAATATTCTTCAACCGCATCCGGCAGATGAAAGTTTATTCCAGAGTCAGTGATTTCATGAAAGGATTGCTGAATGGGATCAAAACGATCATGCATATGCGGGAGAAATGGCAGTTTCTTGGATGGACGATCGTGATCTGGCTGTTTTATACCCTGATGACCTACTCGGCATTTTTTGCCCTGGAGGCAACGTCACACCTGGATTTTTTTGATGGCGTTACTGTCATGGCACTGGGCAGCCTGGGTATCGTCGCCCCTGTTCCGGGTGGCATCGGGGCATACCAATTTGTCGTCAAAGCTATTCTGACTGAGATCTATCTGATCCAATCGGAACCTGCCGTTTCTTTTTCGATCATCTTATGGGCAGCCCAGTCTATCATGATCGTTGGGGTAGGCATTTTTTCCTATTATTTACTGGTTTTCAAAAAAGCAAAAAAAAATAATGACAACACTTGATGTAACGCAGGGTAAGATATTGGACCAGGCCATTCTCAGCAATCGCCTGGCGATGTGGCGTTTCCAGATGAGAAAAATCGTCTTTACGAACGGTTGTTTCGATGTTCTTCACCGGGGGCATATCGAATATCTGTCGAAGGCCCGTGACCTGGGAGATATGCTGATCATCGGTTTGAATACCGATGACAGCGTGAAACGGATCAAGGGAGAAGGCCGTCCGGTGCAGGACCAGGCAAGCCGCGCGCTCATCCTGGCATCACTGCGATTTGTCGAAGCCGTGGTCCTCTTTGATGAGGATACCCCGTACGACCTGATCAGCATGATCAAACCCGATGTGCTTGTAAAAGGAGGCGATTATACCGAAGAAACCATCGTCGGCGCCGACATCGTGAAAGCCAATGGCGGCGAAGTGGTGACCATCCCACTCGTGGAAGGATATTCGACGAGTGGGTTGATTGAGGTTATTGGGTGTTAGGTATTGGGTATTAGGCTTGATTCAGGGACCAGAAACATAAAACACGAAACACGAAACGCACCCCTATGTCCAAATCCAGAACAGCTTTTTTCTGCCGGAATTGCGGCGCACAGTCGCCCAAGTGGATCGGGCGTTGCCCGGCTTGTGGTGAATGGAACAGCTACGTGGAGGAGGTAATTAAAATTGAAGGTAAGACTGTAAGACGGGTGGACGGTAAGCGGTCACATCATCCGGTGAAGGTACAGGAAATCAAAGGGGATGAGGGGAAGCGCAGATCGACGCTGAACGGGGAGCTGGATCGTGTACTGGGAGGCGGACTGGTGCCGGGGTCGCTGATCCTGGTGGGCGGGGAGCCGGGTATCGGCAAATCGACCCTGCTGCTGCAGATTGCCCTGCAGATGAAAGATCAGAAGATACTGTATGTCACCGGTGAGGAGAGCGCACTGCAGATCAGGATGCGGGCCGACCGCGTCGGGATGAGAAACCAGGATTGCTTCATTCTTACCGAAACAAATACCGATCTGATACTGAGGCATCTGGATGAGATCAATCCTTCCCTCGTGATCATCGACTCCATCCAGACGCTGCAGACGGATATTATTGATTCCTCTGCCGGCAGCATTTCGCAGATCAGGGAATGTGCGGCCGAAATGCAGCGGTATGCCAAAACGACGGCCGTACCGGTGATCCTGATCGGTCACATTACCAAAGATGGTTCCCTGGCGGGGCCAAAGATCCTCGAGCACATGGTGGATACGGTACTTCATTTTGAAGGTGACCGTAATTACGGCTACCGGATCCTGCGGGCCGTAAAAAACCGTTTCGGGCCTGCATCGGAGCTGGGCATTTACGAAATGCATGACAACGGATTGCGGGAAGTGAAGAACCCGTCGGAGATACTGATATCACAGCGGGACGAGGCGGTCAGCGGGGTCGCCATAGCGGCATCTGTCGAGGGACTCCGTCCCATGCTGATCGAGATCCAGGCGCTGGTGAGCACGGCGGCTTACGGGACCCCCCAGCGGTCGGCTACCGGGTTTGATGTGCGAAGGATGAACATGCTGCTCGCCGTGCTGGAAAAACGAAGCGGTTTCAGGCTGGGCGCCAAAGATGTCTTCCTCAATATTGCCGGCGGCCTGAAGGTCGACGACCCCGCCATCGACCTGGCGGTTGTCGCCGCTATTCTTTCTTCCAACGCCGATGTTTCCATTGACCAGAAGACATGTTTTGCCGCGGAGGTCGGGCTCTCGGGCGAAATCCGTGCGGTCAGCCGCATCGAACAGCGGGTGGCAGAAGCGGAAAAGCTGGGATTTGAGCGGATCGTCGTATCAAAATTCAACAAGAAATCACTCAATCAGAGGAAATCCACGATCGGGATAGTTTTTGCCGGCAGCATATCCGATGTTGTAAAATCCATTTTCTGATATAACAGGCGGTGCGGCTCCTCCGGAGCGGGGGTAGACGGTGCGGCTCCTCCGGAGCGGGGGTAGACGGTGCGGCTCCTTTGGAGCCGGGGGGTTACAGACGGTGCGGCTCCTCCGGAGCGGGGGTAGACGGTGCGGCTCCTCCGGAGCCGGGGTGGACGGTGCGGCTCCTTTGGAGCCGGGGTTACAGACGGTGCGGCTCCTTTGGAGCCGGGGGGTTACAGACGGTGCGGCTCCGTTAGGAGCCAGCTGTCTGTAGCAAAGCGGGAACCCCACGATTTATGGGCCCCAGCGGGGCCCAACCATCTGTTCATTTGAAT
>JAWOHY010000058.1:0-7008 GCA_046484945.1 Bacteroidales bacterium
CCGCCAAGACTTTCGGCCAGAGCAAAGTAATCAAATGATGATATTAGTTTCTTGATTTGTTCAATGTTCAGGTTAAACTCCACGGAAACGATTCCACTGTAGCCGTTCATCTGCCTGCGGGCAATGTCATGATAAGGATGTGTTACGAGGCCTGGATAATGCACTTTTTTCACCAGCGGGTGCCTGTCAAGGTATTCAGCTACTTTCATGGCATTGAAGGCGTGGCGTTCCATCCTTACTGCAAGGGTTTTCACCCCCTTGCTCGTAAGCCACGCATCAAAAGGGCTGGGGTTTAAACCAATGGCTTTGCGGGCAAAGTCGAGTTTGGTCTTCATTTCCATGTTGTCGGTGATCGCCACGCCACCTATCACATCCGAGTGGCCGCCAATGTATTTAGTGGTGCTGTGCATCACTATGTCGGCACCAAGATTTAGCGGGTTCTGGAAAAATGGGGTCGCAAAAGTATTGTCCACCACCGTGAGCACATTGTATCTTTTAGCCATTTCAGCAATAGCAGCAATATCTGAAATTCTCAGCAACGGATTGCTGGGCGATTCAAGGAAAATCATCCTGGGAGATTTTTTCAACACATCCTCTACCTCGTTTAAATCCAGGGTGTTGATACTGATGAGGTTCACACCAAACTGTTTGAAAACCTGGTTGAAGAGCCGGAAAGTCCCTCCATAAAGATCGTTGCCTGCTGCCACTACATCACCCTGGTGCAGGGTTGAGAGAATGGCGGTTGTTGCGGCAATCCCGGATGAAAAAACGGTGGCATATTTCCCGTTTTCAAGTGCTGCCAGGGTTTGCTCCAGGTTGGTGAAATTGGGGTTGCCTGCTCGGGTGTAGTCGTAGCCTTTATGCACCTCAGGGGCTTCCTGTACATAAGTTGAGGTAAGATAAACCGGAGGAATGATAGCCCCGGTAGAGGGATCGGGCTTTTGCCCTGCATGAATTGCTTTGGTTGAGAACTTCATAAGAAAATAAACTTAATCGAGTGAATAGCCCTTTTTGATCATCCACTCATTGTTGTAAAACTTTGATAAATATTTCACGCCGCTGTCGGGGATCATGGTAACGATCACGGCAGGTTCTTTCAATGTGGCGGCATGTTTTAAAGCTGCCCAAACGTTGGCGCCGCCAGTGCCACTACCGAAAATGCCTTCTTCGCGGGCAAGCTTGCGTGCCGTTGAAAACGCATCATCATCTGTGAACTGATACATTTCATCCACCAGTGAGAAATCCATGGCTTCGGCCAGATGATCTTCGCCCACTCCTTCTACCTGGTAGGTGCAACTTCCATCAACCTTTACTTGACCGGTTTTGAAATAATCGTAATAGATAGATCCTACCGGATCGGGCATGATCACTTTTATGGCAGGATTTTTCTCCTTCAGGAATTTGCCTACCCCACTAATTGTACCGCCTGTACTGCCACCGCTTAAAAAGTGCGTGACCCGGCCGTTGGTTTGTTCCCAGATCTCAGGACCGGTAGTCTGATAATGGGCTTCAGGGTTTTTTGGGTTATCGTATTGGTTGACCCGGAAACTGTTGGGCGTTTCGGCTGCAATGCGTTTGGCGGTATTTACGTAATGATCCGGAGAATCCGGTGGCGCAGAAGTTGGGGTCACAACAATTTCAGCACCAAAAGCCCTGAGGGCATCTTGTTTTTCTTTGCTTACCTTATCGGGCATGGTGAGAATGGCTTTGTAACCTTTGATGGCAGCAATCATGGCCACTGCTGCCCCTGTATTTCCAGAGGTATTTTCAACAATGGTTCCGCCGGGCTTCAGCAAGCCCCTGGCTTCGGCGTCTGCGATGATATGACGCACGATCCTGTCCTTGATACTGCCTCCAGGATTGAAAAACTCAAGCTTAACATAAATTTCAATCTGAGGATAAGGATTGATTTTCTGTAGCTTTACCAATGGCGTATTGCCAATGGATTCCAGTAGATGGTATGATTTCATTTTTTAACTGATTAATTCATAAATGGTTATGGCAATGATTTGTTTTTCATGTTCACTTCACCGATTTTCCGGCAATTGAAAAAATCATTGACTTTCGGGTAAAGATACTCAGAAAAAAAGTGTGTAATTCATCAAAATCATTTTCTAAACTCTCAAGATCCCCACCACCTCCTCCATCAACCAATACAATGCAAAAATCCCCAATCCCCCAATCCCCCAATCCCCCAATCCCCCAATCCCCCCCACCCTGTCCCTCCCCTTAATCCCCTCCCTGTGAATCTGTTTCTCTTTCCGATGCATTATCAAAGGGAGGGGAGACCGGATGGGACGTTTCCCCGTGCTACAGACAGGGAACTCCTACGGAGTTCGGCGCTATGCCCTATGCTCTACGCCCTATGCTCTACGCCCTAAGCTCTATGCTCTAAGCCCAATGCGTGATCCCGGCGAAGGAGGGATCCGCCGGCTATTACTGCCAGTAAGAGGGTTTCCAACCCCAGGGTTGGAAACCCTGGTTTTTATAAAATCTTTACGGAAGACAAACACTTCTTAATAATCAATTTATAAAAAGCGGCGGACTTTTACAAGCGGCTAACATTCAAATGCGAATTGGTGACTTCTCACAGCCATGAACCACATCATCCATTATAAAATCCTCTGTAAAGTCCTGAGCAGGCTATTGATTATTGTCGGATTGGCATTATTGGTATGTGCGGGGGTGGCATTTTGGTTTGCTGAGGATATCCTGCCATTTCTATACACAGCCTTGATATCCTGGACAACAGCGATGGCTTTGAACTGGCTGGCATCGGGAAATGGCCATGAAATGCGTTTGCACAAAAAAGACACTTACCTCACAGTAACATTGTCCTGGATCACGGTGGGGATGATCGGATGCCTGCCTTACTTGTTTTCGGGAGCTATCCCATCTTTTATTGATGCTGTCTTCGAATCTTTTTCCGGTTTCACCACCACTGGCTCCTCGATTCTAACAGATATTGAGAGTCTTCCCAAATCAGTGTTGTTCTGGCGAAGCCTTACCCACTGGATCGGCGGCATAGGGTTCATTGTGCTGGTGATCATCATCATGCCTTCGATGAAGATCGGGGGGTACCAGTTTTTTACCCTGGAATCATCGCTGCAGGACAGGGTACATCTCAGGATCAGGTCGGTGGGCTTTTTGTTGCTAATGATTTACCTGGTGCTGACATTCGCAGAAGTTGTTTTGTTGCTTACCGGGGGAATGAACCTGTTTGAGAGCCTGTGCCATGCTTTCGGAACGGTGGCCACCGGCGGCTTTTCTCCCAAAAACAATAGCATAGGCGGCTATTCTCCTTATATACAATATGTTGTCATGACCTTCATGCTATTGTCGGGAACGAACTTTGTCATTTATTTCTATATCATTAAAAAAGAATTATTCAAAATAAGGAACAATGAGGAATTGAAATTCTTTTATTCTGTCGTTCTGATACTTGGCCTCTTTCTATCAGGGGTTTTATTCCTCAAGATGGGTAAGCCGCTGGAGGTTTCGGTCAGGGAAGCGTTTTTCCAGGTAATATCGATCGTTACCTGCACGGGTTACGCCACGGCGGATTACATGCTTTGGCCGCAGTATGCATGGCTTATCATATTTTTCGCGATGTTTCTCGGAGGATGCACAGGATCGACGGCAGGCGGTATTAAAATAGCCAGGCATGTGCTATTATATAAAAATATCCGGAGGATCTTCCGGCAAAATCTTAAGCCACACGCCATCTTGCCGTTGCATTTGAACAAAATCCAGGTAAGTGACGAAACCAACAGTACAATCCTGACCTTTATCACGCTGTATTTCATTTTATTTACAGCAGGGACACTGGTCATGGCCCTGCTGGGTCTGGATATCATCACTGCCAGCAGCTCGGTGGCTACCTGCATGGCCGGGATCGGGCCGGGGCTCGGCTCAGTTGGCCCCGCAAATAACTTCGTGCACTTACCGGATGCAGCAAAATTATTGCTATCTTTTCTCATGGTTCTTGGCAGGCTTGAGATCCTGACCATAATCGTATTGTTTTCAAGAAGTTTTTGGAGAAGATAGAGTTGATATTGTATATTTGATGTATAAAGAATAAAGGAGCAAGCCATTGAAGATGAGCTTCAAGCCTTACCGGTTTTTTTCTTCTGCGACCCATCAGTACCTGTTGGTTACAGTGATTATCACTTTAGCCGCCCTGCTGTGCTTTCAGCTGGCGCAAAATCTCGGATATTATATTGTTTCGTTCATCTTGCTGATCCTTGTTTCCATACTGGCCACGTTCATGAGGACAGGGCCGGTACTGCTTGCCTCGCTGATGAGCATCCTGGCCTGGAATTTCTTTTTCATCCCTCCCCATTACACGTTTCACATTGATAAGACAGAGGATATCCTGATGTTTTCGATGTTCGGGCTGGTGGTAATCATGAACGGCATTTTCACCACGCGGGTAAGGCGCCAGGAAGAACTGGCGCGGGAAAAAGAAGTGAACACGGGCGCTTTGTTCCAGCTCACCCGGGAATTATCCAAAGCCGGTGGGATCGATGAAGTTGTGAAGGTGTCGGCTGATGACATAGAAGGCCATTTTTCCATCAGACCGGTTATTCTGGTCAGGGATATTAACATTGATCAGCCTTCCCTGGCCAGGGAAACACCGGGGAACGATCTTCCGGATGAAGAGTTTAACATCGCGGAATGGATCTATATTCATGGGAGAGATGCAGGTAATAGTCAGAATATATTGCAGCCGGCCGGGATGTCATTTTATCCATTGCAAGGTGCCCTTGTAAATCCGGGAATAGTAATTCTGCGGCATGGCAGGACATTCTCCGGAGAGAAGGAAGCCCTCTGGAACACTTTCCTTGCTTTAATTTCCAACGCGATGGAAAGGGAGCTTTTAGGTGACCTGGCAAGGAAAGCAAAATTCCTCGATGAATCGGACCGGTTTTATAAGACCCTTTTTAATTCCGTTTCCCATGAGCTCAGGATACCTGTGTCGACAATCCTGGCCGCCTCAGATACACTGGTCGGATCGCAGGTGGCGAATACAATGCAGGCAGCGCTTTCAAAGGAGATCTATTCCGCGACGCTGCGCCTGAACCGGCTGATAGAAAACCTGTTGAACATGTCGAGGCTGGAAAGCGGGCGGATTGCATTACGGCTGGACTGGCATGACCTGAATGATCTGGTTTATAAAGTGGTCAATGACCTGAAGGAGGAATTGAAAACCATATCGCTGCGGATTGATATACCGGAAAACATGCCGCTGGTAAGGATCGATTTCGGATTGATGGAGCAGGTATTGTTCAACCTGATTTACAATGCATGCCAATATGCACCGGCAACATCGGAGGTTGTGGTTGCCGCCGGGTATAAAGATGGTAATGTGATCCTGCGCGTTTCGGACAAAGGGCCGGGATTTCCTCCCGCCGAACTGGAGCATGTGTTCAACAAATTCTTCCGGGCAAATGAAAGGAGGACCGGTGGGTTGGGCCTGGGCTTATCCATTGTCAAGGGTTTCGCAGAGGCGCACAAAGGAAGTGTACTTGCGGCAAACAGGCCGGGAGGAGGGTCGGAGGTGACTGTTACGATCCCATCAGATTTGCCCGATATTACCGATATTTCAACAGAAAAAAGCGATGTCTGAAAAAGATATAATCCTGATCATTGATGATGAACTGCCGATCCGGCGGTTGCTGGAGATAACCCTGACGGCTAATGCATACACCGCAAAGGATGCCTCCAACGGTAAGGAGGGACTGATTGCTGCCGCGACGCATCATCCGGCGCTGATCATTCTCGACCTGGGCCTGCCGGACGTGGACGGGCAGAAGGTACTGATCAAGCTGCGCGAGTGGTATACCCGGCCCATCATCATACTTTCGGTGCGGAATGCGGAGGATGAAATCATCGCAGCCCTTGATAACGGCGCTAACGACTACATTACCAAACCTTTCAAGAGCGGTGAGCTGCTCGCCAGGATCAGGGCGGCCCTCAGATACGGCAGCGCTTCGGAAGATGCGGCCGTGATTGAAACTGGCCCGCTTTGCATCGACCTTGTCGGGCATACGGTAAAGAAAGCCGGCGAACTGATTAAACTGACCTCGACTGAATTCTCATTGCTGAGCCTGCTGGCAAAAAACCAGGGAAGGGTCCTGACGCATCAGTATATCCTGAAGGAGGTGTGGGGATACAGCTATACCAACCAAACGCAATATCTCAGGGTTTTTATAGCCCAATTGAGAAAAAAGATCGAGGAAGACCATTCAAAACCGAAACTGATCATCACTGAATCTGGCATTGGCTACCGGTTTGGGGAGGGGTGAGGTGACCGGATGGGCTGTTGGGCTGCGCCAC
Organism: Bacteroidales bacterium; assembly: GCA_046484945.1. Classification (GTDB taxonomy): domain Bacteria; phylum Bacteroidota; class Bacteroidia; order Bacteroidales; family JAGOPY01; genus JAGOPY01. Next base: position 6,340 of record JAWOHY010000058.1, read on the forward strand.
ACAAAGCCTTATTTATTGGCACTTAGGCTTTAATCTTAATTAATCTACAATTCTTGCTTTAAAAGTAGTTTCAGCATACGGTGTGTCGTTATCATTATTAAATTTTGCACTTATAATCAAAATAATTCCACTCTTATTTTCATTCGTATTTATCAGCCAGATTTGGTTTGGTTTAACACCAAAAGCAAATTGTTCAAATTGGTAATTATCAGGAATTACAAAACTATTATAGTCAGTTAGTGCATTCTCATAGTTTTCATAAGTCCCCGAGAGAAAAAACCTGCTCTCCAGGTCTGGGTGGGAAAAAAAGGGTGAAACAACATCACCGTTTACAAGAATATGGGGTGCTACCAAAAAATCAGGTTTTAAATTACCATTGAAAGGAAAATCTATAACCTTTAATACCTCAAATGAAAATCCAGTGTATTGATTGGATTTAAGCGTGAATTGATCAGAGGGCTTGTTGTTTGCTTTATCGCAAGAGACCCAGAACGTCAAAAATATTAAAAATAAGATTTTAGTTTTCGGGGTCATATGTTTCGCTTTTTTAAGTGGTCCGTTCTGTTTCAGCCTTGTTGCCAACATGCATGAATATTCACCCCCACACAAAAATAACAAATCGTCCAATCCCCCAATCCCCCAATCCCCCAATCCCCCAATCCCCCAATC
>JAWOHY010000041.1:0-6370 GCA_046484945.1 Bacteroidales bacterium
AGTCATTATGACCATGCCCTTGTCGTTTCATTGACAGATGCTGAAAGAATCATGACCGGTGGTATTAATTGCTGGAGATCAACCAATGGCGGCACGAGCTGGACCCTAAGTTCAATGTGGAACGATCCACCCGGCTCAACCTATACCCATGCCGATATCCATGCCCTTGAGATCAACCCGCTCAACAATCATCTTTATTGTGGCAGCGATGGAGGCATCTTCCGCTCGACCGATTTTGGAAATAACTGGACGGATTTATCTGCAGGGCTATCCATCACGCAAATCTATCGCATTGCAGGTTACCAGCCTGATGTCAATTATTTGACAATGGGAACCCAGGATAATGGTTCAAACAAATGGACAGGCGGTTCAGTTATTTATCACATGCTTGGCGCAGATGGCATGGATTGCATGATCGACTACAGCGGTGGTTTAATCATGTACAACTCTTGCCAGGAGGGCGAATTGTATAAATGTTCGACGGGGGGCGCATATGGGTGGCAAAACATTCAACCGTCGGGTTCGACAGGGCCCTGGATCACCCCTCTTATTATGCACCCGACAAACCCATCTACTATTTATGGCGGTTATTATGATATTTACAAAAGTTATGATGGTGGATCCAATTGGACGAACCTGGGATATGACGGATCCGGCGCCATGGCCATTGGTATCAACTGGCCGGACCGGGTTTATGCGTCAGAAGAGGGATCAAATACCATTCGTATGTCAACCGATGGAGGATATAATTTTACAATAGTCACAAGTAACCTTCCCGCTGGCAATATTTCTTTTATCGCTGTGAATCCTGACAATTCCTCTGAAGTCTATGTGACCTACTCCGGTTATTTAGCCGCTGATAAGGTATTTCGCTCGACCAATGCGGGCACTTCGTGGACCAATATTACCGGATCGCTTCCCAATCTCCCGGTGAACTGTATTGCGTTCCAGGACAATAATGGGAGCCCCGGGGGAGCTCTTTATATCGGTACTGATGTTGGTGTGTATTACCGCGATAACGATATCGGCGACTGGATCCCATTTATGAACGGTCTGCCAGCCACCATTGTAATGGACCTGGAGATCAATTACCCTGCAGGAGTGATCACCGCAGCCACCTATGGCCGGGGATTGTGGCGCTCCGAATTATACAGCGCCTGCCCGGCAGGGTACACGCTGACACCAGGAAATGATCCCAGTAATCCTAACTATACAGGCTATCAGCTTTATGAGGCATACGACCATATCAATTCAACCCGCATCATCACCGGCGGGATTGGTACGGATGTGACCTACCAGGCTGGCTCTTATATTGTCCTTGGCCTGGGGTTCCATGCCAGGGAAGATAATAAATTCAAGGCGGTCCTTGGCCCATGCACAGACATGGCCCTAATGGATCCGGCAGGACGGGTTATTCAGGTAACAGGAACCTATACCGGCAGACGGATTGAATAAATGATGTATATTTATGGTTTTATTTGAATAACGGCCTGGCAAAGAATTAAACTAACCCCTATCACTGAATAAGGACAATGATCTTATTATCCCTATCCATCATAGGTTTTATACTTTCCATCATCTTGCTGTATCATAATGCAAGGAAATTTCCGGCTTCCATTTATCTTGGCGCATTATTCTTCCTGGTGAGCCTGTATGGTTTTATTCAATGGGTTTTTTATTATTCTGATTCCCCTGCCCTGGTAGGTATATTCTATTCAAATTTCGCCTTCCTGGCATTTCTCATCGGGCCTCTGAATTACTGGTATATCAGAAGCATTTTAAAGGATGACTACCGGTTAAAGAAGCGGGATCGCTGGCACCTGGCCCCGGCGCTGATCGCAATGGTCACATCCATTCCTTACATGTTCACCTCCTGGGCTGAGAAAACCCGGGTGGCCTCGGAAATTATCAACGATCTGAATTATTTGATGATCATCGAGCCAACCGTTATCCATCAGCTAATGCCCAATGAATTCATCTACCTGGGCAGGGATGTGCTGATATTTATATACCTGATCTTTTCTGTTCTGTTGTTGGTGCGTTATTTCCGGCAGGCAAAAGAACAATCGGTCATTTTCAGACAGCAGTACATGGTCAAGTGGCTGATGGTTTTCCAGTTTTTTTATCTGTTATTGGTGACCGGCCACGTATTGGTCATGACACATGCAATAGTTTTGGATGATCCCAACCTGGTATACGCGGCAAGCAGGGTGCAACTTATCGCCAGCATCGGGTTGACCGGCCTGCTGATCTCTCCCTTCTTTTTCCCGGAGATCCTGTATGGGTTGCCGCGCATTCCCGGTCATTACAGGAAAAGGGGAAACCATGGTAAAAGCCAGGCACTTCATGTTCCCAAAAAGAATATCGTATCCCTTGAATCGGAGTATGTTCGATTGATCGGGGAGAAGGTTGAACAGTGCATGACAGATCATAAGCCATATCTTCAAAAAGAGTTTAATCTGACCGAATTATCGGTGCTGATCCATGTTCCGGTTCATCATCTTGCTTATTATTTCCGTGAGGAAAGAAATCAGTCTTTCATCAACTACCGTAACAAATGGAGGGTTGAACATGCCAAAACCATGATGAATGATGGTAAAGCGAAAGAATTAACCCTCGAAGCCATAGGAATGTTGTCAGGTTTTGCAAGCCGAAACTCTTTCATTATCGCCTTTAAACGATGCGAAGGCTTGACTCCGCATGAGTATTCTTCCAAAGCTGAAACCGGCGCCTATTAAAGCGATTTATTTGCCATGATTTTATAATTTCATGACAAAAGAACCGCCTTTGTTGCCTTTTTAGAAAGACCAGGGATTACCTTTAATTTTTAATTTTTCAGGCGCCCTTGCTTTGAAGCAATATTACATTACCAAAATTACATAACAATGAAACAAGTTCTAATTCAAGCCCTTTTGCTTGTCGTAATTTTATCCATGCAAGGATTTTCTCAAAGTGATTCTTCTGAACCCGGGAAAAAACCTGATAGATTTTTCTTTGGGTTAACCTACGATTTCATTCAAGCGGATATGAAACTTCTCTCCATGACAAAGCATTCTGTTTGGAATGATCAGGACCTGGGGACCATGGACGTTTCTCAGGATGAAATCGATACGATCAACTCTTATATGGATTATAAAGAGAAGGTCCATGATATCAGCGTTTTGGCCGGGATGGTGCTGTTGAACAAACCTGGCAGCCACTGGTATATCGATGGAAGGATCTCGTTGGGGTTTGTGATGCGGGATAATGTCCTGCTGAATCATTCCAGCGACAGTTCGGATATCGAGTTCAAATCGGAACAATATTCTCCGTCTTTCGGGCTGGGGTTCAATTTCAAATACCTTTTCAGTGAAAATTGGGGACTAACCTTGGGTATGAAGTCTCTTTATGCTTCAGGTAAATCAAATAATATTGACGAGAATATTTTCCCTCAAGTGTCTTTCCTGAATGAAAGTAAAGACAACAGGTACCGGATGTCTCACTCGATGGCGGGCCTCATGGCTTCCTATTCATTGGAAAAAATTACGATTGAAGCAGGCCCTGGATTCTATTTCTTCTATAACCGGAATGAATACCATATTGTCCGTTCCGATTCGGAAAATGGGACAAACTATGAGGATAACATTGAAACCACCCTGAGGTCAGAAATGTTCATCAATGGATGTTTCCGGTTTGGCTGGCGTATTGCCCCTCATTTCCAGGTCAATGCAGCGGCTGGTATCGGTAAAGATATTTCTTTGAATGCAGGACTTTTCTATTTCCTGTAAGATTAATCAATAACCATCTAAAGCATTACACCATGAAAAAATATACACTGATCTTTGGAATATTGATCCTGTTCGGATTCAGCCCGTTTATCTTTGCCCAGGACTTCATGCCTGATGTACCCTATAATTCCCCGAATGACAGCACACTGTTCTGGTTCCGCAATGGCACGGCTTTTTGCAATTACAACGGGGGAACACTCGCTTTCTTATGGACAAGAGAGAAGAAAGGCAATTTAAATGATTCCAGGTGGTATCCTTATGTTTATACTTATAAAAGCGGCGATCTGCAGCCGTTTATGGTCAATGGTTCCCAGAAGCTGGTCTTCGGATATAAGCATGAAGAAGACTATGGGTACAACCCCTTTTATCGCACAGACGTGACGATCATCGGAAATGCATATGCGTTCTCTTGTTACGGCTTTTTGTTCTTCAGCTGTGTGATAGAACACCCTCCCTATCCGGCGTATTACCCCGGAACATATTATCAGCTATGGGCCCGGTACGATTATGACTCTACGAAGTGGACAACCTGGTATGAAACCTATAACGACAAGCCTATAATATACAATGTGGGCGCCCTGCAGGTAGATTCTTTACTTCACATGATTTACTATGACGGGACAAAAGGATCCAGCGGAATGCCGATAGGACTCAGGAAGGACATCTACCGTTTTGATCCGGCGACCCGGAATATCGTCTTCAAAGAACATGCAAATCTTAGTCTGCCCGGAGTTAAATTCGGGGGCATGTTTGTATACCGGGATACCTGCGGCTATTCGAATTATATCTATAATACGTATGAAGAGAACGCCGGATTGTTTGTCACCATGGACCTTCCCTTAGTGGGGCACAGGGTCTTTACGGCGCAACTAGGCTCGGGAGTCGGGGTTGGGGCATCCGTCATGGCCCAGGGCAGCGCCCAGGGGATGAGGACCCATGAAACACTGAATGTAATGGCCGGGAACAGGTTTAATGTATTTTACCTGACCAATGTCAAAAAATCTGATAATACTTATCCTTTGTATAACTGGGAATGGTTCCTTCCCGATAACTGTTTGAGCTGGCCTTTTGACGGACGGCTGTGTGAAGTCGCGCTGCCGGCTACATGCAGACCGCAAAAAATAGATAGTCATTTCCAGCTTGGCCTGTCGACCGAAATGTTCCCGATGGATTTCGTTCCGCCGAATAATGAAAGCGATGCACTTTCAAAGCAAATCCAGGTTTTTTACCCAAACGGGAGCGGGCATTTTTACGGGGCATTTTTTAATTCTGACATCTGGCGGCCCGTACCAAACTCTACGGTGTCAAGCAATGATCTTTATGATGATGCACGGTATGGCCCGGAAGTCCGGAAATTATGGACCCTGGTCGGGATTACCGACGGGGCCCCGCCCTGTTCCATCGACTGGGAAATCTGGGATTCAATGCATGCACCGGATAAGGAACCTACTGAGTTGGTTTTCAGCACAGAAAATGCCCAACTGCTCGAAGTTAAAAGCACGTATGAGGATTCCTATACGCTGGGCACTAAAATTGACTTCGGATTGGGGGAAATCGCCCACATTGATTTAGGGTTCCAATGGTCCAACTCCTTTAAATCCATGGTTTCGTCCAGCCGGGAGGTCTCCACTACAAACAGCCAGTCCATCGGACTGAATGAGTTGTCACAGGAACATGGGTATTATTTCTGGAATATTCCGCAAATTACCAGGACCAGTTATATGGTTTATCCATGGTACGATACCGGGTGGGAGTATCCTATCTTGTCTTCTTTCCAGTATCAGTTCAGGACTTCAGGCGCCGTACTTAAACTGAAGCAGGCAGAAATTTCAGCATTTCCTTTTCTGATCAATCATCCCAATGATCATCAGCTTCTTGACTTCAGGGAAAGCGCAAGAACGCAGATGATGGGTAATGTGAGCAATGCAGGCCCTTACAGTCCAATCACCACAAAAGCCTGGTTAGATGGTACTCACGGAGGCACCTTCAAATTTAAAGAAACGAATAAAACGGTCCAATCCCAGGAAACAAAAAACACTTATAAATGGGAGGAAGGCTCAAGTTTTGAAATCCCTGGAATTTTTAATGTCGCAGTTAATATGGAGCAGGAAATTTCCTATTCGTCTGAATACACTTACGAAACCGTAATTGGCGACGAAGTTGAAATTTCTTTATATAATCTCATATTGCAGAGTCAGGGCGTTAATTTTAATGAATATCAGGTAAGAGTGTACTGGTTTAAACCGGAAGATTATCAATGGTGGTACCTCGACAGCATGGACGGGCAAAAACCCTGGTATATCGCGTATATTGTGGAAGATTTGCATACCAGGCTGATGCTTATGTCACCGGACCCGGGTAGCCATTTAAGGGGCCCCGATATCCTTTTCACCTGGCAGCCTGAAGAAGGAATCCTGACCGATTATGAATTATTCATTTCGAAAAACCCGTCGGTTGGCCCAAACGCAACTATTCACCGGCAATACTGCGGAGATAAAACAGTCACCAGTTTGAAAGGCTTTATCCCGGAAACGGGTAAAACTTATTACTGGACCGTCAGGGGATTTGCATCAGATGGAACCGAAATCTGGTCAGAAACACGG
>JAWOHY010000069.1:0-8433 GCA_046484945.1 Bacteroidales bacterium
CAAATAATTTTCCAGCCTTTATTTGATGAAGAGGATAAATCAATTTTAATAGCTGAACTTCTTGAGATGGGGTTCACGAGTTTCATTGAAGAAGATACTACACTCACAGCATATATAACTAATGATGCTTATAAAATTGATTGTATAAAAGACATTCCTTTTCTCAAAGGTCATCCTGAAATTAAATTTTACATCAAAAGACTGGAGGAAAAGAACTGGAACCAGGAGTGGGAGCGTAATTACGAGCCGGTGACCATAGGGGGAAAATGCTATGTGCGGGCCCCTTTTCATCCTTCACTGCCAGGCATGACATATGAGATTGTCATTGAGCCGAAAATGTCGTTCGGTACGGCGCATCACGCCACCACCCAGCTTATGGCGGCCTGGCTGATGGATTTGGATGTTTATGGCATGGATGTGCTTGATATGGGTTGCGGTACCGGAATCCTGGCGATCCTGGCCAATAAATTGGGCGCCCGGAGCGTTATGGCTGTGGACAATGACGAGTGGGCAAGGCAGAATGCCGTCGAAAACCTGAGGAATAACAATGTGACCGATGGCATAGTCCGTCTGGGAGATGCTGCTGTCATCGAGGCTGAAAAATATGACCTGATCCTGGCTAATATCAACCGCAATGTGCTGTTACAGGATATGGAAAAGTATGCCATGGGATTGCGGCCGGGAGGTCAATTGCTCCTGAGCGGTTTTTATGAGCCTGACGCTGATGTGATCAGGTCGTCGGCAAAGGCCAATGGCATGAAGTATGAAGGTGTCAGGACATTGAATGACTGGGCAGCGTTGCGCTTTACTAAATCGAAAGCATGAGAATGTTTTTCATCAAAATATCTGTTGTGATTGCCTTTTCCTTCTGGATTTCAGCATTGCACTCACAACATGTAAAGAATTTTTCAGAAGACCCGCTGCAATTTTCAGATGAGATACAGGTCCTGTTCTCCGGGATCAGCAGCCCGGCCCTGGGGATTAAGATCAGGGAATTGCTGAACCCATTTGTATCCTCCTGGAATTCCAACGAGTACAGCGATAAAGAAAGGGCGATGGTCATCAATAACGCCAACGATTTGCTCCAACGCCGGCTCAATCCCCATCCCGATTTTTACAACTACATTTCCATCATTCATGGGTTGAAGAAGAAAGGCAACAGGGAGGCGGTTGTGATCTGGTCGCAGGTATTGAAGGATAAATCGACCGGCCTCAATCTCCGGCAAATGCAGTCTTACCTGGAACAATATGCTTCATTTATCAACAGCGGGATCCTTTTTCAGTCATCATCATTAACCTGGTATGTGACCGATACGAGCCTTCATCTGGAATACGATACGGCTATTAGGGTTATTTATAGAAGGACCGACCTGGCTTGCGCCTCCAGGCGCGACACCTCCCTGATTTTTGGCACCTCCGGCGTTTTTTATCCGGAAACCCAGCACTGGTCTGGCCGGAAAGGCAGGGTTACCTGGGAGAGGGTAGGATTGCACCGCGATACGGTATACGCGGATTTATCATCTTATGCCATCAATCTGAAAATGGCGGAATACAGGGCGGATTCTGTGCGACTCGTTAATAAAAAGTATTTCAGGGAGCCCCTTTTCGGGTCCCTGGAAGAAAAGGTGTTGTCAAGTGCCCCGGGCCCGGCATCCAGCTACCCCCAGTTTACCTCATATCTTAAAAACTATGAGATCAGGAATCTCTTTAAAAACATTGATTACCGGGGAGGGTTCAGCGTTGAAGGGGCCCGTGTCATTGGTTCGGGTGAGATCAACCAGAACGCTTCAATATTTATTTCGCGCAACGGTCGTGTCAGGGCCCATATCCGCTCCAACGCCTTCCGGATACAGGGGGATCAGATCACGGCCAATCCTTCTTCGCTTAGTATCTACACCGATGGCGATTCCATTTATCATCCCGGGCTGCAGATGAGGTTTTTCGACGATAGACGGCAGCTTGTCATGTTCAGGCCTGAATCGGGCATTTCCCAAAGCCCTTTCTTCAACGGATTTCATGCCATTGATATGTATAGCGGGGCCATGTACTGGGATGTGGATAAGGATACCATTCATTTTGAATCGGTTCCGGGAATCAGCCGGGTGAGTGTGAATGAATTTGTCTCCAGAAGTTTTTTTTCAAAATATGAGTTTTATAGGTTGCAAGGCATTGACGATAAAAACCCTTTGTACATCATCCGGGATTTCTCCAGGTCGTTTTCAACCAACGACATAACACCGGCTGCACTGGCCCAGTTTATGAACAAGGCGCCCGATCAGGTAAAAGCCATGATGTTAAGGCTCAGTATCCAGGGTTTTTTATACTACGACCTGGTCAATGATAAAGCCGTTATTCAGGACCGTTTGGGACAAGCCATTGAGGCCAGTGTTGGGAAAAGAGATTATGATGTGATCAAGATCCGGTCGGAGACCAATAATCTGAGCAATGCCACCCTTGATCTGGAGAATTATGATCTGACCATTCGCGGGGTTGATCGCGTTTTTCTGAGTGATTCGCAGCAGGTTTACATATTCCCTGATGATCAGCAGATCGTTTTGAAAAAGGGGATGGATTTTACTTTTTCAGGACTGGTCAAGGCTGGCCTTTTTGATTTCCATGCCCGGGATTGTTATTTCGAATACGATTCTTTCCGGTTGAACCTGCCGTATATCGATTCGCTGGTTTTCCAGGTAAAATCTTTTGAGAAAGATGAGCGGGGTGTTGCTGCATTGAGAAAGGTTGGCAGTGTCCTGGAAAAGCTGAGTGGAAAAATTATGATCGACCATCCGACCAATAAATCAGGCATACAACCTTTTCCTTCATTTCCCGTTTTTATCAGCGAACAGGAGTCGTTTGTTTATTACGACCATATTTCTCAATATGACCGGGAAAATTTTGGTTATCATGTAAATACATTTGTTATTGATAGTCTGGATAATTTCACAACAGACAATCTCCATTTCAACGGATACCTTGTTTCTTCCGGCATTTTTTCCAATATAAGCCAACCCCTGAAGGTTCAGCCCGATTATAGCCTGGGATTTGTGCATCAGGTTCCTGATGAAGGGTACTCCGTGTATGGCGGTACCGGAAAGTATTACCAGGAAATATTTCTGAGTAACAGGGGGTTAAGAGGAAAGGGCAAATTGACTTTCCTCACGTCCCGGACCATGGCGGATGATTTCCTTTTTTATCCGGATCAAATGGTTATTCAATCTGCTGAAAGTTTCACGATTGGCCGGCAATTGGCAGCCGTTGAGTATCCGGGCCTGGATGCTGAAAACACTTCGCATCGGTGGTATCCATTCGAAGATGAGATGCTTGTGCGAACGATCAGGTCTCCCGCCTGGCTTTATGACAGCCTGGTGATGTTTACAGGGAAATTGAATTACTCCTCGGAAGGTCTGGAAGGAGCCGGTAAGGCCGGCTTTGAAAGTGTTGAATTAATGTCGGATCATTTTCAATTTAAACATCACACACTCGATGCCGATACGCTCGATTTCAGGCTTTTTGCGGAAGGGTCCGTTGACCTGGCTGTATCTGCGGAACAGTACCGCACCCATGTTGACTTTGATCTGAGAACGGTCGAATTCAGAACCAATCAAAAAGGATCCACGGTATCTTTTCCCTATAACAATTTTGTTTGTTTCATGGATAACATCGACTGGTATATGGACCGGAAAGAGATGTTATTTTATAATGACCTGGGGATGAAATATGCAGGGATCGACACGATGGGCAGAAGTGAATTGCTAGCGCTTGATTTATCGGAATCGGAGTTCCTGTCCACCAATCCGTTGATGGATTCACTGTCTTTCTTTTCGGTCACGGCCCGTTATGATCTTACCAGCTATGTGATTGATGCAGAGGATGTAAAGCTGATCCGCGTGGCCGATGCCGCTATCTTTCCGGACCAGGGAGATGTTAAGATCCTGCAGGACGGCAAGATTCAGAAACTCAGCAACGCTGTTATTATAGCCGATACCTTAACACAATATCATCTGATTGAAGAGGCTGATGTTATCATTCATTCTAAGCGGAATTATGAGGCGAAAGGCATATACCAGTATGCCAGCGTTGATAGTATCATGCAGGCATTCCCGCTCACCGCTTTATCAGTTGATTCGAACGGAAGAACCTTTGCTGCGGGAACAATCCGGGAAGATCTCAATTTCAGCCTGAGTCCTTATTTCACTTACAGGGGCGATGTTGGTGTTGAATCGGGGCGGAAGGATCTGATGCTGGAGGGAGGTTTCCAGACAACGGAAACCTGTTTTGAAGACAGGATGAAGGAATGGGTATATTTTAAAACCTGGGTTGATCCGACGGATGTGAGGATCCCTGTCAGGCAACCATTGCTTAACCTGGAAGGGAAGAGACTTGACCTGGGGGTGCTTGTTTCCGATTATGATGAGAAGATCTACACCGCATGGTTTTCTCCCAGGGCCATCTCATGGGATACATTACTTGCCACGGTTTCGGGGGAGATCTTTTATGATGCGGATGCCGGTGGTTACAGGATCATATCGAATGATGACCTCAGGTTACCGGGAACGACCAACGAACTGCTGCTGAATACCAGAACATGCACCATCGAAGCTTCGGGGCCGGTAGGCATGGGATTGGCGTTCAATTATGTCGATCTATCCTCTTACGGCCAAATCACGTATATGGCGATTCCCGACTCGGCTGTTTTCAGTATGACACTGGCATTCAATTTTCTCTTCAGTGAGCCGGCCCTGAATGTCATGGCCGACAGTATCATGGCTGCCAACCTTGCGGGACTTGATATTACCCGAAAAGTGTATCAGGATTACCTGGGGTATGTGATGGGAGAAGGGAAAGCAAGGGATTTGATGACGGAACTGGGGCTTTACGGTAACTTCCGCAGAATGCCTGATGAGCTGATCAATACACTGCTGCTCACAGATGTGCGGTTATACTGGAATGACATGACAAATTCATACATTTCGGCGGGCCCTGTCGGCATTCTGAGCATTGGTAAAAATGCGGTGAACCGATATGTAAATGGCACGATCGAGCTTATCCGCCGGCGTTCCGGTGATGTGATGACGATTTACCTGGAGCTGAACCCCAGGCAATGGTATTTCTTTGATTACCGCAGCGGGATCATGCAGGCCCTCGGATCTGACATGACTTTCAACGACCGGATAGAATCGGTCAAACAGGAGCGCAGAATGCAAAGCAAACCCGGCCTGGATGAGAGATATGAATATATGATCTCTTCCCGCCGCCGCCTGATCGATTTCCTCCGCCGCCTCGAAACATCCCCATAACAATCCCAAGAACCAAGAACCAAGAACTAATACCCAATACCCAACACCAATCACCTTATGCTAATTCTCTCTCTGCCACTCACCATTCTCGCCTACCTCCTCGGCTCCATCCCCACTGCTGTCTGGGTTGGCAGGATATTTTTCAGGCTGGATATCCGGGAGCATGGCAGTGGTAATGCAGGCGCTACCAATACCATCAGGGTGCTGGGATGGAAAGCAGGGATCCCGGTTTTTGCTTTCGATGTGTTCAAAGGATGGCTTGCGGTAAAAGCGGCTGATTTTCTGCTGGCTTTACCAGCAGATGATCCGTACCTGCTGATGTGGAAGATCATTTTGGCCGCCGCTGTGGTGCTCGGGCATGTTTTTCCGGTTTTTGCCGGATTCCGCGGAGGTAAGGGCGTGGCCACCATGCTTGGCGTCGGGATGGCTTTATATCCTGTAACAGTCTGGGTCGTTCTCCTGGTCTTTATCCTGGTATTGTTGATCACCGGTTATGTATCCCTGGGCTCGATTACGGCCGCTGTCGCTTTTCCGTTCATCGACATTTTCCTCTTTCAGCAACCCTCAGGCCTGCTGATCGGTTTATCCGTATTTGTGGCCCTGTTTATCCCGGTTACCCACAGAAAGAATATCATTCGGCTGTTAAAGGGGGATGAATCAAAATTCCGGCCGGGAAAATCAAAAAAGATGCCAGATCATTAAATGTGAAAAAAATGTTAAGAAACTTAACAGGGGTATGACGTCACTAATTCAATTTTAATTATTTTTACGATTAATACCAATAGTTTAAATCAAATCAGGCAATCGTATGAAATTTATTGTGTCAAGTTCGGTATTGCTGCGGAATCTGTCAGCCCTGAGCGGTGTTATCAGTTCATCCAACACCCTTCCAATCCTCGACGACTTTTTATTTGAGCTGAAGGACGATTTATTGTTTGTAACGGCCTCGGACCTGGAAACAACCATGACCGTTTCCATGCCACTGACCAAAGCGGAGGAGCCCGGATCGGTGACCATCCCGGCAAAAATACTGCTTGATACCCTGAAGACCTTCTCAGATATTCCGGTGGTATTTGAAATTAACCCCGAGTCACTGCTGGTTGAGATTTCCGCCGGCGAGGGAAAATATAAGTTGAGCGGGCACAGCAGCGACGAGTTTCCGCAATCACCGACCCTTGACGGCACATCTACCCTGACCGTTACCGCCGGCGTACTGGTCGATGCCATAAACAAGACCATTTTTGCAACCGGCAGCGATGAGTTACGTCCGGTAATGTCGGGCGTCTATTGCGAGCTTTCTCCCGATCACCTGACATTCGTGGCCACAGACGCCCACAAACTGGTCAGGTACCGCAGGAAAGACGCCCGGTCCGAGCAGGTCACCGCCATTATCCTTCCCAAAAAACCATTGAATCAACTGAAAGGCATCCTGGCCAATAAGGAATTAGAGGTGAAAATTGAATATAACCCGACCAACGCCTTGTTTATCTTTGAAGATTTCAGGCTGATCTGCCGGTTGATCGACGGGAAATACCCCAATTATGAGGCGGTGATCCCTACCAGCAATCCCAATGTGCTGACTGTCGACCGCAACCAGCTGCTCAACTCGATCAAACGGGTAGCCCTCTTTGCCAACCAGTCAACCCACCAGGTGCGTTTCCGGATCTCCGGCAAGGAACTCCTTCTGTCGGCCGAAGATATCGACTTTTCCAACGAAGCCAAAGAAAGACTTACCTGCAGCTATGAGGGAGAAGACATGGAGATCGGGTTCAATTCGAGGTTCCTCCAGGATATGATCACCAACATTGATACCGAGCAGGTCAAATTCGAAATGTCGGCACCCAACCGCGCCGGTCTGATCATGCCTATCGACAATGAGAATAAGGATGAGGATATCCTGATGCTGGTCATGCCGGTGATGCTGAATTAGGGAGAAGATAGAAGCAGTTCTTAGCCCCTGTTTTTTTGTTAATATAATGCATTCTTGTAAACAAGATTTAATCTGCTTTGTTTACCTTAAAATTTCTGTATTATGTCGAAGGGACAATTTATATTAGATATGTACAAGGCCATTGACGCGAAAAGCTCGGTGGGAATGTGCGAATTTCTTTCAGCTGATGCGATTTTTCGGTTTGCCAATATGCCGGCTGTTGTTGGCAAAACCAATATCATTGCTTTCCTTGATGGTTTTTTTACATCCATCAAGGCAATCAAGCATACCGGCCTTGAATCCTGGAACGATGGAAATGCATGGTTTGTAACCGGCATTGTTACATATACCCGGCATGATGATTCGATTTTAACGGCACCATTTGGTGTCTTGTTAAAAATGAATGGTAATCTGGTTAAAGATTATCAGATTTTTGTAGATGCCTCCGAATTGTATAAAGGATAAGACTGTAATAGAAACGTTTCCAGTAGACCGCGAACTGCGAACTGCCGATCACCCCAACTCCCCATCAGCTTCTTCAAATCGCTTTGGCATCAGCGCGATGATCTCCGCTGCGATTTCTTCTATGGATTTGCTGGTAACGTTGATTTTCTGCCATTTGGGCTGGCCTGAAAAGATCTGGGAAGCGTACAGGCATTCTCTTTTAACATAGTCAGGGTTGGCATAATCAAAGGAGGTGCCACCGAGTCTATCCTGGCGGGCGCGGCGCAACTGGGCCAGCCGGTTGGGGTAAGTCGTCAGGCAAAATACCCGTTCAGGTGCGATTTTGTATATGATCTCATGAACGGGTATGCCAAGAACAATGGGCACATTGGCCACAAACCAGCGTTTGAAGGCAAGGTAAATGCTCAACGGGGTTTTGAAGGTCCGGCTGACACCAATCAGTACTATTTCAGCTTTGTGCAGCTCTTCAATCCTTTTCCCATCATCATGATTGAAAGCGAATTGCATGGTTTCGATGCGTCGGAAATAGGATTCGTTCAGCACGCGGAACAGTCCGGGCTGTTCGCTGGGATTGGCGGAGAACTGGTCTGACATTCGGTCCAGCAAGGGGCCCATCAGGTCGATGGTCTCCACATTGCGCAGGCGGGCAATGCGGAAAAGTTCTTCGCGCAGCTTATCGCTGACCAATGTATGCACGATGAAGGCTTGCTGCTGAACAGCCAGTTGCACCAGCTCCTGAAG
>JAWOHY010000086.1:0-5250 GCA_046484945.1 Bacteroidales bacterium
TGATCACTTTCACTATGTACTGCGGCACCATTTCTTCCCAGCCCGGTTCATTTTCTCTGATCATCCGGACTACGATCTGGGAGTTGATCCAGAGCCATTCTTTTTTCACATTGGGGATATCGATGATCATCCTGTTGGCGATGAGGTATTGGTAAAGATGTTGGATATCTTTTGCCAGGATAAGATTTTTGGATGTGATCAGATCTTCTCCCCTGGTTGGGTTATCGATGGATACTGCTGAGATGGTCGGGTAAACATAAAGCTTCATGTTGTCGATGAAAAACTTTCCCATGGCTTCCATGATGCCGCCGCGCAGATCGGTGTAATATTTTTTCTCCAGGAAGTTCATCAGGGTGGGGATACCGATGACGACCCTCAGCTTTTTTATCCTGAACTGGGCAAAATACTGCACCAGTTTGTAATACTCGCGGAAGTTCGACACCATGACATTCTGCCCGATCTCGTTGAGGATATCGACCCTGTCCAGGAAATCCTGCTCATCCAGCTCTCCCTCCTGCATGAGGTTTCGTAACGTCATCTCACAAAGTGAAATGGTGTTTTCCTTTACATAATCCTCATCGCGTTTGAAGATCTTGTAGCTGGTCCGGAACATGTCGAGCATGACGTAAGTCACCGGCCGGAAACTGCCCCGGAAGGCCAGTACATTCTTTTTATAGAGCATATCATAGGGCTGCTGAACCTTTCCGTATCGGTCGAACATGATGGCCCTGGCCATTTTATTCTTGACGAGCTGCACGCTGAGCAGGCGGTTGTCGACATAATCCAGGTCAGGCCCCGACATCCGGATCATGGTCACTTCGATGCGATCAGTGGAGAGATTATCCAGGAGGGAGCGCAGAAACTGGTTGGGGAATCCGTGCAGGTAAAAACAGGCATGGATCAG
Source organism: Bacteroidales bacterium (assembly GCA_046484945.1). Taxonomy (GTDB): domain Bacteria; phylum Bacteroidota; class Bacteroidia; order Bacteroidales; family JAGOPY01; genus JAGOPY01. The sequence continues at coordinate 905 of JAWOHY010000086.1, forward strand.
GTTTACACCGAGTATTCCGAGGGTGCCTTGCTGCAGCAAGGTGTCGTTTTCCAGCAGGTTCACATGCATCACTACCTGGTTGGGCGGCATTCCGGGTTTCAGTTGAAAACGCATGCCCAGCCATCCATGTCCGCGGTTATCTTTCTGGTAATTGATGGTTTCAACGGTGTTGGCGAAGGAAAAGAACTGTGTGTCCACACCGCGTTTTTCATTCAGGATCCGCACCAGGTCGCTATATTCCGCGGTGAGCATTTCTTCCAGCCGTTCTTCCGAAACATACCGCCCCGAATGAGTGGATTCATAGAGGGCATCACTGAAAGCTTTATCATAAGCCGAAATGGTTTTTGCTACCGTACCCGATGCGCCGCCTGCCTGAAAAAAAATTCTCGCCACCTCCTGCCCCCCGCCGATCTCGGCAAATGAGCCAAAGATGGCATCATTCAGGTTTATCTTTAAGGCTTTACGGTTTGTGCTGAGGATATCTTGCTCCATGCCAAATTGAATCTTTGGCTAAATTAGCAATAATGTCTGGATTTAGGTCGTACTCCAACATCTAGTTTTTTCTTCCGACGACTAAAGCCGTCGGTTGATTGTTTTTTCTTCCGACGACTAAAGCCGTCGGTTCAAACTGCAGTATTCCTGGAACCGACGACTTTAGTCGTCGGACTACAAAAAAAAGAGACTTTTTGAATTTTGAGACACCCTCTTAAGACACCTCGCTGCTTGTGGCGCAATGGCTATTATTTGTTAAAAAACTATTTTTTTTTCTTAAGATTCGGTTTTTATAACTAAATTTAAACACTCAAAATATATATGTAATAAATCAGCTTATTAATTAAAAATTAAGTTTCATTCATCACATAAAAAATCATCATGAGAAAACTGTTACTTTTCTGCTTTGCCCTCGCGGCATTCCAGTTGTCATTCGGACAGCTGACCGGGACGAAAACCATTCCCGGCGACTATGCTACCATCGAGGCCGCCATTACGGCTTTGAACACACAAGGTGTCGGTACCGGTGGCGTTACATTCAATGTAGCCGCTAACCATGCCGAAACATTCTCCGGCGCATTATCCGGTTCTATTACTGCCACCGGTACGCTGGCCGATCCCATTATCTTTCAGAAATCCGGTGCAGGGGCCAATCCGCTGATCACGGCCTCCGGCCTCGGAACCGTTTCTTCCTCTACATCACTGACAAGCCACGGTGATGGTGTCATTATCATTGAGGGGGGAGATTATATCACCTTTGATGGCATTGATCTCCAGGAGAATCCCGGTGCACTCTCCGGGACCGAATATACAGAATTTGGCTATTACCTGAAAAAGGCCTCCGGAACTGATGCGCCTAAGAATATCACCATCAAAAACTGTGATATCTCACTGAATAACAGTACTATTTATTCTTTCGGGATCTATGTTTCAAATATCTCCGGGACTTCCACGGTTACTGTCACATCCACCGGTGGCCGGAGCGAGAACATCAAAATTTTCAATAACAACTTTTCGAATGTTTACGGGGCTATTCATTTGCGTGGTTATGCCGATTCTGCCCCCTACGATTTCTACGACCAGAATATAGAGATCGGTGTGGACGGCGGCAACACTATTACCGGCTTCGGAGGAGGGTCAACGACAACGTATGGTATTTACTCCATTTATCAGAATGACCTGAAGATTATGAACAATAATTTTTCAGGAACGATTACCTCCAACGCCACCACGTATACTATTTATACGACAACATCCCTGAATTCAAACATCGATATCAGTTACAACAGCCTGTTATTTACTTTTCCCGCCACTACTAACAGCTTATATGGGATTTACAATGCCGCAGGCGGAACGGGAACATCCAACACGGTCAATATCAACAACAATACGGTGACAATTGATCGCAGTGAAGCGACATCAGGGGCATTTTATCCAATATATAGCTCCGGATCGGCTTATTCCTATAACTGTTATGAAAATAATATCATCAATAATATCCATGGATCAAATACTTCGACAGCCACGGGTACCTTTGGCGCGATCTATACCTTTGGCAGCAATTCCAATGCCGGCAGTACCTGGAACATTCATGACAATGTGATTACCGGGAATCAACGCACTCAATCTTCATTAGGGTCCGGAACCACATATTATATTTATAATTCGAGTTCCGGGGTTACCCTGAACGTGTTTGATAATCTTGTGGATAACAATACTTCAGGGTCCACCGGTACTGCAGCGATGATGTATATTTCATCTTCTGCAGCAAATAAGAATATTTATAATAACACGCTGACGAACCTGAACTTTACCAATGGCACCACATATGGGCTTTATACCAGTGCAGGGGGCGATGTTGCTATCTATAATAATAAAATCCAGGGGATTACGTTTGCCAATACCACTACCAGTATTGCTTATGGTATCTACATTTCCAGTGGAACCGCTGTTAATACATATAACAATTTCATTTCCGAAATATATGCCCCGCAAGCCAGCGGCGCCACAGCCGTAAGAGGGATCCATGTCCAGGGAGGAACCACCCAGGGGTTATACAATAACACCATTTACCTGGATGCTTCCTCAACCGATGCCGCTTTCGGGTCGGCGGGGATCTACGCAACGCCCACTCCCATACTTGAATTACGGAACAATATCGTGGTGAATGTTTCCACGCCGGGCGCCACAGGTTATACAGCAGCATACTGGCGCAGCACGGATAATCTTGCAACCTATGCCGCCACCTCCAACAACAACGATTTCTTTGCCGGCACTCCTGGCCCCAGCAACCTCATATTCTATGACGGGACCAACGCTGACCAGACACTCGATGATTTCAAAGGAAGGGTTTCTCCGGCGGATGCTTCCTCTGTCACTGAAAATCCGCCTTTTGTGAACAAAGTCACGCAGCCTTACGACCTGCACCTGCTGACAAATGTTCCCACTCAGCTGGAAAGCGGGGGTGCAGAGGTTTCAACCCCTGTCAGCATTACAACCGATTTCGACGGCGATCCGAGATACCCCAATGCCGGATACCCTGATAACCCGTCATCACCTGCTACAGCCCCGGATATCGGAGCGGATGAGTTCGGCGGACTGGGCGTTGACCTGACACCACCAAATATTGCTTTTACCCCGCTGCAGAATACATCTTCCACCATCGACAGGATACTGACAACTAACATTACCGATGCCACGGGGGTGCCAACCGCCGGGATCGGCCTACCGGTACTGTATTGGAAGATCAATGCCGGAACGTGGAACAGTGCAACGGCTGTTTGGGAAGGTTCCGACGAATACTCGTTTACTTTTGGCGCCGGTGTGACAATTGGCGATGTTGTCTATTACTATATCGTGGCACAGGATGAAGTTACGCCAACGCCAAATATCGGTGCAAATCCTTCAGGCGGCGCCAGCGGTTATACGGCAGATCCGCCCGCAGTAGCCGTTCCGCCGGATACTCCCTACGAATATAGCATTCTGGGGTCTATTTGCGGGACATTCCAGGTAGGAACAGGACAGACCTATCCTACCATTACCGCTGCCCTGGCTGACCTGGTTTTGAATGAGGTGACCTGCCCCGTCGTATTTGAACTGACTGACGCGACCTATGATGCAGAAACCTTTCCGGTTGTCTTCCCGCCTGTCGCGGGGGCCAGTGATGTCAATACCATCACTTTCAGGCCTGCTGCCGGCGTATCTCCCACAATTACCGGTTCTTCAGATGCCATCTTTAAGTTTGAAGGTGGCCTGTATTACGTGATCGACGGGTCAAACGTCCCGGGCGGGACAACCCGTGATATGACAATTGAAAACACGTCTACTTCCACCAATAGCACTGCTATTTGGTTCTCCAGCACAGGCGTCGGACAGGGATCTACGGACAATGTCATCAGGAATTGTAATATCAAAGCCGGTACCAATACGGTCACTTCCACTTTCGGGATCTACATCGGAGGCGAAACAATATCCATTTCTGGTACCGGTGCGGATAATAACAATATTCTGTTGGAGAACAACCAGATATCCAGGACCTACAATGGAATCTACGCCCGGGGCGTACAATCTGTCGGGGAACTGATGGGCCTGGTGATCAAGGACAATGTGATCGGCGCCGATGTGGATACCGATTATGTTACCGGTTATGGCATGCGGCTGCAAAGTATCAACGGTGCCCATATTACTGGTAATGAAGTGTATAATATGATATACGACGGCAGTAAATATGGGATATGGATGGGTACTTATGTATCCAATTCAGTTGTCAGCCGCAATAATATTCATGCGATGGGCCAGATCGGTACATCTGCTTCATATTATTGCATTGCTATGTATTTCTCCTCTGGCACCGG
>JAWOHY010000007.1:0-5521 GCA_046484945.1 Bacteroidales bacterium
TCACGCCAACGATAGTATCTTTATGGGAGTCGATCCTGGCCTGCTTCCGCGCCGAGGCTTCCTCGATCCGCATCTTGGGCAAACCGGTTTCGATCGCCTTGGCCATGCCACCCAGCGCTTCAACCTCCTGGATAAGTTCCCAGGCACGCCTGGCTATGCGGTCAGTAAGATATTCGACATAGTATGAACCGGCCCAGGGATCTACGGAACGGCAAACCTGGGTCTCTTCCTGGATGTATATCTGCGTATTTCGGGCGATACGGGCGGAGAAATCGGTGGGCAATGCGATGGCCTCGTCCAGGGCGTTGGTATGCAGCGACTGCGTGCCGCCCAGCACTGCCGCCAAAGCCTCCACGCAGGTGCGGGCCACGTTGTTGAACGGGTCCTGCTCCGTCAGGCTCCAGCCGGAAGTCTGGCAATGGGTCCGCAATGCCATCGACTTCGGGTTCTTCGGGTTGAACTGTTTGACGATCTTAGCCCACAGCATCCGGGCAGCCCGCATCTTGGCGATCTCCATGAAATGGTTCATGCCCACGGCCCAGAAAAAGGAAATGCGCGGTGCAAAATCGTCGATATCCAGCCCGGCCTGTGTGCCGGCACGAAGATATTCCAGCCCGTCGGCCAGGGTGTAAGCCAGCTCGATATCGCTGGTGGCGCCCGCCTCCTGCATGTGATAACCGCTCACGCTGATCGAGTTGAACCTTGGCATGTTGCCGGAGGTGTATTTGAAGATGTCGGCGATGATGCGCATGGAGGGCAATGGCGGGTAAATGTATGTGTTCCGCACCATGAACTCCTTCAGGATGTCGTTCTGGATGGTGCCGGAAAGCTGTTCCAGCTTCGCTCCCTGCTCCAGGCCGGCGACGATGTAAAAAGCCATCACCGGCAGCACTGCGCCGTTCATGGTCATCGACACCGACATGCGATCCAGCGGGATCTGGTCGAACAATATTTTCATGTCGAGGATGGAGTCTACGGCTACGCCCGCTTTGCCGACATCACCTTCCACCCGCTCATGGTCCGAATCGTAACCGCGGTGGGTGGCCAGGTCGAATGCGATGGAAAGCCCCATCTGTCCCGACGCCAGGTTGCGGCGGTAGAAAGCGTTTGAATCCTCAGCCGTGCTGAAACCTGCGTACTGCCGGATCGTCCAGGGCTTGGTGACAAACATGGTCGAATAAGGCCCGCGCAGGAATGGCGGGATGCCTGCGGCGTAACTCAGGTGCTCCATCCCCGCCAGGTCATCGGCCGTGTAAACCGGCTTCACCGGGATGCCTTCAGCCGTCAGCCAGTCTTCACCTATCCGGTGCTGCTGCTCCCACTCTTTCAAGGCCATTTTCTGACCTGTCACACTTTTGTGATTTATCTTGTGAAAATTAGGCTTCATATTTATGTTCTATTTTTTTACCACAAAGGCGACGAAGGGGTTTCGCAAAGGCTCGCAAAGGCATTGAATGATCTTATCCTTTGCGTTCCTTTGCGAATATCCTTTGCGTTCCTTTGCGGTAAAACATTATTTCTATTCCATATTTATATTCCCAGTAATCCCTGAAACTTCTTCAGCTCCTCCAAAACATTCGACCTGATATGAATGAAATGCGCTATGCCCTTTGCCCTGAGCTCTTCCAAAGTATCTTTCGGATATCCTGCTATAACCACAACGCCCTGGTCCTTCACCATCTCCTTCACCACCGGGGCAATCACCGGGTATTCCTCATCGGCACTGCAGATGACCAGTATCTCTGCCTTGCTGGCTAAAAAAGCCTCGACGCCTTCTTCTGCCGTTTTAAAACCAAGGTTATCGATCGTTTCAAACCCGGCGCAGGCAAAGAAATTCCGGCCGAACTGCGAGCGGGCGACGCGCATGGCCAGGTTACCGTAAGTGAACATGAATGCCGCCGGCCGTTTGTGGGCCTTTGCAAAGAGATCTGTTTTTAGACGCAACTCCTCGAAGGCCATCGCACCACGGTAAATCTTAAGCGTTTCAGTTCCGGCGCCCGGTTCAGGCTGATTCGCAGCTTTTATAACCGCAGGCAAGTCCTCTTCTCTCTTTTCGGCGAAATTAGGGTACTGGTTCACCCCCAGGATGATATCCTTGCGGCCGGCCAGGTCCATATCCCTTTTTTGCGCCGTTTCACTGATCCTTTTTTGGATTTCGCCCAGCCTGACCGCTTCCAGGTAACCGCCCATGGCGTCGGTCTCCAGGAAAAGCTTCCAGGCTTCCGCAGCGATCGAATCGGTCAGGTTTTCGATGTAATAGGAACCGGCGGCCGGGTCAATGACCTTGTCGAGATAGGATTCTTCCCTGAGCAGCAATTGCTGGTTGCGTGCGATGCGCTCCGAGAAATCGTTCGGCTTTTCAAAGACTTCATTGAAGGGGCCGACCGTCAGCGAATCAATCCCGGAAATGATGGCCGACATGGCCTCGGTGGTGGTCCGCAGCATGTTCACATACGGATCGTACATCGCTTTATTCCAGCATGATGTCACTGCGTGGATCGTCATTTTGGCCGCTTCGTCGCTGCTGGGACCGTAGGCTTTTACAATATGGGCCCAGAGCAGCCTTGCGGCGCGGTATTTGGCGATTTCCATGAAGTAGTTGGACCCGGTGGCGAAACGGAAACGGATCTTCGGCGCTACCTGGCTGACCGATAAGCCGGTCTCGGTAAGCTGTGTAAGGTATTCCGCCCCGGAAGCCAGGCTGAACGCCAGCTCTTCGACGATCGTGGCGCCGGCATGATGGAAATGGTCGCCGCTTACATTGATCACCGTGAAATGCGGCAGGTATTCGGCCGTTTTGATCAGATCATGGCAGACCTGCAGGTCTTCTTCCTTCGAAAAATAAAAATTGCCCTTTGTGATCAGCCTGCCGAACGGATCGAAGTCCAGCGAACCGTGGATCTTCTGGAAATCCCGGTTGTAGCGCACCAGCATTTCATAATGGTTCTTCATGAGCTGCGTGGCGTTCCTGCCGCAATGGAAATTGATCTCCACCATTTCGGCGAAAATATTCTTCAGCAACAAATCGAGATCTTCCTTGGAATATTCTTCATCTTCTTCAAGAATAAATCCCAGTGAATCAATGCCTTTCATGAGTATATCCAGCGCCTTCTCATTGGTGCGCTTCAGGTCGCTGACCAAAATGTCCTGCCGGATAAACCAGGTATTGTCCGTTTTCTTGCTGCTTCTGACAAACGGAAAAGTATCGGGCAAAATCGCCAGGTATTCCAGTTTTTTCAGGTCATTCGCGACATAATATGGTTTAACCTTAAAACCCTCATTCGGTTTCCAGACCAGTTTCTTCTCGTAATCGGCTCCTTTGAGGTCTTCGGTGATCTTTTTCTCCCATTGTTCCGGCTGAACCGGAGGGAATTCCTGGAAAAGATTTTTATTCTGATTATTCATTGATCAGATTATTAAATCATTAATGAGAACGGTCAGCAAAATTACAATAAAATGCAGAAGGGCAGATGTGGTGCAGGTTTATTTGTTAATAAATTAACAATACAAACTCAGAATTGTAATCCTTATTCTTTGATGAATCTTTTATTAACCGTTTTACCATTCAAGTCGATTTTTAAGTAATAAAGACCGGGTTTTAAGGCTTCAATATCTAATGTTGTCAGATGGCTGTCAGGTTGCAACGATAAAATGAATTGCCCCAGACCGTTTAACAATTCAATCTTTTGGATACCTTCTCTTTTGATTGAAATTTTATCTTTTGAAGGATTCGGGAAAATAATTATCTGGTCCGGGATAGTTTCATTAGGAATGATTGATGTGATATTGCAATTTATTGGATTTGGCAGATCGTTAAAAGCGTTGCTTTCCAATCCCAGATATTCAACAGTGCAATTTGAATAAGTAACCTTGAATTTCCATTTATGATTTTTAAGACATCCTGAGAAACAGTCTTTCCAGGCTAGAGTAAAGTTGAAATATTGATAATCACCTTCCGCATAGTATTGTATCTTGTTACCATCTATATTAACATGATATGGGTCGGCAGAAGCAATTCCATTGAAAGTTTTCAGGCTGTCACTTAATGCATATGTGTTAATTATTAAATCTGAAAAAAGCACAACACTCAAATAATTAGGATTTGTTGAATAAACCTGATATTCATAAGTTGAGATTAATTCATCCAACTCAGCATAACCCGTGACTATTTCTCCGTTAAGCCAGTTACTTGTCCAGCTTAAGGAAGTGTCAAGCTCAATAAAGATATGAGGTAGTAACTTTTGGGTATAACGGGAAATATTGTGGATGCAATAGACATCAAATATCGAATCTCTTTGTGGCGTAGAAGAAACATTATATATGGCTGACAATCCATGCCAGATGGAGTCCAGATGAAATTGAGGAATTGTGATCAGTCTTTTGTCCGGAGAATTATTGGCAAACAATCGGTTTAATGTAAGGTCAGCAACATCATATTTGTAAAAATATTCAAGTTCTGATGTTTTATCACAATTGACCTGAGCCTGGGTAAAACTAACTGTGAACAAGAAACAAAGTACAGTTAAAGAATATATCCTTTTCATAACTGATGAATTTCTGATATGTTTCGCAGGTTCTGAAGTAATTAACTGGTAGAAGTATTAATATCATAATCGGGTTAGTTCCTTGGTTAACAAACAAATATAGGCAATAATCGGGTCAATTCGTCACATTTTTATAACTCTTTTTCTCTGCACGTGTCCACAGGGACGGAGTCCTCCAGAACAGGGACTCCATCCCATTCTACAGGGACTCCATCCCATTCCACAGGGACTCCATCCCTTTTCCAAGGGACTCCATCCCTCAGGAACACCAAACATTCATCGCCTGATGAACCTTACGATACAGCCATATCCTCCTGAATCATAGAATGCCAGGTAATACAGGCCGCAAGGAATTCCAGCAAGATCAATTTCCACTATTCCTGGCTCTTCCATCTGTGCCGGCAATTCCTTTCTCATGATCATCCGACCTCTTGAATCATATAAGGCATACCCTGACCATGCCTTGTTGCCTTCCAGCCGGATATGAACCTTATCCAGTGCCGGGTTAGGGTAGGCCAGGCCCCGGACGGTAACGGGCGGTGAGAATGCAATAAGGCCCAGCGATCCGTCATGGAACACCGCCATCCAGCCTGGTTTTTGCTGGACCGGATCCGATTTGAACCGCAGGGTGAAAATGCCGGAAGGGGAGGAGAGGCTGCCCGGCCCGGCTGCCCCGGTATAACTGCCGAGAAGCGGGGAGAGGGTATCGGGACCGGCATATACCCACAGCGAATCATACGGCTCTTCGAGATGGAAACTGATGAAGTTGAGATACCGGGTATCCTGCCAGCCATGATCGATGGTCATGGTGTAATGCTCGTTAGCATAATAATTCCAGGTTGGTCCCCCAGAATCGAACAGGGTATCGTATAGCAAAGGGACGTAGCAATCGCTGAATTTGTCCGAGATGGCCTGCCATAGTTCCGGATGGCCGTTGTCGTAACCCAGCGCCCAGATGCCGATGCCCGCCAGCCGGC
>JAWOHY010000051.1:0-5212 GCA_046484945.1 Bacteroidales bacterium
GTTATGTCATGCAGTTCGGTATGACTAAGACACAAATCGACCTGTTCACCCAAAGAGTCCTGGAAGAGGTCGACTCAGGCATGTACAACCCGCTCACGATCCATCTCTGCCTCAAGGCCATGGAGGAACTTACCAAAAGAATCAAGGAAGGCATAGCCGAGCAGGTTCTGCTGGAGGCAGAGAAATACGGAAAAAGCTTTGAATACATGGGCTCAAAGGTTCAGTTATCAGAAAGGCGCAGCTATGATTATTCTGATGATGGCACATGGAGTGAGCTGGAGAAAGCCAAGAAGAAACGGGAGGAGTTGCTGAAGTATCTATCGGCACCGCTTGCTGATCCTGAGACGGGGTTGATGATCTATCCGGCGCAGTTTAAGGTTACGCCAGTTATAAGTATCACGTTGCCAAGATGAAAAGCCTGGAAGAGTAGTATTAAATAATGCTAAATTCAGGCTCGGCTTGTCCTATTGAAAAAAAAACATCAGATTTGTTTCCGTAGGGCGATTTAAGTTGCAAAATGAAATCTCCCTCCACCTTTTAGCCGATCGTTTGTCTACGCGTCCGAAAACACTCGAGAGAAGCATGTTTTGAATCGACTTATAAAAATGTTGCAACCATGTTGCAACCGGAGAGGTGAGAATTTTTCGAAACCCTTGTGGGATGTACTGGATTCGAACCAGTGACCTCATGCGTGTGAAGCATGCGCTCTGAACCAACTGAGCTAACATCCCAGGCGGGTGCAAAGGTAGTAAATATTTGAATCGATATGCGGGGAAGAAGTTAGAAGATAGAATATAGAAGTTAGAAGACAGGAGACAGGAGACAGGAGACAGGAGACAGGAGACAGTAGACAGGAGACAGTAGACAGGAAAAAGAAACACCGGAACCCAAAACTCAGAACTCAAAACTCAGAACTCAGAACTCAAAACTCAGAACTCAGAACTCAAAACTCAGAACTCAAAACTCAGAACTCTTGTAAAGCGCCTTCAGCTTCGCATATTTCAAAAACGTCGAATAGGCGGCGTTACGGCAGATCAGGTAGCCAAAATAACCATCCAGGAAACCCCGGTAGAAAATGTAGTTGCGGATAAACTTGTACATGGGGCTGAAGATCATCATCAGGTAGCCATACCGTTTTTTCTGCCTGAACAAATTTTGCGCCTGGATGCCAGTAAAACGGTTGATCTGGTGGATGTGCTCATCGACAGTGTAACAGGTATAGTGAAGCAGGTCGCCTTTTAGATTTTTGGTGGCAACGCCGGTATGCATCATTACCTCATCGTGCGGGTTTTTGCCTTTCACGCTGGCCTTACGCCGGTCGAATAACCGGAGCTTCCGGTCGGGATACCAGTGGCAATGCCGGATCCATTGCCCGCAATAATTGGCCATGCGGTTGAAATAGTAACCATCATGTGTCCAGTTCTCTTTAACAGCCAGGATAGAGTTCCTGAGCTCCCGGGATAGCTCCTCGTCGGCGTCCATGACCAGTACATGATCATAGGCAGCCTGCGAGATGGAATAAGCCCTTTGTTCGATGTACCCTTCGAAGGGATGCTTTATGAAGCGGGCGCCGTATTGCAGGCAGATCTCTTCGGTGCGGTCGGTCGAAAATGAATCCACCACCACGATCTCGTCACTGATGCCTTGCAACGATGCCAGGCACCTTCCAATGTCCCGCTCCTCGTTCAGGGTCATGAGCACGGCTGAAATTTTGGACATAGGGTCACTTTTTTATTTCAAATGCCAAAGATATTCATAAAGATGGAAACTTATTCCCGTTGTTTCACCGATTATTCTTACCTTTCTCACTCAAATCAAAATCCAATTAAGCCATGAGAAAAAGAATTTTATTTGCATTATGGATCGTCTTTCTAATGTTATCGGCATGTACAAGAAGAGGTGAACCGGTTGACCCCGCCGAATTTGCGGAATACATATCAGGATATACCTCGGGCGTGATCTCTAAAAAGGATGTGGTGAAGGTGAGGCTGAATATGCCTGTCACCCGTTATGAAACAGGACAGGAGCTCCCGACAGGCCTGTTCTTGTTCGACCCGCCGGTGAAAGGAAAGGCATACCTGGTCGCTCCCGACCTGGTGGAGTTCCGGCCGGAAACCGACTGGCCCGCGGGCAAAGCGGTGAAAGCTACCTTCAAACCGGGCAAGCTCATCGACCTTCCGGCAAAACTCAGCACCTTCCCCTTCGATTTCCGTATCATCACCCCTTCGTTTTCGGTCTATCCCGGGAATGTACTCTCCATTGGCGAAAAGGAGAACAAGATGAAGCGGATCGGGGGAAAGCTCGTCTCGGCTGACGCCATGGAGCTGACCGAAGCGGAGAAGCTGTTAAAAGCAACGGCGCCAGGCGCCACTTATCCGGTAAAATGGGAAAAAGGGGCGGGGATAAAGGAGTTTGATTTTGTGATCGACAGCATCCCGCGCGGCAAGGAAGCCTTCCAGGTCGATATCGCCTGGAACGGCAAGCCCCTGGGGATTGATGTGAAGGGCAGCTATACCGTAGAGATCTCCTCCATATATGACTTTATTTTTACAGGTATGAATGTCAGCCAGGGGGAAGAACAGTATGTCGATATTATGTTTTCCGATCCGGTCGACCCGTCGCAGAACCTCGACGGACTGGTTTACCTGAGGGAGGGCGATCAGGGCCGGATTGTACAGAACAACAACATCATCCGGTTTTACCCTGCCCGGCGGATCGAAGGGGAAAGGACGCTCGTGGTGGAGAGTTCGCTCCGCAATGACGTCCGCGCCACTTTGAAAAGCGCAGTGGAGGAGCCTGTTATATTCGAAGAGTTGAAACCGGCCGTTGAATTCATCGGGCAGGGGGTGGTCATGCCCGATCCCCAGGGCCTGCTCCTACCCTTCCGGTCGGTCAGCCTCCGGGCGGTGGATGTGATCGTTTACAAGATATTCGAGAACAATGTCCCCTACTACCTGCAGGAAAACAATTTCGCTTCGAAATATTTTTACAGTTTCAGGCAGTATGGCCGGCCCGTCCACGCCAAAACCATGATACTGGATGAAGACAGGTCGCTCGACCTGCGGCAATGGAATACCTTTTCCCTCGACCTCTCGCCGCTGATCAGCCAGGATCCCGGGGCGGTGTACCGGGTGAAGCTGACCTTCCATAAAGCCTACGCGCTGGTCAACTGCGGCGGCGAGCCGGCGGAAGACATCTCCCAATACATCCTCGACGGGACGTTCCCGCCGGAAAGGATGAAAGCCTTCGACTCACCGGAGGGGTGGTACCAGGAGGATGAGTGGCCTGATGACTATTCCTGGAAAGAGCGCGAAAACCCGTGCCACAATTCCTATTACATCAGCGACCGCTTCCGGCAGAAGCTGGTCTTTTCTTCCAACATCGGCGTTATCGCCAAATCAGCCGACGGCCTGCACTACACGCTGATTGCCACCGATCTGCTCCGGGCCGAGCCGGCACAGGGGGTGACCATCGACTTCTACAACTACCAGAACCAGCACCTGGGGTCTGTTATAACGGCGGGAGACGGCATGGCGGAGTTCAAGACTGGTAGCAGGCCCTATTTCCTGAAAGCATCCAAAGATCGTCAGCAAACCTGGCTCCGGGTGGATGATGGCTCCTCCCTTTCGCTCAGCAGCTTCGACGTGAGCGGGGCCGTGATCCAGAAAGGGCTGAAGGGGATGATCTATGGCGAGCGGGGCGTTTGGCGGCCGGGCGATACATTGTTCCTCACCTTCATCCTCGACGATAAAAACAACCCGCTGCCAAAGGACCACCCGGTGCAGTTCGAGCTGTATAATCCGCGGGGACAGCTTGCTTACAGCACCAAAAGGACGACCGGAACGGGCGGGTTTTATGCTTTTCGCGTCCCCACCGACCCGGACGCACTGACCGGCAACTGGCAGTCGTATGTGAAAGCAGGGGGCGCCGTTTTTGAAAAGACGCTCAAGATCGAGACCGTAAAGCCCAACAGGCTGAAGATCAAGATGGATTTCAGCCAGGAGTTACTGCAGACCTTCTCCGGAAGGCCCGAGGCGGAGCTGGAAGTCAGGTGGCTGCACGGGGCGGTGGCGCCTGGGATCAGGGCCACGGTGGACCTCAGCCTGCGGAAAGCCAGAACAGCTTTCAAGGGCTATGAAAAGTTTGCTTTCGATAACCCCGCCACCTATTTCTGGAGCGACGAACGAAATATCTTCGATCAGGAACTGGACAACCAGGGAAAGGGGAAATTCAACATTGCCCTGCCTTCAGGCAGTAATGCACCTGGCATGATGGAGGCGGTTTTCCTGGTTCGCGCCTTCGAGAAGGGGGGTGATTTCAGCACCGATCTTTTCACGGCAAAATATTCGCCCTTCAGGAGATATGCCGGCATCCACGTGCCTGATGGCGGCACTTACCAGGACATGCTCGAAACCGGCAAAGACCACAAGGTGGAGGTCGCATTGCTCGACTGGAGAGGCAATCCTGTCAGCGGCCAGGGGCTCGGGGTGAAGGTTTACAAGATCCAGTGGCGGTGGTGGTGGAATGCCGGGGAGGATAACCTGGCGTACTACATCCAGAGCCAGGATGCCCGCGTCGTTTACCAGGGGACGCTGGATGTTCAAAACGGCAAGGGTTCGTTCAATCTGCGCATCGATTACCCCGAATGGGGCCGTTACCTGATCCTGGTTACAGATCCCGAAGGGGGGCACCAGGCCGGTTTGCCGGTGTATTTCGACTGGCCCGATTATGTCAACCGCTCGGGCAGGGCCAATCCTGCCGGTGCCACCATGCTGACCTTCAGCGCCGATAAGGAGCAATACAGCACCGGGGATCGTGCGGTGATCAGTTTCCCCGCCCCGCCCGGCAGCAGGGCGCTGGTCAGCGTCGAATCGGGCAGCCGCATCCTGTCGAGCCAATGGAAGGTGTGCCGGAAAGAAGAGGAAACCTTTGAGATCAGCATCACTTCCGGCATGGCGCCGAACGTCTACGTTTACCTGAGTGTGATCCAGCCCGGGCGGCAAACCGCCAACGACCTGCCGATCCGCATGTACGGCGTTATCCCGCTGCTGATCGAGGATCCCGCGACTGTCCTGAAACCGGTGATCAAAATGCCCGATGAGCTGAAACCGGAAGAGCCCTTCTCAGTCACCGTCAGCGAGAAAGAAGGAAAGCCGATGACCTTCACGGTAGCCGTGGTCGATGACGGCCTGCTCGACCTCACCCGCTTCAC
>JAWOHY010000100.1:0-7135 GCA_046484945.1 Bacteroidales bacterium
CTTTTCCACCGGCGACCACATCGACTCGCTGTTCATCACCGGCAGGGTAATCAACGCCTTCGACCATCAGCCCGAAGAAGGGGTCATTGCAATGATTTACACGAATGACAATGATACCCTGGCGCTCGACTCATTGCCCTTGTACGTCCAGCCCAAAAGCGCCTCCCGTACGCTCAAGGACGGATCCTTCAGGATCAACAACCTTCCCCCGGGCGAATACCTCCTCTTCGCCCTGGAGGATATGAACAATAATTACATTTTTGATCTGCCCAATGAGAAGATCGCTTTCCTCGACAGCCTGGTTACCCTGGATCCGCCGGAGCCAGCCCCTGTGCTGCCGCCACCCGATTTCACGGATAGCGTCATGCTGGAGCCGCCGGTCATTCAATTCACCATGGATGAAAATTATGTGATGTACCTGTTTGAAGAAAAGGACACTGCCCAGAAACTGCTCAGTAAAACATTGATTAGCAGCAATCATCTCCGTTACATATTCCAGCGACCGGCCGATCCGGTCAGCGTCAGCCTGGCAGATGGCGATACTCTGAAAGACAATTGGTATATCCCCGAATTCACCCGGATGCGGGACACGCTGGACCTTTACCTGTTGCCAGGGCTGCCAGATACGATACAGATCGCAATGAACGCCGGCGCTGCCGTCACCGACACGGCCCGTTTCATCCGGAGCAGGGCCACTTCCGGGCCAACACTCCTCAGGCGCAGGGACACCAGACCCAACACCCTGAACATCAACTCCAACCTTAAGGGAGGCGTTTTCGATATCGACAGGGAATTCCGGTTCATTTCTCCCCTGCCCCTCACAGCATATGATACCGGGAAGATCTTCCTGGCTTTTGAAGGTGATACGCTCAACCCACCACTCTATTTCACCGATACCATCCGGAGAACGGTAGTACTGGATCACCCGCTGCAACCGGGAGAATCTTACCGGGTCACCGCCCTCGATTCGGCCTTCACCGACCTGGCCGGCAGGGTGAACGACAGCACCTCCTTTCATTTCCGGGTCAGAACACCCGCTGATTACGGGCAGCTCGTTATGAATATCTCTCTCCCGGATGAGTCCGGACAGTATATTATCCAACTGATGTCAGACAAGGAAGTGGTATTGCGGGAAAAGATCATTACCCAACCGGGGCCCCTGGCATTCAAAAACCTGATGCCGGGTACCTATAAACTAAAGGCTATAGCGGACTGGAATGCTAATAGGACCTGGGATACAGGTCGTTACAGACAGAAACTCCTGCCCGAACCGGTAGAATACCTCCCAGCCCCCATCACTATCAGGGCAAACTGGGATCTGGAAGAGGAATGGATGATCAGTACAAAATGATGACTATGACTCTTCGTTGCAACGGTTGATGCAATCGATGATCTCGGTCAGAACATCGCTTTTCAGCGAATAGAATATCTTTTTTCCTTCGCGTTGTGAAACCAGAACACCCTTGTTCTTTAAAATATTGAGATGGTGAGAGGCTGCCGCCTGCTCGATCTTCAATTTCTTATAAATTTCCGTAACGCTCATCCGGTTACCGTTGTTGAGCATGTCAATAATGGCAATCCGCATCGGGTGAGCCATGGCTCTCAGTTTGCTGGCGGCCTTTTCCAATTTTTCAATCTGTAATTGAATTTTTCCCATGTCTTTGAATTTTCAGCAAAAATATAAAATTTACATACATTATCAATAAATATGTAAATATCTTTTTTGTAATTTATAATCAGTCTAAAAAAAGTGGTGTGAAGGCAAATGTATTGCCGTCGAAAAGCCCTTTATCACTTAATTTCAACTCGGGTATCACCAGGAGGGCCATGAAAGAGAGGGTCATGAAGGGAGCGCGCAGGCGGCTCCCCAGGCGGTGCGCCTCCCGGTCGAGCTCCTCGTAGGCTTTCGCCACTTCAAATCCGTCGTCAGCCGACATCAGCCCTGCCACGGGCAATGGCAGGTGCAGCACGCGGTCGCCGTCGGTACAGCAAATGCCACCCTTTGAAGCGACCAGCGTGTTGATGGCTTTGGCAATATCTGCATCCGTTACGCCGACAGCAATGACATTGTGACTGTCGTGCGCCACCGTAGAGGCGATGGCGCCCCTTTTCAGACCAAAATTCCGGACAAAGGCAATGGCAGGCGGGGCGGACTCGTAACGGTTCAATACCACCATTTTCAATATATCATGCGCCGGGTCGCTGATCACGTTGCCGGCCTCCGTCTGCATGGTCTCATTCAGCCCATAGGTGATCAGCTGTCCTTCCAGCGCCTCGATCACCCGTATCCGCTTTCCTGCGGGCGAAATGGCAAGAGCGGAAACAGCTACCGGTTCGGCATGGAAACGGTTGACAGGCTCTTCCACAACAGGGGAGATCAGGGATTTTCCGTTCTCAGCCACCAGGTTCCCATCGATGTAGGTTTTTAAGACCCGGAACGATTCCAGGCCGTCCACCACGATAAAATCAGCAGGATCGCCGGGTTGAAGCAGTCCGGTATCGAGCCGGTAATGCCTGACCGGGTTGAGGGTACAGGCCCGGATGACGGTCACCGGGTCGTAGCCCATGGCCAGGGCCCTTCTGACTATATCGTTGATGTGCCGTTTGGCCAGGTCGTCGGGATGACGGTCGTCGGAACAGAACATGACCTGGTCGGGAAAGGACTTTAGCAGCGGGGCCAGTGTATCGAAGTTGCGGGCGGCGCTTCCCTCCCGGATCAGGATCTTCATCCCATCACCCGCTTTATCCATCGCTTCATCCAGGCTGAAGCACTCGTGATCAGTAGAAATGCCCGCTTCGATATATTTCCGGGCATCCTTGCCCCGCAAGCCCGGCGCATGACCATCGACCGGCTTGCCGTGAACACGTGCCAGCCGGAGTTTGGCCATCACCAGCGGGTCTTCTGCCAGTACCCCCGGAAAGTTCATCATCTCCGATAAATAATATATCTCATCCATCCCCAGCAGTTCATCGATCTCCTTTTCTCCCAACGCAGCGCCTGATGTCTCAAAAGGCGTGGCGGGCACACAGGACGAAGCGCCGAAATAAAACCTGAACGGCACCTTCCGGCCGTTGGCGATCATGAATTTAATCCCTTCGATACCCAATACATTGGCGATCTCATGCGGGTCCGATACGGTGGCTACCGTTCCCTGAATTACCGCCAGCCGGGCAAATTCGGAAGGAATGAGCATGGAGCTTTCGATATGGATATGGGCGTCGATGAGCCCGGGCAGGATAAATCCTGCCTCCGCGACCGCTTCTTCCCTGACATCGATAATCTTCCCCCCGGCTACCATTACCGTCCCCGGAAATATTCGCCCCTCCACCACATCAACAATTCTTCCGCTGATGGAAAACGTTCCCTCTTTCATAGCCAAAATAATTTTGATTACGAAATTAAAGATTTTTATTGAGGATTTTGTTGGCCAGTTGACCGCAGGCCGCATCAATATCCTTGCCCCTGCTACGCCGGATATTGACCACCAGGTTCTTCCGGTCTAAAAATTCCTTGAAAAACTGTGTCCGTTCAGGCCCGGAATCTTCAAAAGGAGAATTTTCAACCGGGTTATACTGGATCAGGTTGATCTTGACGGGAAAGCTTTTGCAGAATTCCGCCAGCGCTTGTGCATCGGAGGCGTTATCATTAAATTTCTTCAGCATGATATATTCCAGGGTAATGCGCGTCCCGGTCTGCTGATGGAAAAATTTGACTGCTTCGGTAAGATCGTTGAGGGAATTGCGAAGGTTATAGGGTATGATCCTGTTCCGCTTCTCATTGATGGCTGAATGCAGTGACACCGCCAGGTTGAACCGCACCATGTCGTTGCCAAGCTGCCGGATCATGGGGGCGATACCCACTGTCGAAACGGTGATCCGTTGTGGTGACATGCCCATGCCTTCGGGATCGGTGATCCTTTCAACCGATTTCAGCACCTGGTGGTAGTTCAGCAACGGTTCTCCCATCCCCATATAAACGATATGAGAAAGCGGCCGGTCGTATTCCTTCCGGGCCGTTTCGCCGATGATGGCCACCTGGTCGAAGATCTCGTCGAATTCCAGGTTCCGGACATACCGGATCATACCTGTGGCGCAAAATTTGCAGGCCAGGTTACATCCAACCTGCGAGGAGATGCAGGCGGTCATCCGCTCGCCCGAAGGGATGAGCACTCCTTCGACAATATGCCCGTCATGCAGCCGGAACGACATCTTGATGGTCCCGTCTTCGCTCTTCTGGGTTGTGTTGACAGCAATCGCTGGGAGGGTGAAATGCTGAGATAACAACTCTCTTGTTTTCAGGGAAATATCTGTCATCTCATGGAAAGAACGGGCCATCTTTTTCCACAACCAGTCGTACACCTGTCGCGCCCGGTAGCGCTGTTCCCCCTGCTCCCGGAAAAAATCCTCCAGGCCGGCCAGCGGGAGGCTCCTGATATTTACATCGGGCTGGCTCATAACAGATCATTTTTATATACCGGGATCAGTTCCAGACCCTGCTGCCGGAAGTAATCACGGGTAGAGCTGAAATCTCTGGAAATACCGAGCAGGAATCCCCCTCCGCCCGATCCGCAAAGCTTCAATTTAAAGTCATCTCTCTGCAAACCAGCATCCCAGTATGGCATCATGTGCGCAGGGATCATCTCGTTGAGTGATTCATACTGAAAAGCCGATAAACCGGACAAATGAACGAAGAAATCATCCATGGTTCCCTCCAGCAGCGATACAATGCACCCGTCATTGGCCGGTATCATCACTTTTTCTACCCGTTCCAGGTATTTCTCCTCCCGGCATTTCTCCCGGAACAGGTTTACCAGTGGCCCGGTCTTCCCCAGCACACCGGTATCTACCAGGAAGATGGCGCTGTTGCTGCCGAACTTTCCCCTGGGAATGCTGACCGTTTCGATCTGCTTCCTGCTGCGGATCAGCAATGGATGTCGGATATAACAGAGCAGGGGATCCAGCCCGGAGCTGGTCCCATGAAAATAGGACTCCATTTTTGCAAAGTTTTCCCTGAAAACAGCAATTTCCGTTTCGGTAAATATCTTCCTGCCTTTAGACCTGTTGGCAGCCTGGTATTCATCATAAATTGCCGCCACCAGGGCGCCAGAGCTGCCAATTCCATAGCCCTGCGGGATATTCGACTCAAAATAGAGCCCGCTGTCAATGTCCTTTTCCAACCCTTCCAGGTTAAATTCGAATCCGAAAGCCGGGTCATTACGTAATTCTTTCAAATAGCCAAGGTAATCACGAAGATGGCGGTTGGACTCGACCGCAAACTCATACCTGGTATATTGCTCGTCGTTTATGAAAGCCAGCGCCCCGGAGAAATGGGCATAGGGTATGGTGAGCGCCATGGAATTCCAGATAACGCCGTATTCCCCGAATAGCATGATCTTGGCATAAAAGACTGATGGCTTCATTGTTGGGTGTTGGGTGTTGGGTATTAGGTATTAGGTATTAGGTATTGGGTGTTGGGTATTAGGTATTAGGTATTGGGTGTTGGGTGTTGGTAGGGCCGGGGCCGATGTGGTCGTCGATCCAGTGGCCGTTTTCGAGGTATTGTTTCAGTTCATCGTCGATCCATTGCCTGATGGCGGTTTCGTGTTTTCCAGGGTAAAGCATATGGACATTCGGGCCGGCGTCGAGGGTGAAGCAGACCGGTATTCCCGTTTCTTGCCTGAACCTGCGTATCGCATTGATAATATTGACAGTGCCGGGTTCCATCAGGATATAAGATTGCTTTGACGACATCATCATGGCGTGCAGGTTCAGCGCTTCCGTTTCTGTGATCCGGATAAATTCTTCCATATTGCCTGTTTGCATAGCGCCAGCCAGTTGCACCAGGTGATCATTTGCCATGCGGTAGCGGGGCAAGGCATAGGGGTGCCCTTCCATCATGGCGTGGCCGCCACGGCTCGAGACCAGTTTTTCCCGGCTACTGACGACCAGGATGGCGTCCCGCATATCCCGGAAAGTGAGGTGGACGGGAAAAGGCACCGGGATCGCGTATTCATCGGAGGTGCCCGCTATCTCTTTCATCTCACCCCAGATGGTATAACCGCCATATACCGACCGGCAGGCACTGCCCGAGGCTAACCGCGACAGGCGCGAAGCGGTCCGGAAGAACTCCGCGCTGCCGGGCTCCGGCCCGCCAAATCGGGCCGACAAGGTGGCCAGGCAGAGTCCCAATGCGCTCATCCCCGAAGCGGAAGAGGCAATGCCGGTAGAATGGGGGAATGTGTTACGGCTGGAAAATACCAGGTGAAGATCGCTTAGAAAAGGCAATTCCCGTTTAACAAAATCAAGATAAACGGCTATCTTTTTTTCAAAATCAGGCTGTTTCCGGTCTTCGAACCAGAACTCCAGGCCTGTTTCATTTTCATTCTGACCGCGCGGGCCGTATTCGAGCGTTGTTTCGGTATAGGCCTGGCTGAGCGTCATGCTGAGCGACGGATTGGCCGGTATCTGTACCGGCTTTTTTCCCCAATATTTCACCAGCGCGATATTGGAAGGGCTGCGCCAGCTGATCCGGCCCTTTATATGTTGATCCTTCTCTGCCATCTTCGAAAGTTAAGCAATTAACCGATTATAATACCAATTGTTCATATCTGAATATAACCGGCATGCCCCTTGAAACAAAGTAATCCCTGACATCCTTTTCGGGCATGGCCGTTGCGACCATAACGAAATCGCCACCCCAGGCACCCAACGACTTGACCTCCCCGTCAAAATCAGCAAAAAACTGCGTTTTCACCCGGGGAAGCCCCAATACCTGTGATAAAGCCACCTCGTGCACCCGCATTACGGCTTCGAATTCATCGAGAGTAGCAGCGATGGTAAAAGCTTCCGTCAGTTCCGATATTTTCCGGATCAATTGATCATCACTGTGAACCCGTATCGTGAATTGTCTGACACTTTCCTGTGAATCCTGCTTGCGGCCGAGGTAAACAAAATATAACTGACCAGTGAAGGAAGGCTTGAAATTTACCGGAGCCACTACCGGCCGATCATCCTCCAGACTATAAAGGATCGCCCCTTCCGCCCTGGCGCAAAAAAGATCGTAGCCCGATCCATGGAAGACTTTTCGATACAACGTCCATGGATCGATTTCAAGCCATGCTGCCAGGTTAGAAAC
>JAWOHY010000124.1:0-11615 GCA_046484945.1 Bacteroidales bacterium
CGGCGTATCTGAAAAGACCACCTGGTAGTCCTCATCATTCACGATCCCGAGGATGCGTTGCCGGGTTGTTTGCGCTTTCGGGGTGATAATGGCCAGTTTTTCACCAACCAATGCATTCATCAGCGTCGACTTCCCGACATTGGGCTTTCCGATGATATTGACAAATCCGGCTTTATGGGGCATGGGGCAAAGGTAGATAAAATAAGAAATTGGAGAGGCTAATTATATCCCAACGACTAAAGCCGTTGGTTCAACGGGTAAACCCGTTGGTTTAAGTTACAAAAAGAAACCGACGGGTTTACCCGTCGGTGCTAGAAAAAGATTTTGTAGCGGGGAGAGGATTCGAACCTCTGGCCTTCGGGTTATGAGCCCGACGAGCTACCACTGCTCCACCCCGCAGTATTCTTCCTCTTTCTGGAAGGAGTTTGCAAAGTTAAGCATTTTCTCACGATTAACAAAAAAAATTCAGATATATAAACCGGGGAGGGTGAGATTGTATCAGAAGTTAAACAGCCTTTTTCATTTCGCGCCCGGCTGGATCACAATGACCTTGGATTGCCGCTGAAACATACCCGTTCCCGGGTCGGTGGCCTTCAGGATGACAGTGAAGTTTCTCGGCTGGCCGCTGGTATTATAATACGTGTGCTGCGGATCGCGCTGTGTCGAGGACTGCCCGTCACCAAAATCCCATTCAAACTGATCGGCGTATTCTGATGTATTGACAAATTGTACAGTCACTGGGGCCGGATGGTCATTGCCTGTCCATGTGAAGCCAGCGATGGGTGTATTTATGTAAATATCGGGCGGATCATCCTTGCCGGTACAAGAAATTAGTGATAACGCAATCTGCATGGCTGCCAGCAACAGGATCAAGCCGTTTGTCCTGGATTTCATGGTCATTCTTTGTTCTGATGAATTTACGAATGTAAAATTAATAAGATATCACGAATATACGTTAAATTAGCGGCATCTGCGTTATAATCTGCGCAAATCTGCGAGAACTCTTTTCAAATTCAATAATATCTTCAGTTACATGAGAAATGTCTTTCATTCTTACCAGCAAACAGCTGAAAACATCGACGAACGAATCAATCAGCTTGCCGGTATTTCCATTCCATTGGGGGAACAAAAAGCCATTTTGGTAAAAATCCTTGGTTATTTGGACCTGACTACCCTGGAGGGGGCTGATACGGAAGAAAAAGTGAAGCAACTTTGCCGCCAGGCACGCTTTTCCGCTGCCGGTTCCGGCTTTCCGGATGCGGCGGCCGTTTGCGTTTATCCTTCCCTGGTCCGGGCAGCAAAAAAAGAATTGCAGAACACCGGTATCAGGGTCGCCGCTGTGGCAGGCGGCTTCCCGTCCGGTCAAACCTCCCTGAAAGTGAAGCTGGAAGAGGTGAAATGGGCCGTCGGTGAAGGAGCCGGGGAAATAGATACGGTGATCAGCCGGGGTAAATTACTGGAGGGAGGGGATACAGAAGTGTATGAGGAACTCTGTGCTATAAGGGAAGCTTGCAGCGATCAACTGCTGAAGGTCATCCTGGAATCCGGTGAACTTGGAACCATCGATCCTATCCGGAGGGCCAGTGAAATAGCGATTCTGGCCGGTGCCGATTTTATTAAAACTTCTACAGGGAAAATACCTGTCGGCGCTACCCCGGAAGCATTCCTGATCATGCTGGATACCATTCGCGAATACCGGGAGATAACGGGTAAAGCAATTGGAATTAAAGCAGCCGGAGGGATCAGGACACCTGACCAGGCGTTGCTGTATTATCAACTGGTAGAGAATACACTTGGGGCCGACTGGCTGAACGCCAGGTGTTTCCGGATTGGCGCCAGCAGCCTCGCCAACGAAATTTTACTTGCTGTATGATCTGGCATTTATTTTGCGTTATCATGAAAAAATGATCCCATGAAAGCTTTTAAACCGCTCGCCCTGATCTTTGCCCTGGCTTTGTTTTGTTTTCCTGCCTGTGAAATATATGAAGATGACGATCTGAATCCGGCTGATCCCAGGGAAAAATTCCTCGGAAACTGGAAAGTGAATGAAACCTGCCAGCGGGCCACTTATTCTGTCAATGTGACGAACGATCCCGGAAACAGCGCCCAGGTGCTGATCTACAACTTCGGCAATACAGGCCCCGGATACAGCCCGGCCATTGGTCTTGTAGCGGGCAATACTGTAAATGTATTTTCCCAGACCATTGGCGAAGGATGGACTGCGAACGGTAAGGGCACTTACCAGAATAACGGTACGGTTTTATGGACTTACACACTGGTTATCGGTGTGAACCAGCTCGAATGTTCTGCCACATATTTCAGGTAACACCGGGGGGCTTCTACTTTTGCAGGACCTGACTTTCCTTCAGGCTCAGGTTGATGATCACTTTTTCGTAAACCGCATCCATCTGATCGGCATAGTAAGCATAATATCGCACGCTTTCCTCAAAACGCTCCATCGTAATGCCATGATTGTCCATTACCATGTGAAAGTATGCTCCGGAAAGCTGCTCCGCCGGTATGCCTTTTCTGTTTTCCAGGTTGATGATCGCATCCGCCAGGTGAAGGTCTGTTAAAACATTCACCATGGTATCGGCGGGCAGGACCAGAGCCAAATCAAACGACGGTGCCTGGGTGGCTTTATAACAAGATCCCAGCGAAAGAATAAGTAATAACCAGATGATTTTCGTGTTGATCAATTGCCTACCTCCGACATGAATTTTATACGCATCAGCCTGATCTCTTCCTCGGAATATTCATCCTCCCCTAATGTCAGCAGCGCTTCTTCCACAGAATCCGACTCCGCTACCCGAAAATATTCAAAGATCTCTTCCTGATGATATTCATCAACAAACTCATCGATGTAGTAGTTGATGTCCAGCTTGGTGCCGGAGGCCACAATGCGTTCAATTTCTGTTAATAATTCGCTAATAGTAAGGCTTTTAGCCGTTGCAATGTCTTCCAGGCCCAGCTTCCGGTCAATATTATGGATAATATAGACCTTCAATCCTGATTTGTTGACCACTGATTTGACCACCATATCATTCGGGCGGATGATGTCATTCTCTTCTACATACTGGGAAATAAGGTCCAGGAAAGGTTTACCGTATTTTTGCGCCTTTCCGGTTCCCACCCCGGTGATCTGTAACAATTCTTCCTGTGTAACCGGATACTGAATGGCCATATCTTCCAGTGAAGGGTCCTGGAAAATGACAAATGGCGGAAGGTTTTCCTTGCGGGAGATCTCCTTCCGGAGATCTTTCAGCAGAGCGAACAGGGTTTTATCGGCAGTGCTGGTCTTATGAGCCCCTTCCAGGATATCGTCTTCCTCATCCGGGTTATCATAATCCCGGTCATGGGTCATCATCAACGAATAGGGCTTCTTATGAAACTTAATCCCCTCCTTGCTCACTTTCAGTATGCCATAATTATCGATATCCTTTACCAGTAACTGGCTGATGAGCGCCTGCCTGACCACGGCATTCCAGAAACGCTCGTCTTCATCGGCTCCTTTGCCAAACTCCTCCAGCTGGTTGTGCTTGTAAGATTTGATGGTAGTGGAATTCTTTCCGATGATGATATTGACGATATGTTTGGCTTTGAACTGCTGTTTCACAGCCAGAACCGCGTCGATCGCCAGTTTGATATAATCTTTTCCTTCAAATTTGGCTTTGGGATGCAGGCAGTTGTCACACGAACCACAATTATCCTTCGTGTACTCTTCACCAAAATAATGCAGCAGCAATTTATGCCGGCAAACGGCCGATTCGGCATAGGCGACCGTTTCCTGAAGAAGTTCCTTGGCAATCTCCTGTTCGGCGACAGGCTTGTCTTTCATGAATTTCTCCAGCTTCAGGATATCGTCATAGCTGTAAAAAGCAATACAATTGCCTTCACCGTCATCCCGGCCCACACGCCCTGTTTCCTGGTAGTAACTCTCCAGGCTCTTGGGCATGTCATAATGGATCACGTAGCGGATATCAGGTTTGTCAATGCCCATACCGAAAGCGATCGTAGCGACGATCACATCGACATCCTCCATCAGGAAGCGGTCCTGGTTCGTCTTCCGGGTGTTTGACTCGAGCCCGGCGTGGTAGGGCAGGGCCTTGATGCCGTTGACAACCAGCGTTTCGGCCATCTCCTCCACCTTTTTCCGGCTCATGCAATAAACAATGCCCGATTTGCCGTTGTTCGCTTTGATGTATTTGATAATATCCTTGACCACTGAAGCAGTTTTTGGCCGGATCTCATAATACAGGTTGGGCCGGTCGAATGATGACTTGAATACGGTAGAATTGGGGATATCAAGGTTTTTGATGATGTCCTGCTGTACTTTTGGCGTGGCAGTGGCGGTTAAGGCGATAACCGGCACATCCTGACCGATGGTCTCAATAATGGGCCTGATCCGGCGATATTCCGGGCGGAAATCATGCCCCCATTCAGAGATACAATGGGCCTCATCCACAGCATAAAAGGAAATATTGATGTTCCGGAGAAATTCTACATTCTCTTCTTTGGTCAGCGATTCCGGGGCAACGTAAAGGAGTTTGGTGTTCCGGCTCAGCAGGTCTTGTTTGACCTCTTTCAGCTCGGTTTTGCTCAGCGAGGAATTCATAAAATGCGCCAGCCCCCTTTCAGTGCCAAAATTCCGCAGGTTATCCACCTGGTTTTTCATCAGCGCGATCAGGGGTGAAATAATGATGGCTGTCCCCTCGCACATCAGCGCGGGCAATTGGTAACAAAGGGATTTTCCCCCGCCGGTGGGCATGATGACAAAAGTATCCTTCCGGGCGAGCAGGTGTTTGATGATCGTCTCCTGGTTGCCCTTAAAGTTGTCGAAGCCGAACACGTCCTTCAGCACTTCCTTCATCGATATTGCTTCTTTCACAATCATGATTGCGTCCTAAAATTGAATATCTTTGTGAGTAATAATGAGATTTCAATAACTTTCTTTGCGCAGGTTTTATTTTTATAAATATACTAATTTTTAGAGAAAGTTAAACAAGCAATTTTTTTTTATTTTTTTTCATTCATGTAAATATAGGAATTTTCTGCCTTAAATTAGAATAATTTGAAATCAAGGGAAGAAATAATCAGTATTGCACAGCAGACCATTCAATCTGAGCTGGATGCCATGGCCGGGCTGAAAAACGCCATAGATAATGATTTTGCGGATGTGGTGGCGCTGATCCTGAAAAGCGAGGGACGGGTCATTATCACCGGGATAGGCAAAAGTGCCATTATCGCGAACAAGATCGTTTCCACATTAAATTCTACCGGTACCCCGGCGGTATTCATGCATGCGGCCGATGCGATCCATGGCGACCTGGGGATCATCCAGGAAAGCGACCTGGTCATTTGCCTTTCCAAGAGCGGTGAAACGGCAGAGATCAAGGTGCTGGTGCCGTTACTGAAACAACATGGCAACAAATTGGTGGCGCTGGTGGGCAACAGCGCTTCATACCTTGCCAGGAGCGCCGATTATGTCCTCGATACGACAGTTCCGAAAGAGGCCTGTCCGAATAACCTGGCCCCGACGGCCAGTACCACGGCGCAGCTTGTCATGGGCGATGCACTGGCGGTGGCCCTGCTGGAATGCCGTGGCTTTTCCGCACACGATTTCGCCCGGCTTCACCCGGGCGGATCATTGGGAAAGCAACTCTACCTGCGTGTTTCCGACCTGTATATCCATAACGAAAAACCAATGGTTGAGATGAACGCCGATATCCGGCAGGTTATCCTGGAAATCTCAGCCAAACGACTGGGCGCAACGGCTGTTATGGATAAGAGCGTGCTGGCCGGCATCATTACAGATGGCGATTTGCGGCGCATGCTGGAGAAAATTACCGATATCTCGGCCGTTACCGCTGCAGATATCATGACCCGGGATCCCAAAACCATCGATGCCGGAAACCTCGTCGTTGAAGCACTGGCCCTGATGCGAAGTCACAATATCACCCAGCTGCCCGTAATGGAAAACGGCCGCTATGCCGGGGTGATCCACCTGCATGATATTCTCAAGGAAGGAATCCTTTGAACAGCCTTGCATCACCATTTTTTTTAGGGAAACATAATCGCTTGAGCCGGATCATCGCCTATATCATACTGCTTTCTGTATTTACTGCAGGTTTTATGGTCAGGGCAAATGGCCAGGAAACGCAGGTGAATGGTAAGATTATCGATGCTTTTACCGGGTTGCCATTGCCTTATGTTAACGTATATTTCAAAGGAACCACCATTGGGGTTACCACCGACCTGAACGGACTATACTCGCTGAAAACATCACAACCAGTCGATTCGATCCGGGCTTCATTTATCGGCTACGATACCCAAACTTTGCCGGTCATAAACGGAATTATACAAACCAGGAGTTTTTTCCTCGCCCCTTCCACCACTGATCTAAGGGAGATCGAGATCATCCCGGAGGAAAGATGGGTGGATCTCCTCATGCGAAGGGTCATCCGTAATAAAAGCCTGAACAATCCTGATCAGATCGAATATTATCAGTGCGAGGTGTATAATAAAATACAGATCGATTTGAATAATATTTCTGAAGATATGCGAGAGCGATGGTTCTTTAAACCCATCGATTTTGTTTTTGATTACATCGATACCAGTAACCTGAACCAGAAAGTCTTCATCCCCGCGCTCATTTCCGAAAGCGTATCTGAAGTGTATTTCCGGAAATCGCCACGAGCCCTTCGCGAATTCATCAAAGCCAGCCGCGTTTCAGGCATTGATAACCAGAGCTTTACCCAGTATCTCGGCGGCTTGTTCCAGAACGTCAACATTTATGATAATTACCTCAATATATTTGATAAGAATTTTATCGGCCCGATCGCCAATTCTGCTTTTTCATTCTATCAATACATACTGGAAGATACGGTTGTGCTCGATGGCAAAACCTGTTACCAGGTAAGGTTTGAACCCAGGCGCAAGCAGGAATTCACTTTTTACGGCACCATCTGGATCCACGACGCTACCTTTGCCGTGAAACAGGTCAATTTGCGGGTCAGCGAAGATGCCAACTTCAACTGGATCAGCGATTTCTATCTTGCCCAGCGCTACAATAAGGTGAATGACCGGTATTGGATAATTACCCATGATTACCGGGTGGCCGATATGAACCCCTTTACCGACAACCTGGTGAAGGTGCCCGGTTTTTTCGGACACCGTACCAGCCAATACTACGGGTATGTTTTTGACCAACCTGGCACCAGTGAACTGTATTCTTCTCCAACCGAAGTCGTTGTCCTGCCGGAGGCCTATGACAGGGATGAAAACTGGTGGGAAGAATTTCGGCCCGATACCCTGACAACCGTTGAAAAGCAAATCTACCAGATGGTTGATTCGGTGAAAAGTGCTCCGGCTTATAAGTATTATGAAAAAATTGGCTATATTCTGGGTACAGGATATGTTATCACCGGAAAATTTGAGATCGGGCCTATATATAAGTTTTTTAGTTTCAATTCGCTGGAAGGGGCCAGGTTCAGGCTGGGCGGACGCACCAGCAATGATTTCAGCGAAAGGATCATGCTCGAAGGGCATATCGCCTATGGAACCAAAGACCAGGTGTTCAAATACCAGCTGGGAGCGACGTATATGTTGATGACGAATCCCAGGCGAAGCATTGGCGGCGCTTTCAAATATGATATTGAACAATTGGGCCAGGATCCGAATGCTTTCAGCGAGGACAATTTTTTCGCCTCTTTTTTGCGCCGCAGCCCGGCCGATAAGCTGACCATGGTAAGGGAGTACAAGGGTTTTTATGAACATGAGTGGTTCACCGGTTTTTCCAATACATTGAGATTTATCCGCCGGGAAGTTTTTCCCATAGGTGATGATCAGTTTATTCTCAATGACGAGGGGAATATTTACGTCGACAACTCCTTGGTATCGAATGAAATACAGTTATATACCCGGTTTGCATACCGGGAAAAATATCTCTACGGGGCGTTTGAACGCATGAACCTGGGTACAAGGCACCCTGTTTTGGAATTGTTTTATGGCTATGGCATACCTGGATTTCCCGACAGCGACGCTGACTACCATCGTTTGCAATTTAAATTAAGCCACTGGTTTAATATATTAAATATCGGCTGGTCGAAATATATTCTCGAAACAGGAAAGTTCTGGGGAAAGCTTCCCTATCCATTCCTGAAAGTCCATGCAGGAAATGAATCCTTCTTCTACTACCCGGAGGCAGGCAATTTGATGAACTATTATGAGTTCATCAGTGATACTTACGCCACGTTGTATTACACCCATCATTTCGATGGTTTATTCCTGAACCGTATCCCATTGATGCGCAAGCTGAAATGGCGTGAAGTGGTTCATGCAAGGGCGGTTTGGGGCAGCCTCACCGATGAAAACAAACAATATTCAGTCTTTCCTGATAACAGCAGCGAGGTAACCCATCCCTATTTCGAAGCCGGTGTGGGGATTGAGAATATTTTCAGAGTGGGCCGCATCGATGCCATCTGGCGGCTTTCCCACCTGGACAATCCCGGGGCAAAGCGTTTTGGTATCTTTATTTCGTATCAGTTTTATTTTTAAGATTTACCGCCCGCATTTTTTGAAACAATTTATTATCTATGTACTTTTGTATGAACAACTTATCTTTTAAGATGTTGTATTAGACAGGAATGATCAGGAAAACAACAGTTTTAATTTTCGCCTTCATTTTTAGATAATCCTGAATGATGCTTAATAAACTGATAAAATTCTTCCTTGAAAACAAGCTTGTTACGATGCTCTTACTCATATTATTTGTGGGTTGGGGCATTGTAACTGCTCCGTTCAATTGGGATATAGATTTTCTGCCAAGAGATCCTGTGCCTGTGGATGCCATACCCGATATTGGTGAAAATCAGCAGATTGTTTACACTGAATGGATGGGCAGAAGCCCACAGGATGTGGAAGACCAGATTACTTATCCACTGACAACCTCATTGCTCGGTTTGCCAGGTGTAAAAGCGGTGCGAAGCACATCAATGTTCGGTCTTTCATTCATCGCCATCATTTTTGATGAAGATGTGGAATATTACTGGAGCAGGACGAGGGTTTTGGAAAAACTCAATTCTCTTTCTGCCGATATGCTGCCCGCTGGTGTTTCGCCCACTTTGGGGCCGGACGCGACGGCACTGGGACAGGTTTTTTGGTTTACTTTAGAGGGCAGGGATGAAAAAGGAAACCCTGCCGGTGGCTGGGACCCGCACGAGTTGCGGTCAATTCAGGATTATTATGTGCGTTATAACCTTACTTCGGCTGAAGGGGTTTCGGAAGTTGCATCCATTGGCGGTTTTGTAAAAGAATACCAGGTTGACCTTGACCCGGTGGCTATGAAAGCCCACAATGTCAGCATGATGATGGTAATGGAAGCTATCAGAAACAGCAACCTTGACATTGGTGCAAATACCGTTGAAATGAACCTTGTGGAATACTATGTGCGAGGATTGGGTTATGTGAAAAACCTTCAGGATATAGAACAAGCTGTCGTAAAGGTTACAGATAATATACCCATTCGTATCCGTGATATTGCCAAAGTGAATATTGGACCTGCTCCCCGCGGACACAGTGGCTTTCTGGATAAGGGAGGTGCAGAAGCAGTTGGTGGAGTGGTGGTTGCTCGTTATGGCGAAAATCCCCTGAAAACCATTCAGAGCGTTAAAGACAAAATCAAAGAAATTAGCCCGGGATTGCCTTCTAAAACTCTTGAAGATGGCACAGTTTCAAAAGTTACCATTGTGCCGTTCTACGACCGCACCGAGTTGATTTACGAAACCCTTGGCACACTTAATGAAGCCATAAGCCTCCAGGTACTTATTACCATTATTGTTATCATTATAATGGTGTTTCACTTGCGGGCTTCCCTGATGATCTCGGCATTGCTCCCACTGGCGGTACTGATGTGTTTCATTATGATGAAATACCTTAACGTGGATGCCAACATCGTGGCTCTTTCAGGTATTGCAATTGCCATTGGTACAATGGTGGACCTGGGAATTATTCTCAGCGAAAACATTCTCAGGCACCATGATGAAGCGCCACCGGGGCAAACAATGCTTACAACGGTCTACAATGCATCAACCGAAGTATCATCGGCCATACTTACTGCGGTTTCAACTACCATTGTGAGTTTTCTTCCTGTCTTTACTTTGCAGGCAGCCGAAGGAAAACTTTTCGGCCCCCTGGCTTATACAAAAACATTTGCATTGGTTGCGGCATTGATCATCACCCTGTTTATGATGCCCGCATTCGCTCATTGGTTGTTCTCGCTAAAAACAACCAGAAAGTTTTATCGTGCAGCAATGAATGCCCTCTTAGTAATGTCAGGAATTATCATTCTCTGGTGGTCTGTATGGGCTGGAATGGTGCTTATCCTTTTAGGGTTGAATAACATTATTGGAAACCTTTCCGAACAGAAAAAATTACCGTCTGAAAAGCTGAACTCATTTTTCAATCGTCACCAAACAACGATTACTATTGCTATTGTGACAGTAGCGGTATCGTGGTTACTGGCTCAGGAATGGATGCCTTTAGGTGTTGCGAATAGTGTACTGCTCAATTTTCTGTTTATCGCATTGATTATCGGAGTGGTTTTAGGTGGTTTCAAATTATTCATAATGTATTACCCAACTATCTTGAATTGGTGTTTGGAGCATAAGAAAACTTTTCTGCTTTTTCCTGTTCTGATTATTCTGCTTGGCGTAAATATCTGGTTGGGCTTTGACAAAATATTCGGATTCATTCCAAAAATCACGGATAAAGCGGGATGGAATATCCGCACAACCTCTGTTTGGAGTTCCTTATCACACACTTTTCCGGGTTTGGAGAAAGAATTTATGCCCGCTCTGGATGAAGGTTCTTTTTTGTTGATGCCCACCTCAATGCCTCATTCAGGAGTTGAAGCCAATTTAAAATATGTTCAGCAGTTGGATATGCGGGTGCAAGCTATCCCCGAAGTGGAAATGGTTGTTGGAAAAGCCGGGCGGGTGGAAAGTGCATTAGACCCGGCTCCTGTTTCAATGTTTGAAAATATCATCCTTTACAAAACCGAATACATAAATGACGAAAATGGTTATCCAATACGCTTTAAAGTTGACAAGGAAGATGAATTTATTAAGGATGAAAAAGGTAACCTGATACCAGATAAAAATGGTCAATACTTCCGCCAGTGGAGAGACCACATTAAAACCCCTGATGATATTTGGAATGAAATAGTCAGTGCCACCGACGACATTCCGGGAGTAACATCCGCACCGAAATTACAGCCTATTGAAACCCGGTTGGTAATGCTTCAAACCGGAATGCGTGCACCAATGGGAATAAAAGTATTTGGGCCTGATTTGAGAAGCATCGAAGAATTCAGCCTGCATATTGAACAACTGCTCAAAGAAGTGCCATCAGTAAAACCCGAAGCGGTGTTTGCCGACCGGAGTTTGGGCAAACCTTATCTGGAAATTGATATCGATCGTGTTGCCATTGCCCGTTACGGACTGAATATTGCCGATGTCCAAATGTATCTGGAAGTAGCGTTGGGTGGAATGCCTTTAACGACAACCGTTGAAGGAAGAGAACGGTATAACATACGGGCAAGATACGCAAGGGAATGG
>JAWOHY010000139.1:0-14499 GCA_046484945.1 Bacteroidales bacterium
AATCCTGATCCCATGCTTCGCAACTTGGAGGCGCTGACCTACATGGGCATTATCGCACCCCATGAAATGAACAGCGACACCCTGAGCGCGGTCGATGCCATCCGGGCCATACCGGGCTATGCAGAACTGTTTAAGAAAGCCTTTGGTACTGAGGAGGTAACCATCGACCGGGTGAGCAAAGCCATATCACAATTCATCCGCACCTTCATCTCGGCCAATTCAAGGTTTGACAAATATATGCGTGGAGAAGTGCAACTCTCTCCCGCCGAGTTGAGCGGTT
This sequence comes from Bacteroidales bacterium, assembly GCA_046484945.1. GTDB lineage: Bacteria > Bacteroidota > Bacteroidia > Bacteroidales > JAGOPY01 > JAGOPY01. Next base: position 281 of record JAWOHY010000139.1, read on the forward strand.
ATGTTTTATTTGTAACAGAGGAGGGTGCCGATTGTTTTCACTGTCACGGAGGCGCCGGCAACCCACTCTTCACCACCCATCTTTATTATAACAACGGTAAGGACAGCATTTTCGACGATCCCCGCGACCGTTACGGGATCACCGGCGACCCGATGATGCGGGGCGCCTACAAAGCCCCCTCTCTGCGAAACATCGAATTCACCGCGCCCTACATGCACGACGGACGATTCAGGACGCTGGATGAGGTGATTGACTTCTATTCATCCGGACTGATCAACACACCCTACATTGATCCGCTGATGCACCACATCAACAACAACGGCGTGCAGCTCACCCCAACAGAAAAGGCCAACCTGAAAGCTTTCCTGTTGACCTTATCCGATCATGATTTTATTTCTGATCCGGCGTTTTCGCGGCCGGAGAATCTACCTTAGTAAACTGGCTTCACCCCCAGGTTCTTCATCGTAAACGCCCACACATCACTATACTCCTCGATGATCATCGAAGTTGGCTTTCCACCGCCATGGCCCGCCTTCGTCTCGATCCGGATCATCACCGGGTTGGTCCCCTGGTATTTTTCCTGGAGAGTGGCAATATACTTGAAAGAATGGGCAGGCACAACACGGTCGTCGTGATCGGCCGTTGTCACCAGCACAGCCGGGTATTCCACATCTGTCCTGATATTATGCAGCGGGGAATAAGCATAGAGATATTTAAACATTTCTTCGTTGTCTTCACTTGTACCATAATCAACCGCCCAGTATTTGCCGATGGTAAACTGGTGGTACCGCAACATGTCCATCACACCCACCGCGGGAAGCGCAACGCCAAACAATTCCGGGCGCTGATTAATGACCGCTCCCACCAGCAGGCCGCCGTTGGAACCGCCCTGGATCGCCAGCTTCTCTGGAGAAGTGTACTTATTGTCAATGAGATATTCCGCAGCCGCAATAAAATCGTCGAATACATTCTGCTTTTCCAATTTGGTGCCGGCTTTATGCCATTTCTCCCCATATTCACCGCCACCACGCAGGTTGGCCATGGCAAACACAAAGCCGTTCTCCAGCAGGATCAGCCGGATAAGCCTGAAGGAAGGTGTCAGACTGAAGTTAAACCCGCCATAGCCAAAAAGCATAGCCGGGTTTTTACCATTCATTTTCAGTCCTTTTTTATGAACGATGAACATCGGCACTTTTGTTCCATCCTTGGAAGTATAAAATACCTGTTTGGTTTCATACAGGTCAGGATTGAAATCGATATCCGATTTTTTATATTCTTCGGACAGGTTATTGATCACATCGTATTTGTATATGGTGGCCGGTGTTGTGAAAGATGTAACGGTATAAAATGTCAGCGTGTCGTTCCGCTTTCCCCTGAACCCGCCGATGGTCCCCAGGAACTGATTATCAAGCTCCCCTGAATAATCACCCCCGAGGCTAAACAGTTTCACCACGTCATGCGCATCCTTCATATAATTTGCAACGATCCTCTGTCCGAATATACTGACCGAAGAAAGCACATCATCCTGTTCCGGCAGGATGGTCTTCCAGTTATCACTGACGGGATTATTTAAATCGATGGCGATAAGGCGGTAATTGGGCGCATCCTCATCGGTCATAACAAACAAAGTATTGTTTATATGATCGATGGGATAAAAGCTATGATCGAAATAATCGACCAGTTTCACCCAATCCATTTTATTGTCATTCAGCTTCCGGTAATACAGCCGGTTTCCCTTTGTCGACTCGCGGATATGTAATACAAGAAGTTCCTTGTCGTCCGTCACTGATGCTGAAAAACCCCAGTTCGGATTGGACTTATCTTCATAAATAAGCTGATCATTTTCCTGCTCATCTCCTATTTTATGATAATAAACCTGGTTATAGAGGTTCATGCCCGAAAGTGCCTCTCCACTGGCTGGCTCAGGGTATCTGCTGTAAAAAAAGCCATCTCCATACCACGAAATACCGGAGAATTTGATCCACTCCAGGTGATCGTCATATTGCTCCAGGGTTTGAGCATCCATCACGAAAAACTCATTCCAGTCGGAGCCGCCCCTGGAGATGCCATAACCGATGTATTTACCATCGTCGGAAGGGCTGAAATTGGTCAGTGCAATCGTACCATCCTCCGAAAAGGTATTCGGGTCCAGCACCATCCGCTCTTCACCGTCCAAAGTTTCTTTCGAATAAACCACGTACTGGTTTTGTAAGCCATCATTCTTTGAATAATAGTATCTTCCTCCTCTGTAATAAGGGGCTGTTTCTTTGGGATAATCCCAGATTTCGGTCAGCCGCTCCCGGATTTTATCGCGGAAGGGGATTTGCTCCAGGAAACCGAACGTCACTTCATTTTGCGCTTTGACCCATTCCGCCGTTTCATCTGAATTATCGTCCTCAAGCCAACGATAAGGATCCGACACCGGCATATCAAAATATTCATCCACATGATCGATTTTGGACGTGACCGGGTAATCGGGCCGCTGCGGCGGCGTTTGTGTTTGCTGGCAGGAGATCATGTAAAACAGTGTTAAGGAAAGTGCTGCAAAAAATAATTTTTTCATTTTTCTGTCTGTTTAGTTGATAAATGATGATAGTAAAGCCTGCATCAGGCTTAAAAAGCAAAAATAGATTATTTTAACAGAAAAGCCTTCCCCATTTAACCAACCGGATGTTTGGGATTGCAGGATGCTGGATTAATTCATCCTGTGGTTACCACAGCCTTTTTCTTCCACCGGCCTGTGAGGTAATATATATAAGAAAGAGACAGACCAACCACCCATGCAATAGGGATCGCCCACCAGATTCCAACATGTCCCAAATTTTCAGACATGAAATAACCCGCCGGGATCCTCACCACCCAAAGGGCGAAGAAGGTGATAAGCATCGGGATCAGGGTGTCACCTGCACCGCGCATCACGCCTCCCACGATGAACATCGTCGAAAAAACAACATAAAAACCGGTAACGATCTGAAGGTAACTCTTGCCAATCGCCACCACTTCCGGGTCCTGGGTAAAAAGTTTCATCAGGGATTCTCCGAAGAAAATCCCAATCAGGGAGATAATCCCCGAAAAGACGGCTGTCATAAGAAAGGTTGCCATCAATCCCCGCCTGATCCGTTCCGGTTTCCGGGCGCCAAGATTTTGTCCCACGAAGGTCGACAAAGCCATGGCAAAGTTCATCGCAGGCATAGAAGCGAACGAGTCGATACGGAATACCACACTGTATGCAGCCGTCGTATCAGCGCCAAAGCGGTTGACCAGCCAGTACATCGCCAGCATGCTCATGGCGACAAAGGCTTGCTGGAAGCCAACCGGAAATCCAATCCTGACGCTCTTATTCATGATCCCCCTGTCGAATGCAAATCTTCTCCAGCTTATATTAATGATTTGATGTTTCCGGTTCAGATAAATAACAGCCAGGAAGAAAGCGGCTGCCTGCGATATGACGGTGGCCAGCGCAACACCTGTCACACCCCATTGAAGCCCGATCACAAAGAACAGGTCCAGAACAAGATTCAAAACAGTGGAAATGATCAGGAAATACAAAGGTGTTTTGGAATCACCCAGGCCCCTGAGTATCGCATTGACACTGTTGAAGCCAAAGAAGAACACAGCGCCCAGCAGGTAAATATTAAAATATTCGATGGCTTGCGGCATGATCTCCTCCGGCAGCCCGGTCAACCGGAAAACGGTAGCGCTGAGAAGGATCCCGGCCAGGGTTACGACAATCGAAGCAAAGAACATGAAGATAAAAAGCGTATCGATGGTCCGTTTTACATTTTGGATGTCCTTTGCCCCGAAATACTGGGAAATAATGATAGTAGCGCCCACGGCGATGCCAATCACCAGCGAAACGAGCATAAAAATAAAGGGGAATGAGGCGCCCACGGCTGCAAGTGCCTCTTTACCAATATAATTACCAACAATTATCGTATCAACGATATGATATAGCTGATGAAAAACATTACCCAACAGCATGGGCAATGCAAAATGAAATATCAGTTTACTCTCATTTCCGACGCTGAGATCCTTCATGAAGCTGATGAAACGGTTTATATGGCTGAATGTTCAAGGAACGCAAAAATAGTATAATTCCGGCATATTTGTTGTATCTTTGCAAACAGCCGGCAGCCTGCTTTGCCGCCTCCGCATGCGGGGGAGGAAAGTCGGGACAACACAGAGCACCATACTTCCTAACGGGAAGGCTTGTCACCGCGCAAGCGCTGACCTGACAGCAAGTGCCGCAGAAAATAACCGTCCCGAGTACTCGGGATAAGGGTGAAAACGTGGGGTAAGAGCCCACGGCTCACCGTGGTGACACGGTGCGCGGGTAAACCTTATGGGTTGCAAGGCCAAATATGTTCCGGTCAGGGGAAATGCTTCCTGCAATACCCTCATCGCGCTGCTCGCGCGAATTCCCTTCAAAAGGAAGCCGGAACGGGTAGGCCGCCAGAGCCCGTCGGTGACGGCGGGCCCAGATAAATGGCAGAGGGGATTTTTGCGTGCTACAGCACGCAAAAATTCTACAGAATCCTGCTTATAGGGCTGCCGGCCAGGTATTTACAGGGACCGCTCCGGATAAACCGGACCGGTCCCTGCCATTTATCATTTTTTAACAATCGCATGGCAATAACCTGAACAATATGCCGTTTGATTAAAAACCATTTGTTAATAAGTTCACCCTGATAAAACCATGCCTATTGCCTGATTTTCTACCTTTGAAAACCTTGTAGTGCAAATTAACAATGTGTTCAGACCTGATGAGGAGTTTTATTGCAACCCTTTTATTTATTGCGATGCAATTCCAGGCTTTCAGCCAGGAAAGTGCTATTTATCAGCAACCCGGTTTAGATCAACGACTGGCCGAAGATCTCTTCTGGAAGGATCATTTCGGCCCCGCCCGGCAGATTTTTTCTGCTTTGTCAGAAATCCCTGAGCCTGAAATCCAGCCTGATGCGCTCTTCTTTGAAGCCATCAGCGCTGCCGAACTGACACATGCCGATGCGCCGGCCGGCATCAGGAACTTCATCGAAGAATACCCTGAACATGCACTGACCGGAGAGGCCAACCTCTACCTGGGTAAGCTGTATTTCCGGGATAACAAATTCAAGGACGCCATCCGGGCATTCCAGGGCGTTGATATCAGCAGCCTCAGCAGGGCCAGCCGGGAAGAGCTGTTCTTTATGATTGGCTATGCTCAGTTGAAAGCCGGCGATCCGGCCGTCGCAAAATCCTATTTCCAGCGGGTCACCACCCGGAATTCACCATACTACAGCCAGGCCAGGTATTACCTGGCGCATATCGATTATCTCCAGGGTAACTACCGCCAGGCGCTGGTCGTTTTCGAACAGATCGAAAACGATCGAAGGTACCAGAAAATCATCCCCCTTTATAAAATCCAGATTTACTATTATCTCGGTGAATTCGACAAGGTAATGGCCATGGGGCCCGGGCTTTATGAGTCATCTTCCACCACCAACAGGCCTGAAATTGCCCGTATCACAGGAAATGCCTTCTTCCAGGCCAAAGATTACGTCCAGGCCGCCAACTATCTTGGCGTATACGAAAGAACGAACAGAAGAACGCTCAGCCGCGAAGATCAATACCTGATCGGTTTTGTCAAGTATAAGGCCGGTGAGTATAAAGATGCGATCGGTAATTTCCAGCAAGCCATCCGGCAGAATGATGAACTGTCGCAGAATGCCTATTATTACCTCGGCATTTGTTACAATGAAACCGGGCAAAAAATATATGCAGGTAATGCATTCCTGGCAGCTTATAAATCGGGATTCGACGAACTGATCTCCGAGGAGGCGCTTTTCAACTATATTAAGATCACCCTCGAATCGCCGTTTAACCCTTATAATGAAGCCATCACACTGCTTGAAAACTACCTGAAGGCCAACCCGGGATCTGTTCGTTCAGACGAGGGATATGATTATTTGTCGCAGTTATATCTCTCATCCAGAAATTACAGGCAGGCCCTGGCATCCATAGAAGCGATCGAAAATAAGAACCCCCGTTTACAGGCTGCTTATCAAAAAATCCTGTTCTACCGGGCCGCCGAATTGTTCAATCTGAACGATCTGCAGGGTTCCCTCGATCTGTACAAAAAAGCGGCAGCTATGACCGATAGCGAAAGCATCCGCCTGGATGCCCTTTATTGGAGCGGAGAAATTTCCTACCGCCGGAACGATCCCGCCGCCGCCATAAAATTCTATAAAGACTTTCTGAATTCAAAAAATGCATGGCGCTCGGCTGAATACGCCCACGCATTTTACAGCCTCGGCTATGCTTATTTCAATCGAAAAGAATATAGTGAAGCGATCGCCCAATTCAATAAATACCTTGAAGTCGGCCAGGGAAAAGACCGGAAACTCGCATCCGATGCTTACCTGAGGCTGGGTGATGCTTACTTTGCCTCCCAGCAATATGACCGGGCCATCTCCAATTACGATAAAGTGATAGCGGCCAAAGAAAATGCCATGGACTATGCCCTTTATTACAAAGCGCTCTCCGAGGGGGCCAGGGGCAATTATAACCGGAAAGTTGACGTGTTGAAAGTTCTGGTAAGCAATTATCCCAAATCGGGTTATGTGGACAAGGCTTATTATGAAACCGCACTGGCTTATATCCTCCTGAACCAGGAGAGCCAGGCGCTGATCTATTTTGATAAACTGATCCAGGCATTCCCGACCAATACAAAAACCATCCAGGCCTGGCTCCGGAAAGGATTCATCTATTTTAACCGGAGCGACTATACACAGGCTGTCAATTCTTTCAAGACCGTTGTAGATAAGTTCCCCGGCACAAAAGAGTCGCAGGAAGCCCTGGCGGCTTTAAAGAATATATACATGGAAATGGGCCAGATCGACCAGTACTTCGCCTATGTGCGGAAAATCCCTTTTGCAGCAGTGAATATTACGGAAGAGGACTCCCTGAATTTTGCCGTAGCGGAGAACTTCTATATGCAAAACCGATGCGATCAGGCTATCGGGGCTTTCCAGCAATACCTCGACAAATTCCCTGACGGCGCCTTTTCGCCAAATGCGCTGTTTTACCAGGCGGAGTGTTACTTAAAAACCAACCAGGTGCAGCAAGCGCTGGAAGGTTTTAAAAAAGTGGCGCAGAAGCCCGTTTCCCGGTTCACCGAAGCAGCCCTTGCAACCGCTTCCGGAATTGAATTCTCAGCCAGGAACTACCCGGAGGCTTTACCTCTTTTTGAGCAGCTTGAAATGGTAGCGGAAGATCCGGCTCATCATCTGGCAGCGTTGGTGGGGCAAATGAGATGTCATTATCAGATGAATAACATTTCCGCCGCTGCCGGGGCAGCCAATCAACTGCTTTCAACCGGCAGAGCCACCCAGGACCAGGTCCCGGAAGCCCATTTTATGATTGGCTTGCACTATCTTTCTCAAAACGATCTCACGGCGGCCGAGACGGAACTGCTTATACCCGCCAGGATGAAAGGGACGGAAATGGGCGCCGCAGCAAGCTATCACCTGGCATGGATTGCATTTACAAAAGGACGCACAGCAGAGTCGGAAGAAAAGATCTATGCCCTGGCCGAAGATTTTGCCGCATCTGATTACTGGGTTGCCAAAGGGTTTATCCTTTTGGCAGATATTTTTGTCCAGGATGGAAATATCTTCCAGGCCAGGGAAACACTGCAGAGTGTGATCGACAATTACGAGGGGCCCGAATTGGGCGAAATAGCCCGCGAAAAAATTATAAATCTGGATAATTAATCAAATATCTGAGCTGTTATACATATGAAATCAAGGGTATTATATATTATTTTCTGGAACTTCCCATCCTATCTGGCCATTCTTTTCGTTCTCATTTGCCAGCCATTTATTCACGGGCAGGGGCGCAACGAAGAGGTAACGATTATCGCCCCGTATATCCCGACCATAGGCACAGCGGCAAAGATCCCCTTCCGGCCTGAAATAACAGTGCCGGAAGCTACTGCTTCTGTTTTTGATTACGACTATATCACCAGGAGCGTGGAAACCCGCCTGGAACTCGATGCGGTGGATCCGGTAAGGTTCAGCGACAGCCGTCAGGAAGACCTGCTAAGAAATTATGCAAAGGTAGGTTTCGGGAATTACTGGACACCTTATGTAGAATTCCTGGCCAGCAACCTGCAATCTGAAAAATACCTTGCAGGAGCCAGGCTCCGGCACCATTCCTCCCAGGGGGGTGGTATAAAAGGGTACGGCCCAAATAACTTCAGCCATAACATGGCTTCCGTGTTCGGAAAGACATTCCTGAATAACCATACGCTTTCAGGCAACCTGGCCTATAACCGCGACGTGGTGCATTTTTACGGATACCCGGTCGCCAGCTTCCCGGAACTGGAAATAAACAAAGATGATATCCGGCAGCGTTTTCAGCACTTGAAAGCCCTGGTCGATTTCAAAAGCAATTATACGACTGATTATAAACTGGATCATCAGTTCCGTTTAGAATACAACTATTTCTCCGATTTCTATCAGACCAGGGAATCGCAGGTTAGTTTCCTGGCAAGCCTGAATAAAGGATTTGACACCCGGCGTAGAGACTTTGAACATTCTTTCGGACTTGATGTAAAACTGGATTATTTGAATTATAAAGACACCCTTTCTGCTTTCAGACCGATCTATATTGAAATTATCCCCTTATACTCTTTCACTATGGGTCAATATTCTTTCAAAGCGGGGTTGCACGTAGATATTGTATCCGAACCAGTGCCATTGGATAACAATGTAACGGTGGCAGCATTCCCGACCCTGGGCGCCGAGATTGTCATCCTGGAAGACAGGTTGAAAGCGTTTGCCGATTTTTCAGGCGAGCTGACCGTCAATTCATTCAGAAGCCTTGCTTATGAGAACCCATTCATTATTTCCACCCCGGAGTTGCGCAGCTCAGATAAACACCTAAGCATAAAAGGTGGAATTACCGGTAATGCAGGCGGCATGAATTACCTCGTAAAAGCCTCTTATGCCCATATATCCAACATGCCCCTCTTTGTTAACGACATATCTCTCGAACTGAATAACAGGTTCCAGGTGCTGTATGATGATATCAACCTGCTGGATATCAAAGCTTCTCTGGGATACACACGAATCGACAATTTCATTTCAAGAATCACGGCGGCGTATTACGTTTACATTCCGGAGAATGAAGAAAAAGCCTGGCATAAGCCAAGCTTTGAGGTCAGTCTCGATGCGGCCTACCGGCTGAAGGAAAAGTTTATTTTCAGGACATCTATGGTGCTTATTGGCCCCGGTTATGCCCGCACCTTTGAACAGGGGAACCTGGTCCCGGTGAACCTGGGGACTGCCTTTGACCTGAGCGTTGGAGTTGAGTACAGAATCAACCGGATGATCAGTGCTTTCGTCGATGGAAATAACCTGTTGAACCAGACCTATCAGCGCTGGTATAATTACCCGGTACAGGGGGTCCAGGTGATGCTGGGGGCGAAAATTTCCTTCTAAAAAAAAGCGCCTTCTCTTTAAACAGCATTTTGTTAATAAAATGCCTGATTTTATTGATGTTTTCTGAGTTTTTCTCAGGTAAAATCCGTAAATTTGTACACTTATTTTATTTGATGTAACTGATTGATTATGACTGCTGAAGAAAAGTTATTACAGGCACAGGAATATACGGCTGACAACATACAGGTTTTAGAGGGGTTGGAGGCGGTTCGCAAACGTCCCGCCATGTATATTGGCGACATCAGCGAGCGGGGTTTGCACCACCTGGTGCACGAGGTAATAGACAATTCGATCGATGAAGCCCTGGGTGGTTATTGCGACCGGATCGACCTGACCATACATGAAGATAATTCGATATCCGTACTCGACAATGGAAGGGGTATTCCAACAGGAATGCATGAAAAAGAGAACCGGTCAGCGCTGGAAGTGGTCATGACCGTTCTGCATGCCGGCGGAAAATTCGATAAAGGTTCTTATAAAGTGTCTGGCGGTTTGCACGGGGTCGGCGTCTCATGCGTCAATGCATTGTCGAAAAAGCTGGTAGCGAAGGTTTTCCGCGAAGGAAAGATATTTGTCCAGGAATATGCTTATGGCAAACCGGTCCACGAGGTGAAGATCACCGGCACGTCCGGTGAAACAGGCACCGAAGTCACTTTTACACCTGACGACAGCATCTTCATCACCACAAGTTTTGATTATGATCTGCTGGCATCGCGGATGCAAGAACTGGCCTTCCTGAACAAAGGACTTACCCTGAGTATCGTCGACAAGCGGCAGCAGAAAGAAGATGGTTCATACCTGTCGGCAATCTATCACTCGGAAGATGGACTGACCGATTTCATCAAATACCTCGATATCAACCGGGAAGCCCTGATCCCCGATCCCATCACGATCGAAGGGGAAAAAAGCAGCATCCCAATGGAAATTTCCCTGCATTACAACACATCATTCGCAGAAAATATTCATTCATACGTCAATAATATCAACACCCATGAAGGCGGCACCCACCTGGCCGGTTTCAGGAGGGGACTCACCCGAACCCTGAAATCTTATGCTGATAAGGCCGGCTTGCTCGCCAAATTAAAATTTGATATCAACGGGGATGATTTCCGGGAGGGATTAACCGCCATCATATCCGTCAAAGTAGCTGAACCACAATTTGAAGGACAAACCAAGACAAAACTGGGCAACAGTGAGGTGATGGGGGCTGTCGACCAGCTGATATCGGAGCACCTGACCAATTTCCTGGAAGAGAACCCGAAGACTGCCCGCACGATCGTCGATAAAGTGATCCTGGCTGCAACGGCCAGGCATGCCGCCAGAAAAGCAAGGGAACTGGTGCAGCGTAAAAACGTCCTCACCGGCTCCGGACTGCCCGGCAAATTATCAGACTGCTCCGAGCGGGACCCGGCCAAATCGGAGATCTACCTGGTTGAGGGTGACTCAGCCGGCGGTACGGCCAAACAGGGCCGTGACCGGAGCTTCCAGGCCATCCTGCCCCTGCGCGGTAAAATCCTCAACGTGGAAAAAGCCATGCAACATAAGATATTCGATAACGAAGAAATTAAAAACATCTTCACCGCACTGGGCGTCAGCATCGGCACGGAAGAGGACAGTAAAGCGCTGAACATCGAAAAACTTCGCTATCACAAGATCATCATCATGACCGATGCCGATGTGGACGGCAGCCACATTGCCACCCTGATCCTTACATTCTTCTTCCGGTATATGAATGAACTGATCGAACAGGGTTACGTTTACATCGCCACCCCGCCGCTTTACCTCATCAGGAGCGGAAAAAATCAGCGCTATTGCTGGACGGAAGAAGAGCGGGAAACTACCATAAAAGAATTCTCACCCAATGGCAGTGACAGGAACATCCATATCCAAAGATACAAAGGGCTTGGTGAAATGAACGCCGAACAGCTCTGGGAAACCACCATGAACCCTGCTTTCCGGACACTTCGGCAGGTCACCATCGAAAACGGCACCGAAGCCGACCGCGTCTTCTCTATGCTCATGGGCGACGACGTGCCCCCCAGGCGCGAATTCATCGAGAAACACGCCAAATACGCCAATATCGACGTGTAAATCCAATCATTTCTTAGTTGACAGATCCCTCCTTCGCCGGGATAAAAAAAAACAACCCCGACGAAGTCGGGGCTGCTTTTGCCAAGTCTTACTAGTTTGAGGTGAGATGAAAACTTTTGAAGTAAAGTAAACCAATTTAACCAAACCTTCAAAAGTTCCTTGAGTAGGAAATAATTAACCAATTAATCCGAGACAAATATATCCTTCTCCGACCACCTAAAGCAAATAAAAAAAGTTAACGGTTAGTTTGGGTCAGTTTCCGGAAACCTCACTAAGTTAATGAAATAACCAAAAAGCCTCAAATATGCATCACGGTTGATGTATCAGTGATTCAAATAAATAAGCGGTTGAAGAAGGCATTCAAAGGGTACAGGGTCAGAAACACCTCCCGGGCATAGTTCAAATAGGCAGGCGCTGTCACTTTTTCATCACCGACATGATGAACAACCGCATAACTCTTGAACTTCAGGTACTCAATGCCGGGAAAATCCTTCGGAAAATCTTTCGGACCCGTCTTCAGCTTATTATCATCATCCATTTGTCCGAACACCTTCCTGAATTTCTCATTGTGGATGATCCCGGTGAATTCATCAAAATTGTAATAGATCTCCTGCCGTAACATCTTCAGCACGTCAGGCTGCGGCATGTATACTCCTCCGGCGAGAAAAGATCCGCCGGGCTCGAAATGGACATAATAACCGGCCATCGGTGAATTCTTACCGCCACGGGCGATATAAGCCCCCATATTGGTTTTATATGGCAACTTATTCGGAGAAAACCTTACATCACGATAGATCCTGAAAACACAATCCTTCGCTGATATCATATCAATCAACGGGTCAAAATCCCTGATCACAGGGATCAGGTCATTGATAAAAGTTTCCAGTTCCTCCCGGGCTTGCTGGTATTGCCCCTTGTTTTGCAGAAACCATTCCCGGTTGTTGTTTTCCTTCAGCGCATTCAGAAAGGTCAGTATCGAATCATTCATGATCTTTTTTTAACAAAATTAGCATTTTTCGGTGTGAGCACCGGGTATAAATGGGTGGAAAAGGGGATTAATAGAGTAGAGAAGTTAGAATATAGAAGTTAGAATATAGAAGTTAGAATATAGAAGTTAGAATATAGAAGTTAGAATATAATTTGAGATTTGAGATTTTGGGATTTAAATTTCTTGTTTTATGCTGAAAAACACATTTTTAACCATTCTGCTGATAGCATATTTATGTGCTATCGTGGGACAGGACAGGCCGGTGGGGGCTGGTAGCGCGGGGCTGGGGGGATCGTCGGTGATGCTGGAGGATGTATGGACGGTGATCAACAACCCGGCGGGGATGGCGGGGCGGAGCCATGTTTCGCTGGGAACCAGCCTGGAGCAGCGCTATTTCTTGAAGGAGCTGGGCAACTATGCACTGGCAGCGGCTTTTCCTGCCGGAAACGGTTGCTTCGGCCTGGGGGCAGTCTTTTCAGGATACGCTTCCTGGATCGACCAAAGGTTAATCGTCGGTTACGGCAGAAGTTTCGGGCACAGATTAATGACCGGTATCAACCTGATATACATTTACCAGAAAGCAGGAGGCGAATCCCCGGCGATGCATCAGGTCGGCTATAAAATCGGCGCTATGGTCCATTTAACAGACCGATTCAGCCTCGGTTTTGCCACCTTCAATCCGTTCGGTTTCTATTATAAGAGCAAGCCATACGCTACTCTGCCCGGCAACATCAGGCTGGGAATGGCATACCGGTATTCCCGGGAATTTCTCCTGACGGTCGAAGTCGAAAAAGAGATGGACCATTCTCCCAGCATCATGGCCGGATGCGAGATTATTTTTAAAGAATTGATATTTATCCGCTTAGGGATCAGGGCATTACCAGTGCAGTGTTCCTTTGGAGCCGGGGTTCGCTACCAGCGTTTCCTGCTCGAATTCTCATCCTTGTACCATCAGTATTTGGGCTTCACACCCATCATCTCCATTCAATATGACATTCGCTGAACATGAAGCCACATAAACATCATCTTTTAAAATGCTTACATTTAATCTTAAGCAGCTTATTGCTGCATATATCAGGCATCACACACAGCCAGTCAGCGCAACAACAAACGATAGAATTTGAGGATTATGTCAGCGAACTGGTACAATCGGAAGATGAATACCTCTCAATGGTCGAGGAATGGCGGGAATTGATTGACCACTGGCTCGAAGATCCGTTGCATATCAATTCGGAGGAGGCCGACCTGCTGCTCGAGGCCCGGCTGATCAGCCGTTACCAGCTCAACAAGCTCAAAGAATACCGCCTGAAATACGGCGATATGCTGTCGGTATATGAACTGGTTTTTGTAGATGGCTGGGATAGCCAGACGACCGCCAGGGTGATGCCACTGGTGTCGGTCATTTACCGGGAAAAGCCTGGCCATAAAAAGACCCGCCGGATGCCGGTCCGCCAGCAACTTGTGGTAAAAACGGCCTTCACGCCGGAAAAAAAGAGTGGTTATCTCGAAAAAACGGATGCCAATGGTGATATAAAAGCGCCCGATTACATTGGATCACCGCTCCGGCTTTCGCTTCGGTATGATATCGATTACCGTAAAAAATACCAGGCAGGCATCCGGCTGGAAAAGGACCCGGGAGAGCCTTACCTGGTCACATC
>JAWOHY010000144.1:0-4684 GCA_046484945.1 Bacteroidales bacterium
GCACCACATACACCGCTACCAGTCCGATGCCGATAGCAGAGCCGATCAGGTCGGCGCTGAAGGCTTCGCCGGAACTTTGCAGGAAACCTGATTTTCGCAAATGGGCGCTCAGGGAGAAATGGATGCCGGTCAGCAGGCCGCTGGCTCCCACCAGCATGAGGATCAGCAGGATCACCAGCCAGCTGGTGGAGGAGGGGATGAAGTACATCACTGCAGCCAGGAGTATGCAAAAAGCGCCAATAATTGCCTGGATGGTAAGGAATCCGCGGAAAGTGCTGTTTTTGTAAAAAAGCAGCCTGTTATGCGACCCGATGGCCAGTCCTGCCATGAAAACGGCAAAGACCACCCCGGTCATCTGGTAGATGAAGCCGTACACCACCTGCATCCAGATCATTAACAGGAAAACCACCGACGAGGAGGTGAAACCGCTGGCGAACAACCCCAGGTTCAACGGCCCGAAGAATACGAAAGCCAGGATGACCAGCCCGGCCAGCGAAAAGAGGATGATGCGGCCGTCGAACTGAAAAAGGCTCATCCAGTAACGGAGCGCCTGGGAATAGCTATATGGCCTGAGGTCCTGGTTAATCACCGGCCCGGAATATAATTCCTTCATGATCAGTTCGCTGCGTGCATTCATCAATTCCTCGCGGAGATAAAAAGGGTTGACATAGAGATTGTCGATATCTTTTTTGACCAGGGCATCCAGGATGGAACCGGTCAAATCGCTTTCGGATGCGAGGTAATAGTCCCGTTCCCCGGGAATGATCCTGACATGGCCGAAGACTTCCCGCAGCGTATGCCAGGTTACCGAATGCAGCGCCCGGCTGGATTCGCTCATGTAATTGCCGGCGGCGGGGATCGATAGGGACAATATGCCGTCGCGATCCATCCCCGATTTGAGGAGGCGGTAAAATTCGACGGTGAAATAGCGGTTTAATTCAGCGGAAATGGGCTCGGGGGCATTCAGCAGGATCACATCGTACCGGGTTTCAACCCGGTTGAGGAAGATCCTGGGGTCCTGGTGGATGATGCTAACCCGCCTGTCGACGGTTAAAAGCTCGTAATCGCCGGCCAGCCTTATCAGCCAGGGGTTGATCTCCAGGTAATCGAGTTTTTCAACCGGGTATTTCAGCACTTCTTCCAGGGTGCCGCCCACCCCGCCAGATATCATCAGCACTTTTTCGGGGTTGGGATGCAGCGCCATGCCGTAATGCACCGATTCTTCCCTGGCGACAATATCTTCACCGGTGACCACCGGCACGCTGTTTTCAAACAGGTTGAGCTGGTCGCCGGTGCGGGTGACAACCAGCTTCCCGAACGGGGTGATCCGGGTTTCCAGGACCTCCTGGTGAGGGAACAGCATCCGGGCCATCCTTTCATCGGGTTTGCCATGGTGCAGAAATAATACGTAAGCTGTGGCAATGAGTATGATTACCCCTCCGAGGAACCATTTCCGGTATGTCCATGCCAGCAGAAGGGTGGAGGCGAAACTCAGCACAGCGAGGACCAGCATGCCCTGGATGTTGGTCAGGATAAAGATGAAGAAAAGGCTGAAGATGAGTCCGCCGGCGATACTCCCTGCCGAATCGAGCGCATAGGCCTTTGCAACCATATTCTTGTTCCTGGCTCTGGAGTATTCCCCGGCCAGCAGCGGGAACAGCATGCCCGAAACCAGGCAGAAGGGGGCGAGGACGATAAACAGGATAATGATAATCTCCCGCATGCCCCCCATGGCCCCGGCCGGGATAAAGTGCGATTTGGCCATGGCCAGCAGTGCCAGCATGATACCAGGCAGCGTGCCGAGGACTGTCTGGAGAATCATGAGCAGGGTTACCGGCGATTTTATCCCTGTTTTGGAAATTAAATATGCCCCGGCGCCGGTGAGCAGCATCCAGGCGCCCATGATCAGGCCGATGATCAGCTCATTCCCCTGGAAAGCCGCCAGAAACTCGCGGATCACGATAACCTGCGCCGCCATCGCCACCAGGCCTAAAACCAGCAAAGCCAGGGCAAGGATATGACCATTCCGGGACTCCATCCCTGCAAAGATAGAAATTTGTTATTTTTGAGGCATGGAAGAGGGGAAGAGGAGAAGAGGGGAAGAGGGGAAGAGGGGAAGAGGGGAAGAGGGGAAGAGGGGAAGAGGGGAAGAGGGGAAGAGGAGAAGAGGAGAAGAGGGGACAATGAACCTGGAACAAGAAACACGAAACACGAAACACGAAACACGAAACAATGACCATATTCCAAAAACTCTGGCTGACTTTCCTCCGCCTGGCCATCGGATGGCACTTTTTGTATGAAGGCCTGGCGAAGCTGGTGAACCCGAACTGGTCGAGCGTTAGCTATTTGATGGACTCCGGCGGGTTCATGAAGCAATTTTTCTTCAACCTGGCGGCAAACCCCGATGTGTTGAAGGTAATCGACCTTCTGAACATCTGGGGGCTGATCCTCATCGGCCTGGGGCTGATGCTGGGGGCGTTCACCCGCGTTGCCATTGTTTCCGGTATGGCGCTGCTGGCGCTGTATTACCTGTCGCATCCACCTTTTGTCGGGATAAAATATGCCGTACCCATGGAGGGCAGCTACCTGGTCGTCAACAGGATATTGATTGAATTCATCGCCCTGGCAGTGTTGTTTGTGTTTCCGACTTGGAAAGAATTTGGGCTGGACAGGCTGATTTTCAGTTCAAAGTTCAAAGGGAAAAGTTCAAAGTGATAAGAATTAAATGTTTTATTTATCTTGTATTTATGCCACTAATTCACAAAAGCACTAAAAATCACAAAAAGATTTCGCCTTTCTATTTCGTGAAATTTTGTGTTTCCGTGTTTTTGTGGCAAAATCAAGTCAATAAATTTCAACTTAAAGTTGATTCATGGACCGAAGAGACTTATTAAAATCGCTGATCAGCCTTCCGGTCGTTGGTGGGCTGGCATATGCATTTTACCGCAAAAGGAAATTTGAAAAGTTGCTGAAGACCAGCATCCAGGAGGAGCTGAATATTCAGTTTACGGCTCCTGAGCTGCGTCCGGCGGGTGGTCAGGAGAAGGAGATCCGGCTGGGGATCATCGGGTACGGGCTTCGCGGCAGGGACATCCTGATGGCAGCGGGCTTTGCCCATCCGAAAATGATCAACGGGATGATGGAAGGGGCGTTGACGAACAAGCTGGATAAAAGGTACGAGGACTACCTCGCGCAGGAGAGCCTGAATGTCAGGGTGACGGGCGTTTGCGACATATTTGACGTATATGGGGAAGAGGCGCGGGAGGCTGGGGCCAATCATTACAAGGAAGGGACGAATGGCAGGATGGAGGAGATGCCGCGTAGATACAGCAATTACCAGGAACTGATCGAGGCGGAGGATGTGGATGCCGTGATCATCGCGACGCCCGACCACTGGCACGGCCCGATGTCGATGGCTGCCGCCAGGGCCGGGAAGCACATCTATTGCGAGAAACCGATGACCTGGACAGTGGAGGAGACCTATGAGGTGCGCCAGGCAGTGAAGGAAAACAATGTCGTTTTCCAGCTCGGCCACCAGGGGCGGCAGAATGAGAGCTACATGAAGGCAAAGGAGGTGGTCCGCCAGGGTGTTTTGGGCAGGATCAGCCTGGTGGAAGTGACGACCAACCGCAACGATCCCAACGGCGCCTGGGTATATCCCATACATCCTGAGGCGGGCCCGAATAACATCGACTGGGAGCAGTTCATCGGCCCTGCGCCCTGGCACGATTTCAGCCTGGAGCGCTTTTTCCGCTGGCGCTGCTGGTGGGATTACAGCACCGGCCTTTCAGGTGACCTTCTCACCCACGAGTACGACGCCATCAACCAGATCCTGGAACTGGGCATACCTCATTCGGCGGTGTCCAGCGGGGGGATTTACTTTTTCAAGGACGGCAGGACGGTCCCGGATGTGCTGCAAACCGTATTCGAATACCCCGAAAAGGACCTGACGCTCCTTTACAGCGCTACGCTTGCCAGCAACCGTCGCCGCGGCCGGGTGATCATGGGGCACGACGCCACCATGGAGCTCGGCTCATCGCTGACCGTCTATGCCGACCCGGGCTCTACGCGGTATCGTGAGAAGCTGGAAAACGGCGTAATCGATCCCGCTTTGCCGATCCTGACTTACACACCTGGCCTCAAGCAGGTCGACGCCATTACCTCACCGACCGAGCAATACTTTGCCGGCCGTGGGCTGATGTACACCTACCGTGGCGGCAAAAGGGTCGATACAACATATCTCCACCTCAGGGAGTGGCTCGACTGCATCCGCAACGGCGGCCAGCCCAGCTGCAATATCGACCAGGCATTCGACGAAGCCATGACGGCCCATATGGGTACGCTGGCATACAAGGAAAACCGCCGCGTTTTCTGGGATCCGGCTGAGGAAAAGATTATTTGAAAATTTGGAAATTTGGAAATGAGTAAATTTGGAAATTATCTGTGTGAATCTGTTGTATCCGTGTCATCCGTGTTCTGTTAAAATCATGCAAACAAGAAGAAACTTTCTAAAAACCACGCTTTTATCCACCTTCGCCATGACCATGTCCCCACGCCTGCTCAGGGCAATGCCCGGCAAACCCGACATCGGCCTGCAGCTTTACACCATCCGCGATGCCATGAAAGCCGGTCCTGCCGGCGCGCTGAAGACAGTTTCAGATATCGGATATACCTGGCTTGAAGC